>DASZXJ010000028.1:0-19363 GCA_035545895.1 Tepidisphaeraceae bacterium | reverse complement strand
CAGGCGACCAATCCGCAGCCCGGGCCGAACTTGGCGATTGAGGCCCAGAAATGCTTGCCGTGCTTGTGTCGTTCGAGCATCGCTTCGATCTCGATGCGCATGATTCGTTCGATGAGTTCCGGGTCCGTGCCATCGATGGTGAGCTGTAATCCGCGCCGGAGAAATGGATCGGGTGCTTCGCGGGCAACGGTTTCCAGGGCGAGTACGCCATCGCGGCGGGCCGTTTCGGCGTAGGTCACCATTTCCTTGATGACATGCTCAATATGCGTCTCCTTCGAGAAGAGCATCTTCTTGACCGAACTGAACGCGGCAATGACCGAGTGCAAGGGCATGGAGCAGAACGCTGCGCCGAACGCGCAGCCGCCCACGACAAGCATTTCGGCTGGATTGATATACCCACCGATCGCTCCGTGCGAAGCGTGATAAATGCCGTACGCCAGCGCACCCCACGCCAAGCCGTATCCGATAAGCGTTGCAAGGTCCATGCAGAAGTTACTTCGGCAAGAAGGACCTTGAAAAATGAGGGATTATCGGAGCATGCCGCAATGAAGTGATCCTTGATCGCAGCGTGGCAGAGGGTTGCCGCCGGCTACGGCGCAACCTCTTTATTCCTTAGCAGGACATAACTTAAGGCAAGCATGGGCAGTCCAAAAGTCGCCAGTACCTTCATTGGAGCAATCAGGCTGGAGGCGGAAATGGTGATGCCCGCCTCGATATCGTCAATGGCGGAAAACTGTCCGATGTCCGGCAGGATGATGGCCAACTGATTCAACACGCGCGCCATCGCATCCACCGACTGTTGAACCACCTTCACCTGGCTGGCGCCCGACACGGAGCCAAACAGGTCCTGCGCAACCATGTTCCCAATTCCCGGCGCCAGAGAATCGCTGAGCTGCGAAATACCCCAATGTCCGAGCAACAGGAGCAAAGTGAGCACGATCGCGATCGGCCAGGACAAAAAAGTGCTGCAAAAAATGGCGATGACCACCACAAGTATGGAAAGCATCCACAAGATTGAGAGGCTTTTAACCAGGTTGAAATCGAAGGATTCTTTGGATGCGACAAGCGATAAGACGTCAGCGCGAATGTTCACGTATTGTCCCGGGCTCAGGTCGCGCAGGTAGACATCGAAATCACCGTCCTGCATGGAAAACGAAGGCAAGGAGAAGTAAGTTGTTCGATTGCTTTCGGGTGAGATGTAAATGGGTTCTCCCGCCACGCCGGTTTTGCGATTGACCGCAATCAGTTGGAAGCGCGTGGTTTCGATGTCGTTTTCATCCGCTCCGCTATGCTCGATGCGTACGCGAATTTCAAAAGCGGCGGACCCGTCGGCACTGCGCGGAGTTGCGCCCCGGAATCGATAAACGGCAACCGGCGCGATTTTCGCCGGGCCTCCGCGAAGTTGCTGTCCATATGTGCTGGTTCGCCCGCGAAACGTCGGCAGTGCAGGTTGGTAGGTGTCTGTCGTTCGATCATCGACCGGGCCGATAATTCTGGCCATATCGGGAGTTGTCCCGGGGACGAGCAAGCATATGGGGTTGTGCAATGCATCGGGTTCATGACGGGTATCCACCGAATATTCAACGCCCTGCGTCGCGCCCGTCACAGACACATACAACAATTGCGAACGGAGCAGATTCAACGCGATTTCCTGGGACACCTGAATTGAGGTGGGCGTGGCGCCTGACGGATCGTTCAAAACGATGGGTTGACCGCCGTTGATGCTGCGGTAGTCGATCAGCGAATTTAGATTTTCATCCAGGAATTCAATGCGAACCGCCGCGCTTTTTGCGGGAGCCTGGATGAGCGTGGTGGTCGGCGCGGCGATTCCAATCGGCAGGCCGGAAGGTTCAGGCTGCGCTTTATTGTAATCGGTGTCGCGAAATCCAATCATCAACTGCACGACAATGCCTGCATCGCCGGGTTTGAAATCCGGCGAACCGCGTGGTGTGAGCAACTCGGGGGTAACGAAAAACGGCACGACGATGCTCCCATCCCCTTCGCTATAAAACCATCGACGAGTATCAGAATTTGGCTCTTGCGCATAAACCTGCAAGGTCGCTGGTTTTTCAAACGTGCGGGCGCTGAGCAGGCCTTCCTTGGCCCAATATTCGTAAGTCGGTCTTGAGATGGGATCGATCGATCCGGCTTCCAGTCGCTTTTGTATGTCTCGTCGCAGGCTCCATCCGCGCCCATGGATGTATATCAGCGTGAACACGCCCATGATTACGAGAATGGCTGCCGACACCTTGGCAAAGCCCAACACCTTGCCGGCGACAATTTCCAGGCGAGTGATCGGCTTGGTGACAACGGTATAAATCACCCGCGATTCGATTTCGCGAGGCAGGTTGGTGCACGCCAGAATGACCGCCGTCATCGTCACGACCATGCCGGCGGCAAACAACGTAAATTTGATCGTCTGGCGAATCGCATCCTGTTCGTCCAGCGATTTTTGAAATTGAGTGACCAGCAATACGCCGATCATCGCAAGCGGCGAAATCCAAAGCACGCGGCGTCGAATCGATTCCCAAAAACAAACGCTCGAAATGGCGTGTGCCCGCCGGAAGCTGAACCGAAACAAATCGCCAAAGCCATAAACAAGCAGCCCCAGCACGACAATAGCCGCCGGCGCGAGCCATTGAAGGTTGTTTTCGATTGACTGAGGAATGTACGCGAGCATTGAATTTATAATACGAAGCAGGCCAAAGAGTTGCCAACCGTCAGGTGCTGCTGGTGTAACTGCCGTTTCCGGGCGTATTGTCCCGCACGATCTTCACGAACAAATCCTCAAGAGTCGTCGTCGGGTGTGAAATCTGGGCGTCATGAGCGCCCATCTGCGCCAGAAAATCCTTTAATTGCTGGACCTGCGGCTCGGAGAGTCCTTTGGCGCTGACCTGCGTGATGTCTCTGATCTGAATCAAGTCCTTTACATGACCCAGTTCCATCATTTTGCCACGGAACAAAATGGTGATGCGGTCGCACACATCCTGCACATCCGCCAGCAGGTGTGAGCAGAGTAACACCGTTTTGCCTTGATTCTTCAGGGACAGGATCAGGTCTTTCATTTCGCGCGTGCCAATGGGATCAAGGCCCGTGGTCGGCTCGTCGAGAAGAACCAGGTCGGGGTTGTTGATCAGCGCCTGCGCCAATCCGATTCGCCGGGCCATGCCCTTGGAATATTCGCGCAGTTTGCGTTTCCGCGAACGTTCGTCCAGGCCAACAATATCGAGCAGTTCCGGCACTCGGCGTTTGAGTTCCCTGGAAGGAATCTTGAACAGCCGCCCGTAAAACTTCAGCGTCTCCTCGCCATTGAGAAAGCGATAGAGATACGATTCTTCGGGGAGAAACCCGATTTTCTGGTTGATCGTTGTCGATCCGGCCGGCGCGCCCAGGATATGGGCGCTGCCTCGCGTCGCGAAAATCAACCCGAGCAATAATTTGATGGTGGTGGACTTGCCCGAGCCATTGGGCCCGAGCAGGCCGAACACTTCGCCACGGTTGATCGTCAGGTTCAGATCATCCAAGGCCCGCACTTTGTCCCGGCCCCAGAAATCCTTGTAGATCTTGGTGAGGTGCTCGGTGTGAACGGCTGCGTCAGATATCGCCATTTTGGATTTAGATTTCGTATTTTGGACTGCAGGATTTCAAATCCAAAATCCGCAATCCGCAATCCAAAATAAATTCGTTATCGTCGCGGTGACATTCCGCCAACGACCGGGCGCGGACCTTTGCGCTGTCGGCGGCGGCGCTTCTCGGAGGGCTTCTCGTAATATGCCACTCGCTTGATGTCTTTGGTAAGACCTTCCTTTTCGCACATCTTCTTAAACCGGCGAAGCATCTGTTCCGCCGTCTCGTTTCCGCGACTCTTGACTTTGATCATAGGCGGAGCAGTGTACCGGCACGGGGGATTTGTTCAAGCCACATCCAGCGGGTTGATCATCATGCCGGTCGCCAATTTCGGGAAGAAATACGTGCTTTTTTGAGGCATCACTTCGCCGCTCTTGCCGAGGTCCTCCAGCGCCATCAGGGGCGTGGGCCTCAATAGCAGGGCGATTTGATACTGCTTGCCATCGACCGATCCGGGAATTGTTCGGGCGTCCGCGGTGTAACCCTTGGCCAGTTCCTTACCTGCGGCAAATCGGGGTTGCAGCACTTCATCCAGCAGATACCGCTGAAGGATCGCCACGTCCAATCGTCGCCAGGCGTCGGAATTCCTGGGTTCCAGAGGCTTTAAGACGTCGGGGTTCTTCAGTTTCAGCAGGTAAGACTTGCGCGTCGTCCCGTCAAACAGGCCCATGGAATGCGGATCGCCATGGGCGATGACATCGGCCAGTTCCCCGGCGCGATCGGCGGGAAGAGGCGATTCGGTGATTTCAAAACTGGATCCAATCGCGGTTTTGAACGCGTTAAGGTCGAATTTGCTCATTCCGCCGATCAATCGATGGGTCGGCAGGATCAAAAGCCCATCATCGTGCATGCTGACGAGCACAAACATGCAGAAATTCGCGGGATGGTTGGCGGGCAACTTACCGCCCGCTGCGTTGGCCGTTTCGGTCTGATAATGAAGGGCAGTCGTGTATCGATGATGTCCGTCAGCAATATAGATGGACTTGGTGCCCATCATCTGAATGACCTGGTTTTCGACTTCAGCGTCGGTGACCGACCAAAGCTGGCTGCGCACGCCATCAAGCGTTCCGTCCAGCATGGGCTTGCCAACGTGTTGATAGAGGGTTTTCGTCACCTCGCTGCGTGGGTCGCTGAACAATCCGAAAACCGGCGAAAGCTGCGATTGGGTCGCTTTCATCAGCTTGAAACGATCTTCGATCGGGCCCGCATAAGTCTTTTCATGAGGCACGATGTGTCCGGCGCCAAACGGTTCGAGTTTGACCGTGCAGACCAACCCGCGCCGGTGAAAGGTCTTGCCGTTGTGTTCAAAAGTCTGGGTATATGGATAAATGGCCGGGCGTTTATCGCGCACCAGGATGCCCGCGGAAAGCCATGCCCGCAGGGTGGTGTTGGCCTTTTCGTAGGCCGCGTCCGGGCCGACGCTTTTGGGAGGCATGTGAGGCAAATCGATCGTGACAACATTATTGGGATGTCTCGCCTGCAGCGCCGCCTTGCCGGCATCGTCCAGCACATCGTAGGGAGGAGCGATGAGCCTGGAAATCTCCAAATCCGCCCGGCTCGCGTAATGAATGCCCGAAAATGGCCGAATCGTTGCCAAGGTTTCTCCTTCTTAACAGCCGTGAAAGATTATGGCTTCGCAGCGAAAGATCAATCCCAGAGCCACGAAAACACGAAGAAGACGAAGTTAGCACGAAGAAGAATTTGAATGATTGATTTCCTTCGTGCTAACTTCGTCTTCTTCGTGTTTTCGTGGCTTTTCTTTCTGAGTTTTGTCCCTCTTCGATTTCACGCTAGAATTCAGGGCGGATGAAGGTGATCCTTGCCAATCCTCGCGGTTTTTGTGCGGGTGTGAACATGGCCATCGAAGTGGTGGACCAGGTGCTCGCGCTGCGCGGGCCGCCGATCTATGTGTTTCATGAGATCGTTCACAATCGTCATGTCGTCGAGGATTTCAAAAGCCGGGGCGTGACGTTCATCGAGGACATTTCCCAAGTGCCGGCTGGCGCTGTGATCGTCTACAGCGCTCACGGCATTTCGCCGGAAGTGAGAAAACAATCCAAGGCCAGGCAATTGATTGAGGTGGATGCGACCTGCCCGCTGGTGACCAAGGTTCATATGGAAGTGCTTCGCTACGCCCGCGATGGCTTTACGATCCTGTTCATCGGCCACCGCAACCATGATGAAGCCGTCGGCACGGTCGGCGAAGCGCCCGGGTCGATCGTCGTCGTCGAATCTCCCGAAGAAGTGCAGACCATCCATGTGCCCGACCCGAATAAAGTTGCCTACGTGACGCAGACCACGCTCAGCGTCTCCGATGCCCAGCGAATTATCGATGCCATTAAAAAACGTTTTCCTGGGGTTCGTTATCCGACGAAGGATGACATTTGTTATGCGACGACGAACCGGCAGAACGCGGTGAGTGAATATTCGCCTCAGGTCGATCTGGTGCTGGTGATTGGCAGTAAGAACAGCAGCAACTCGAAACGATTGGTCGAGCGTGCGAAGGAAGCCGGCAAGCCGGCGCATCTGATTGACGATGAGTCGGAAATCGATCCATCCTGGTTTGCCGGCAAGCAGGGCGTTTTGGTGACGGCCGGGGCGTCGGCGCCGGAACATCTCGTGCATAATCTGCTTGATCGTTTGCGGCGCGACTTCGGAGCAACCGTCGAAACCAAGACGCTGGTGGATGAGGATGTGTCGTTTGATCTGCCCAAGTCCGTAAAACGACTCGCAGTGCTGAATTAGGCGTTATTTGTTACTTGTGTCTGGTGACTTGTTGCTTGCGATTTGCAACAAATTCCAAATAACAAGTAACCAGTAACAAGGAACCATTTATGAAAGGCATCATTCTCGCGGGCGGAGCAGGCACGCGGCTTTACCCGCTGACGCTGTGCATCAGCAAGCAGCTTCTGCCCGTGTATGACAAGCCGACGATCTATTACCCGTTGTCGGTGCTCATGCTCGCGGGGATTAGACAGATTTTGATCATCAGCACGCCTCGCGATCTGCCGATGATTCGCACTTTACTTGGTGATGGAAAGCAGCTTGGAATTGAATTGAGTTATCGCGAGCAGCCTGAACCCAAAGGCATCGCGCAGGCCTTCACCATCGGAGCTGATTTTGTCGGCAATTCACCCGTCTGCCTGATCCTCGGCGACAACGTCTTTTACGGACACGATCTGACCGGCATGCTTCAGGAGTCGGCCAACCTCAGTTCGGGCGCAACCGTCTTTGCCTACCAGGTGAAAGATCCAGAACGTTATGGCGTGGTGGAATTTGCCAAAGATGGCCAGGCGATCAGCATCGAGGAAAAGCCAAAACAACCCAAGAGCAATTGGGCCGTGACAGGGCTTTATTTTTACGACGCATCGGTGGTGCAGATCGCCAAAGACCTCAAGCCATCGGCACGCGGCGAACTCGAAATTACAGACGTCAATCGCACCTATCTGGCGCAGGATCGGCTGCGCGTTCAGCCGATGGGGCGCGGCATCGCCTGGCTGGATACCGGGACTTACGATGCGCTGCTCTCCAGCTCGCAGTTCGTGCAAACACTCGAGGAACGGCAGGGCCTGAAGGTGGCGTGTATTGAAGAGATCGCCTTCGCCAAGGGGTACATCGACGCCGCCCGATTCGAAAAACTCGCCGACCAGGCGGGCAAGAGTGAATACGGCAACTATCTGCGTCGGGTTCTGAAGGAGGCAGCGGCAGGTCGCTGAGGGTTTCACATGGTCATTGGCGTCAATCATGCACAGATCAATGTTCCAACAGCCGCGCTGGAACAGGCTCGCGAATTTTACGTCGGTTTTTTGGGCATGAAGCCGAAATATCGTCCGCCCGTATTCAATAGCGACGGCATCTGGCTCGACGCCGGCTCGTTTGAACTGCATATCGGGGTGGAAGATGGGATCGATCGCAAGACGCGGGCACATATCGCGTTTGAAGTGGACGATCTGAAAGCCTTGCGCCAAAAAGTTGAATCGCGCGGCTGGAAGATCGTCGAACAGCCCAAAATCCCCGGCTATGAACGGTTTCATTTCCGCGATCCGTTCGGCAATAATCTGGAAGTGATGCAGAGAGAAAGCTAGCCACACAGATCACGGAGGACACAGAGAATGGAAAATATCTTCTCAGTGTCCTCCGTGATCTGTGTGGCTAAAAATTTATGCCAACGATTCTTGTAACCGGCGCAGCGGGCTTCATCGGATCGAACTTTGTTCGCATGCTTCTGGCGCGCAATGAAGATGTGAAACTGATCGCGCTCGATAAGCTGACCTATGCCGGCAATCTCGCGAATCTTGATGAGGTTTTGAAGAATCCCAAGCTGATCTTCGTCAAAGGCGACATTTGCGATGCCAAACTCGTCGGCGACTTGTGGGACCAGCACAAAATTACGCAGGTCGTGCACTTTGCAGCGGAGTCCCACGTCGATCGCAGCATCATGTCGTCCGGCCCGTTTGTGCAGGCCAATGTCATCGGTACGCAGGTGCTGCTCGACGCAGCCAAGGCAAAGGGTGTCGATCGCTATTTGCAGGTCAGCACCGACGAGGTGTATGGCTCACTGCCGGAAGACAAACCCGAAATTAAGTTCACCGAGGAAACGCCGCTTCAACCCAACAGTCCCTATAGCGCTAGCAAAGCCGCAGCCGACTGTCTCGTGCGAAGTTATTTTCACACGTTTCATATGCCCGTGCTGACCACCCGCTGCAGCAACAATTATGGGCCTTATCATTTTCCCGAGAAGATGATTCCGCTGTTTGTCACGAACCTGATCGAAGGTAAAAAGGTCCCGCTTTACGGAGACGGGATGAACATCCGCGACTGGCTTTATGTTGAAGATCATTGCGAAGGCATCTGGACGGTTTTGAACAGGGGGAAAGTCGGCGAGGTCTACAACATCGGCGGCAACAACGAAATCCCCAATCGCCGGATCACCGAAATCATCCTTCGCGAAATGGGCAGGAACTGGGATGAATCGGTCGAATACGTCAAAGACCGCCCCGGCCACGATCGGCGATACGCAATCGATGCCTCGAAAATGAAACGCGAACTCGGCTGGGAACCCAGGTACAAATTCGAGCAGGCCATCAAGACAACTATCCAGTGGTACAAAGATCACCAGGACTGGTGGCGCGGAATCAAGAGCGGTGAATATCTCAAATACTACGAACAACAATATGTCAAACGCTAACTTGTGACACGGGCGTCTTCGCCCGTGCCCGACAATTCGCATGGGCGAGACGCCCATGTCACAAAATGGACAATTCGATTTCCATTACTACCGCGATTCCCGATGATATTTCGGTCATTCTCTCATTCATCCGTGGCCTGGCTGAGTACGAAAAGCTTTCGCACGTCTGCATCGCCACCGAAGACAAGCTTCGCGAAACGTTATTTGGTGAGCATCCATATGCTGAAGTTCTGATCGCGAGATTGAACAACGAACCCGTCGGCTTCGCGCTTTTCTTCCACAACTATTCCACCTTCCTCGCCAGGCCGGGCATTTACTTGGAAGATTTGTTTGTTTTGCCCGCACATCGAAATAAAGGCGTGGGCAAGGCGCTGCTGGTCAAGTTGGCGCAAATCGCGCGCGAGAGAAATTGCGGACGTCTCGAATGGTCCGTGCTCGACTGGAATCAGCCGGCCATCGATTTTTATCAGCGCATCGGCGCGAAAATGCTTCACGAATGGCGCATCTGCCGCATGACCGAAACTGAAATATCCAACCTCGCGAACTCGAAATGACCCCTGCCGATCCCATTCTCATCACCGGCGGCGGGGGAATGCTCGCCTTGGCGTTCAAGCGCCTGCTGCCGAAAGCGCATTTCGTCGATAAGACTGGGCTCGATATCGCGGAGGAACACGCCGTCCGAAAAGTGTTTGCCGAATTGCGTCCAAAGCTGCTGGTCAACTGCGCTGCCTACACCAAGGTCGATCTGGCCGAACAGAATGTGGAACTCGCGAATCAAATCAACGGACACGCCGCGGGAATACTTGCGCGTGTTTGCAAGGAGCACGACACGATGCTCGTGCATTACTCGACGGATTATGTTTTCGACGGCACATTGCGCAGGCCGTTGAAACCGGACGATCCGGTCGGGCCGCAAAGCGCATATGGTCGTTCAAAATTGCTCGGCGAGCAGTTGCTTTGGCAAAACCCTCCGCTGCGATGGCTATTGATTCGAACGGCCTGGCTCTACGGTCCCGGTGGGCCTTGCTTCCCGCAGGCGATTCTGAATGCCGCCCGCGCGGGCAAACCGCTGAATGTAGTCGATGATCAGCTTGGTTGTCCGACATTCACCTTCGATCTCGCCCGCGCCACGATCGAACTGATCGAGCACGATGCCCCCAGCGGCATCTGGCATGTTGTCAACGATGGTGAGGTGACTTGGCATGATTTCGCGGCGGCGATCCTGGAGGAATTCAAAGTCCCCGCGAACCTGGGCCGCACGACCTCAACTGAGTGGAAGAAGACGCGTCCCAACTCCGCGATCAGGCCGGCTTATAGCGTGCTCGATATTGTCCCCTTCGAGAAACTGACCCGCCATCGCACGCCGCATTGGCGCGAAGCTCTCAAAAATTACGCCCGCCAAGCCTGATTTTCGGCCCTTAAACGGATGGTATCCATCTGCCAGTCTGACAGACATTCCTGTCCAATCGCGCGGTTTGGCAGAATCGTCGCCAATTCATCTGATTTCAGTTCACACTCAGATTTATGTAAGTCTATTTGAAATGGTAGTTTAACGATCGTTCGCTGGCTCGTTAAAAGCCTCATTTCCCGGCACGACCCTTGTTATTGGCTGGGTCGCGGGTTTTGCGCGACGGTTGAACTTTATGACTGGGACGAGTGAACAAAATCGGCTGACCGTTCTGCTCGCCAACGAGCAGGAAGGGTGGCACCAGACGGTTCGGCAGTTGTTGGTTCCGCAAGGGGTGGAGACGGTTTCCGCCCGCACCGGCCGCGAAGCGCTGAACCTGATCGAGTCCCGGCCCATTCATGTGGCGGTGCTTGATATGAAAATGCAGGGCCTGGGCGGCATGCAGGTCATTCGGCTGATGCGCGAAATGCGCAACGCACCCCCGGCGATTCTGCTGGCAGCGGAACTGACCACGCACCTGCTCCATGAGGCCATGGGCATGCACGTTTTTTCCGTGCTGTCCAAGCCGGTGGATTTCAATTTGCTTTTGGACACCCTGGCGCGGGTGATGAGACGACATTACGAGGGCCGCTGGCCCAACATGGGATAAAAAAGTTGCCAGTTGCCAGTGGTTAGTTGCCAGTGCTGGCGCGGCAAGAGGTTTTATGACTGGCAACTGGCAACTGGTAACTAACAACTTTCTTCCAGAAGGAGCATCAATCATGGCCAAGCTTCGCCCACTCGGTGACAAAATTCTCGTTAAACGAGTAGAAGCCGAATCGAAAACCAAGAGCGGCATTGTTCTGCCCGACACCGCCAAGGAAAAGCCCAAGCGCGGCAAGATCCTCGCCCTGGGCGATGGCAAGCGCCTCGACTCCGGCGAACGCGCCCCGTTCTCCGTCAAGAAGGGCGACGAAGTCATCTTCGCCAGCTACGCCGGCACCGAACTCAAACTCGACGGCGAAGAACTCATGATTATGAGCGAAGAAGACATTCTCGCAGTCGTCGAATAATGCGGAAAGTGGTCGGTGATCGGTGGCCAGTGGTCAGGCTATGACCCGCTGCTGTTTTTACTGACCACCGGCCACTGAACACTGACAACTATTAGGAGCTAAACCAATGGCAGCTAAACGAATCGCCTTCGATCAGGAAGCCCGCGAGGCCATCCTGCGCGGCGTGCGAAAACTCGCCCGCGCGGTGAAAGTCACCCTCGGCCCCTCCGGCCGCAACGTCGTGCTCGAAAAATCCTTCGGTTCGCCCACCGTCACCAAGGACGGCGTGACCGTCGCCAAGGAAGTCGAGCTTGAAGATTCATACGAAAACATGGGCGCGCAGATGGTGAAGGAAGTCGCCGAAAAGACCAGCAAGGTCGCCGGCGACGGAACCACCACCGCCACCGTCTACGCCGAATCCATCTTCGGCGAAGGCATGAAGAACGTCGCCTCCGGCGCCAACCCCACGCAAATCCAGCGAGGCATCAACCTGGCTGTCGAAGCCATCATCGAAGAGCTGGTGAAGATGACCAAGAAGGTCGATTCCTCCAAGGAAGTCGCCCAGGTCGGCGCATCCTCCGCCAACCAGGACGAAGCCATCGGCAAGATGATCGCCGACGCCATGGACAAGGTCGGTAAAGACGGCGTCATCACCATCGAGGAAGGCAAGTCCCTCGACACCGTCGTTGATCTCGTCGAAGGCATGCAGTTCGACAAGGGATATCTCTCGCCGCACTTCACGACCAACCAAACCACGATGGAAGCCGAGCTTGAAGACGCTTACATCCTGATCCACGAAAAGAAGATCAGTTCGGCGCGCGATCTCGTGCCCGTGCTGACCAAGGCCGCCGAGAACGGCAAGCCGCTGCTCATCATCGCGGAAGACCTGGAAGGCGAAGCCCTCGCGACGCTCGTCGTGAACAAGCTGCGCGGCACGCTCAAGGTCGCCGCCGTCAAGGCGCCCGGCTTTGGCGATCGCCGCAAGTCCATGCTCGAAGACATCGCCATCCTCACCGGCGGCACGGCGATCTTCGAAGAGCTTGGTATCAAGCTGGAAAACGTCGAACTCAACCAGCTTGGCCGCGCCAAGAAGGTCAAAATCGACAAGGACAACACGACGATCATCGAAGGCGCTGGGTCTGAAAAAGAGATCAAGGGACGCATCGAATCGATCAAGCGTGAAATCGAAAACACGACGTCCGATTACGACATCGAAAAGCTTCAGGAACGCCTGGCCAAGCTGTCGGGCGGCGTGGCGGTCATCAAGGTCGGCGCGGCCACCGAAGTCGCCATGAAGGAAAAGAAAGCCCGCGTGGAAGACGCGCTGCACGCCTGTCGCGCAGCCGTCGAAGAGGGCATTCTCCCCGGCGGCGGCACAGCGGTCATCCGCGCAGCCGCCAAAGTGCTGGATGGCGTTCGCAAGAAAGCCGGCAACGAGGATCAACAGATCGGCATCGACATCGTCCGCCGGGCGATCGAAGCCCCCATCAAGCAAATCGCCGAAAACGCCGGCATCGATGGCAGCATCGTCGCCCAGAAGGTCAAGGAAGGCGCCGGCAACTTTGGCTACAACGCCTTGACCCACGAATACGGCGACCTCGTGAAGATGGGCGTGATCGTCCCGACCAAGGTCGAGCGAATCGCCCTGCAAAACGCCGCATCCATCGCAAGCCTCTTGCTCACGACCGATGCGATCGTTTCAGAGATCAAGGAAGATAAACCCGAACCCGCCGGTGCGCCGGGCGGCGGCGGGATGTACTAAAAACCTCCCTCTCCTCTCCCCTGTACGCAGGGGAGAGGCCGGGTGAGGGGCAAGATTTCGAACACGAAAGTTGACTCGGAAGCGAAAAAGCTTCCGAGTCTTTGCTTTTTAAGATATAATCGGGTCATGACGATTCAGGAGATTCAACGCCTTCGGGAAGAAAAACCCTTCAAGCCATTTCGCGTCTTGACGGCTGATGGCAAGACATACGATGTCATGCATCCCGAATTTCTCGGCCAATCCCCTTCAGGTCGTCTGATCATGATTGGCTTGCCCGATGATTCAACAGTCACGCTAGATCTGTTACTGGTTACCGGTATTCGCAAGGGCATCAAACCGGGCAAGAACGATTCGCGCCGAAAAGCGTGAGGTGCGAATCTGTCCACGAATCACGCCCGAAAATCTGTAGGACGACCAAGTCCATCATCAAAACCTGTCCGATACGCGGCTCCAGGCGCATCCGCCGCGTCAAGCGCGACATCAAGAGCAATCGCGGCGGCGAACCCTACACCGCCCACGGCATCGAAATTGAAGAATGTCCCAACTGTGGCGAACGATTGTTCAGCCCCGAAGCCCTTGAAGAAATCGCGGCTCAACAGCCGGGCAGCAAGCGCAGTGGGCGTCGGAAATCGGCGTGAGATAAAAACACATGATGGCCCGAGCGGGCCGACCTGCCCTGAGCATGTGGAAGGGCACAATCGCGAAAATCTCTGGGGTGGCTGCTTAAGGCGCGAAAAACTTCCGCCGCCTCGGGGAGTTTTCCGGCGTTGACCAGGTCCGCGCCGCGCAGGCATTCGGCATCAACGTAGTCCGGCTTGGGCGGTTCATCGGATGACATGACACCTCCAGGCACGGGACAATATCACGCGTACGGAGGGCATGCACCAGAATTCGTTGGTATGTTTTGGTTTTGTGTAGCCGGCGAACCCGTTCGCCGTGGAACGCAGAGCGAGTAAGCTCGCCGGCTATACGAGAGATAACAGAGTCAACTGCGGATCGATTATTTGAACGAGCTGTTCGTCGAGGTCCACCGCGCCAGCACCTTCGTGCCGACGCCGGCAACCAGCGTGATGCAACCGACGAGGATCAACCCAAGGATCAGGGCGTACTCAAGCGTTTCGGTGCCGGCTTCGTCGCGGATCAGGCGTGCAATTTGAGCTTTCATTCGATTTTCTCCCGGTTTGGTTTGGTACATGATTCTGCACCACAACTTTCGCCAGGCCAGTCATTTTCTGGTGTACAGAGGCGGCTATCGGACGCACCGGCATTGCATTTATGCGGGCGATTCCGAATGTTCAGGCCAAGGCGAGTTGCGTCGGCGAATCGAGCAGAGGATCATCTTGGCCATGACCTTCAAACCCCTTTTCGCTCTGTTGATGGGCCTGTCGATTATCGGCTGTGCAACCAGTCACAGGGAAAGCGCGGCAGAGCCCAAAGCGTCGGAAACCAAGCCTTTCGCCCCGCTCAAGCTTGCCATCATCGGCGATTCCACCGTCGCCAATTACCCGCTGAACATTCCCGACCGTGGATGGGGGCAGTTCATCGGTGAATATTTCGACAAGACCGTTACGGTCGTCAACCTGGCCAGGAATGGTCGCAGCACCAAGACGTTCATCAATGAGGGGCTGTGGCAGAAGGCGCTGGACGAGAAGCCCAATTTCGTGCTGATTCAGTTCGGCCATAATGATTCGCACGCGCCGACCAACCGGGAAGCGACCAACGCCGCGACCGATTTTCGCGACTATCTGCGGCAATACATCGATCAGTCTCGCGCCATCGGCGCCAAGCCGATCCTGGTGACGCCCGTGCAGCGGCGAACCTATGGGCCCGATGGAAAACTCAATAATTCACTCCTGCCTTACGCAAACGCAATGAAGGAAGTGGCGGCTGAGAAAAAAGTGCCGGTGATCGATCTCAATGCATCCAGCGGCGTGCTTTATGAAAAGTTGGGCGCCAAGGCCAACGAAATGGTCTCCCGCAATGGAACCGACGCCACGCATTTCAACGAGCGCGGCGCCCGTTGGATGGCAGACCTGGTCATGAGCGATTTGCTCAAACTTCAGCCGGAACTTCGTCCACGCACCATTCGCCCCGTCGGACAATAATCGCGTCATGCAATGACCTTGTCTTCTTATGAAGCCAAATGACAGCGCGCCCACCCGGTCCGTCAACTCATTTTCTTCCTTGACCGTGCAAGTTCCTGTGATAAATTCCGGTTGCAGACGCTTGGGGTCCATTTCCAAAGCGTGGTCAATCGCAGCAGCGGGCAGTGGGCGCCTTTCGAGACGAAAATGAGCATTCTGGAACGGGAAGACCAACTTCAGCCAGCCTGCGCTGCGCAAGCACTTTTTCCCGAGCAAACCGCCCAAACTACCACCGAAGCCAGTCCCGTCGAAATTGCTCAACCTCGAGGATTGTTCATCATTGCAGCCGGGTTGATTGTATTGGGATCCATCTGCCTGGCGGTTCGGTATCTTTATCCCTTCGACTTCATCAGCGACAGCTCGCACGGCTGGTTTCTCGACCGATTGATTCCACGTGCAAAGACGCTCGTCAGCGGATGGTCGCTGGAAATGATGATCGCTTTTCCATTTGGATTGCTTGGCGTCTTCCTGCTCGAACGATTCTTTCCAGCAGTACCCGCGCAAAAAACAGTGACCACCGGACTCGTGAACGATGCGCTGTGGATTCTGGTTCGCGCCGTTGCCCAGATCATTTTGTTTGCCGCTTACAGCCGAATCCTCTACAGGCTTTATGTGCAATATCTGAGCGGATTTTCGATTCCATTGGCAGAACTGCTTCCAATCCCGGTGTCGCTGGTGCTGGCCGTGCTGGTTGCGGATTTGGCGCAGTGGCTGCAGCATTGGCTGCATCACAAGGTGAAATGGCTTTGGATGTTTCACGCCGTGCATCATTCGCAGCGCGAACTCAATGTCTTTTCGGATTATCGCGGGCACTTCATGGAATATGTCGTTCGTCGTCCGGTCGTGCTCATGCCTCTGCTGATGCTCGGACTGGAAGAGCCGCAAATGACTTGGTGGATACTGCTGATTACCTGGCAGACCCGCCTGAACCACGCCAACGTTCGTTTCAACTTCGGTCCGCTGCGTTACATCTTCGTGACGCCTCAATCGCATCGCGTGCATCATTCGCTTCAAGCGGAGCATATCGACCACAATTACGGCTCGATCTTCAGTATCTGGGATTACCTGTTCGGCACGCAGGTTCGGAATTACGATGTTTATCCCGAAACCGGAATCGATGATGAAGCGTTTCCGGTCGAATCATCCAAATCCGTGAAGGGCGTGCTGATTACCATCGTACGGCAGATCGCCTATCCGTTTCGGCAGGTGTGGTTGACCCTATGGCCCGGGCGCTCCTGAGCAAATCCAAATCGGGTGCCAGCAATTTGCGTGAACCCCGCCTTTGCTGGGTTACAAAGATGAGCACTGAGTTGCCCAATCTGGTTCAGCCGGCCGCCGATATCGGGGCGGCAGCGGAAACCCCTTCATTTCGCGAATCGCGAGTTCGAATCGTTATGGCAGCGGGATTTGTCGCGCTCGCGGTCGTCTGTCTGCTGGTCAGGCTGCTCGATCGGCCCGGTTCGATGACCGGTCAATTTCCCGAATGGTTTTCGCAGGCGGTGGTTTCGCGGCTTCAAAAGATCAGCGGCGAATGGTCGCTTGCATCGATGCTGATTTACCCGTTTGCGTTGCTGGCCATTTTACTGCTCGAGCGCGTAATGCCGGCCGTGCCGTCGCAAAGAACGCTAAGCAATGGGCTGGTTCATGATGCGCTATGGGTGATCGTTGAAGCAGTGGTGATCGTCGTTTTCCTTGGCGGCTATGGCCGGATTCTCTACGGCTTGTATGACAGATATCTCAGTTTCCTCACGTTGCCGCTGGCGGGCGCGCTGCCGCCGCTGGTGCTGCTGGTGATTGGCGCGATCATTCTCGATTTGATGCGCTGGTGCCAGCATTGGCTGCATCATCACGTCAGATGGCTTTGGCCCTTTCACGCGGTTCATCATGCTCAGCGGGAACTGAACCTGTTTTCGGATTACCGGATTCACTTCATGGAATATCTTGTCCGACGGCCGGTTGCGGTATTGCCGATGCTCATGCTCGGACTTGATGCGCCGGAAGTGACATGGTGGCTGTTGCTGCTGGCGTGGCATGCGCGGCTTTATCACGCCAACATCAAGAGTGATTTTGGCGTGCTTCGATACGTATTCGTCACGCCTCAATCGCATCGCGTGCATCATTCGTGTCGTCCCGAGCATTTCGATTGCAATTATGGCGCGATGCTCAGCGTCTGGGATTACCTTTTCGGCACGCAGTATCGGCGGTATGATGTATACCCCGAAACCGGCATCGACGATGACACATTTCCAGCCGAATCGGCTCATTCTGTTTCCGGCGTGGTGGGCAACGTGGTTCGGCAAATGGTTTACCCGTTCAAGAGATTGTGGCGAATGCGCGCGGACACGAATGGCTGAGAAAGACAGAATTCCTTTTTGCGGGGATAAACATGCTTCAGGTTGCTTTTACAGTTCTTATTACCTTGCAGTTTCTACTGATTATTTTTCACGACATGATCGACATCCCCGGTTGGACTCATGGCCGGCAGGTGAAGGAGACGATCGGGCGGATGAAGTTCTGGGCGGCGACGGGGATCAACGCGATTTTCCCGGGCGTGGCGGTGGGATTCGCGATCTGGTTTTTCGGCCGGCCCAAGCCGGGGTTTGTCACTCAATACTGGGTGATCTACTGTGCGATCACGCTTGGCTCAGCCATTATGATGTGGTGGATTCCATATTTCTTCGGCGCCAGCGAGAAGACCAAACAGGAGTACGCCCGCATGTACGCCGGCACGAAGCAGGTGCTTCCCCTTCGCGGAGACAATCCTCGTCCGAATCTGCTTCATCTATTCTTTCACGCGTTGTTTGTCGTGAATCTCGTGCTCGCGCTGGCGCTGCGGTTCGCAGCATAACCACAACATAGGGGATAATGGGGAAAACGCGCACAACGCCCACGGCGCCGCCGTGGGGGAGTCATCCCTCTTCCAAAAAACTCCAAACGCAATCCTAATAATCTGCCAATAATCAAGCAGGCAAATGCTTCCTCTGTTAAGAAGTGGTCTCGGCATACGAAAGGGCAGCCCGGTATGGATGCGAAATCGCAAGACACCAATGGCAAGTTATTTCAGCGAATCCATCGCGACGTCGTCGATAGCTTTGATGAAGAGCTCGAAATGGAGCTGGAGGATCACGAGTTCGGCGAAGGGCCTCATCTGAAGGACCGTCCGGCTCCGAAGGAGGATTCGCAATTTCGCAAATTCTATTTCCAGGAACTGTTTCGATTGCAGGGCGAACTGGTCAAGCTGCAGGACTGGCTGGTGCACACCGGCCACAAGATGGTCATCATATTTGAAGGCCGCGACGCGGCCGGCAAGGGGGGCGTGATCAAGCGCATCACCCAGCGACTGAATCCGCGCGTCTGTCGCGTGGCGGCGCTTCCCGCGCCCAACGACCGCGAACGAACGCAATGGTATTTCCAGCGATATATCGCGCATCTTCCCGCGGCCGGCGAAATGGTGCTGTTTGACCGCAGTTGGTATAACCGCGCCGGCGTCGAACGCGTCATGGGTTTCTGCTCGGACGAACAGTACGAGGAATTTTTCCGCACCGTTCCCGAGTTTGAAAAGATGCTCGCGCGCTCGGGAATTCAGCTCATCAAATATTGGTTCTCAATCACGGATGAAGAGCAGGAATTTCGATTCCTGTGTCGCACGCACGATCCGCTCAAGCAGTGGAAGCTGAGCCCGATGGATTTGGAATCCCGCCGCCGATGGGAGGATTACACCAAGGCCAAGGAAATCATGCTCGCGCGGACGAACATCCCCGAAGCCCCGTGGCGCGTGGTGCAGGCCGTCGATAAGAAAAAGGCCAGATTGAACTGCATCCATCACCTGCTCAACCAGGTGAAATACAAAAAAGTGCCCAGCCCGGTGATCAAACTCCCCAAGCGGGTGCATCACCCGGAATATCACCGGCAACCCGTGCCGCCGGAGTTGTTTGTACCAGCGGTGTATTGAGTTTGTGAACATTCGTGCGAAGTTGGAGGGTTGATTCTCCGGTCAAACCATCGCGATGGCGCAAGCGACGTCGAAACCCGCTTGCGCCATCGCGACAGTGACTCCAGGACCGCGGGAAACGCGCAGATGCGCGAAGATTCAGCGCATTTCATCGACAAATTAGCGCGTCCGACTCGTCACATGGCGCGCACTTTTGTGCAGTTTCATGGAGCCTATAGACAAGAATTTGATCCACAGATTTCACAGATGAC
>DASZXJ010000027.1:0-52453 GCA_035545895.1 Tepidisphaeraceae bacterium | reverse complement strand
AACTTGAATGGAATCCTGGTGATAGTCCAGGCCGACATAAACAGGTACATTACTCATGGTCCGTTGCTCCCTGACGAGACGCTCGTCAATAAACTTGGGCTATCGTTACAGCAACGGGCTTTCATTTTCATCCCCATCTCGGGGGAGAATTCTGACGCGAAGATTGTAGAAGAACGGCTGGCCCAGAATGCCGTAGAATTGCTCAAAGCCAGCGGCAATCCGCCCAATCCAGCTCCTCCATACGATGACGATGCCCTAAAGAAGAGAGTCGCCCGAATTACCGCGCTTATGGAGGAGCGAAAGGCGTTACAAGACTTGCTCAAAACCCTGACGGACAGCCAAGGCGCAAAGTCCGAAGAGCGCGAATTCGTCGCGATAATTGATCCCGCTTCTGCGACCGGGGACGCGCCGCGCGGTATCTCGATTGCCGAAGGCGATACCGAAACGACCTTCACCATCAAGCCCACCGAAACGTTCTTCGGAGGTCAACCAGACGCCACCAAGTTTCCTGAGGTGCGACTGAAGGTCCGCACCGCAAAAGCGGACTCGGTGCGCGCGAGAACGCCAGTGAGCGCAGGTGTTTCAATCGATGGCTTGGCGTACCGTCGGCCAGAGATGGTGCCCATCGCGGTCGAAGTCGTAATAGAAGGCAAGCCTACGGAAGTCATCAACCAGTCAGTCGCTATGGCGCAATTCGGCCCTATCATGGCCGCCCAGGCCAAGTCGAAAACGTGGGCCAAGCTTAAGACCACAGGTGAGTTCGACGCGTCAACTGGTGCACTTATCGGTTACGGACAAACATCTGGCACGACTATTGACAGTCTAAAGTCCGTCGATTCTTCGGTTGCTACCATCACCAAGACGGTCGCCGATATCAAAACCGCCCAGCAAAACGAGGAGCTGAATAAGCAGAAGGCAGAAACCGAGCGACTTCAACAAGAACTTTCGCTCCTCAAAGCCAAGAAAGACCTGGCAGATTTCAAGAAGGCCAACCCGTAATGTCTTTCTCTTCATTCATCCATCCATTCGGCACGCCTGGTGGTCACCAGCTACAGATTTTTTAGATTCCGCAATTTCCACTCTCGGGCAAGATAGATGGCGAAGCCCTTTGAAAAGCTTTCTGCGCGACGTTCTGCTGGTTCTCCAGCAAAATGTCTCTGTGCTGTTGATTCGGGCCGATCTGCAACCGGATTTCCGAACCCGGCCAAATCCGTGACGCGAGTGGGTGGACTTGATTTCATCTCCGCGAATCAAACGTACCTTGAGGTCGGCGGGGGCAACCTTCGCAACGCGCTGTTCGTTCAGCGAGAGTTTGCCCCGCGCAGAATGGTTGTGGTTGAACAGCGATGTGTAGTCAACCGCTTTGCGAGTGCGTATCAGCATTTTCAACATGCCGGCGGGACCGTACAAGACGAGGTACCGCGGGGCCGGTTCGATGTTATCATCGCTACGTATGTATTTGAAACAATCTGCCCGCCACGCGATCGCAATCGTCTGCTCGCTCGCATCGCGAACGCGATGGGTCCAAATTCGCGACTAATTCTGTCCGTCAGAGGATATCCAGGCGTTCGCGGCCGGTACTACAAGCGATGTCCTCATAGTGACGGATCAATCACTCCGCGTGGCGCGTTCGTGCGCGGATATTCGATACCCGAACTCGAAGCATTCTTACGCCGACACGGTTTGGAATTCGAGGCCCTTCAAAAGTATCGATGTGAGACGCCTGAAAACATTCACGGAATTGCGAAACTAGCCGCTTGTTGACGTTTTCTCCACCGGGGTCGCGCTCTGTTCGCCCCCTGCCGGCTGAGTCGTCACGGACCGCTTGTCTCCTTTGCCGCGGCGCAGAAAGAGTGCCAGTAACATCAGAAGCACACCGGCGCCAGTGGATACGAGGACGGCGATCCGATTAAAAGACACTAACACCGACAGTGCTGTGATCGCCCCAAGACCAGCTAGGAGCTGTCGAAGATGAGGGCGAAGTTTTTCCGGGCGCGGAGCGAAGCCCGTACCTAGGACATACAGCGCCAGATAGAGCGCGCACGCAACGACCACGATCAAAATCATACGATGAGCCGCAAAAGAGTTTATCTGGTCGGTTCCTAAGACGATCCAACTACTCACTCCGACGTTCGCCACCCAAAGCACGATGTACCCCGGAGTCCCAGAGGGAGCGGGAAATATAGGCCGCTTGTTCCTTCGCTTTGCAGCCCTCTTCGGGGTATCGAAAAATCGGGACGTCAGAAAATCGAAGAACTCGATGAGCGTCCCCGCAATCGCCAGTACCGTGAGGCCGCGTACCCAAGGGACGTCCCAATGCGCAAACGCACCCCAAATTACTAGCGCCGTGGGAAGAGCGAGCAACAGCCCAAAGCCAAGCTTCAGACATGAAGCGATTTGTGCTCCCCGCGGGATGGGTGATGCCCAGTCATGATAATACTGCTGAATCTTTTCCCGTAGAGCAGCTTGCCTCTTCACAAGATCGGTCGACGCGTCCAGCGGGAGTTTTAATTGTACGATCGCAGCCTGCAAAATATTCCACCGAAGCAGATTGATATAGCACAGGATAGACCGGATCATGAACCGGATCGTAAAAAGGTGTGCCAGCACCGCCCCGACCACGATTGCAGTGCCGATCTCTTTTGGGGCGGTGGCTGTCCCAGTCGCGTAAACCGAACGGCCGAATGCAGCAACAGCCGCAATGATGGTGCCTTGCACCACAATCGCCCAGTTCTTCATTTGGTTGAGCGTAGTGTACGAAAGCGTCACCTCACGGCCACATTCCTTATAAAAGTCACGCAGCCAGTCGTCGGATATTTCGAGTTCGTCCGCCAAGTGAATTCCCATCGGTTATAGACAGCGACGTTCAGTCAAGTATATCTACCACCTGTCCGATACGGCAATTACCGTGCGAGCCCTCTCCGTCCGCCAGCCCTACGCCGCGTTGATCTTGCGGGGGGATCAGGACGGCAGAGAAGTAGCGCGCCGAGGCGCTGGTGCGCGAGGCGACTCCTGCTTGCTGATCCGGTTTGGCCTTCCACAGACTCTCCTCATTCAAAAATGCCAATGCAGGAAAGAGGGCCTCCAGGCCCGGCCCTCTTCCGCACCCTCTCACCTGGCCTCAAATCCGTTGAGTGTGCTGTCGGAAGCAATAAGGACGGTTTCCGCATTTTGCACCTCATGGCTACGGGTTTAAGACGGTTGCATGTTTCGGCGATGGATTTGGGTCGATTGCTCCAACCGGCGATTAAGTTCAAGCTCTTTTTCAGCGTTCAAAGCGATCAGCCACGCCGAGCCAGCCGTTGCACGCCGGGCGGACACGATTCCGCGCTCGATCCAATAGTAGACGACATGATGACTGACGCCGAACTTCTCGCACATCTCCCTTACCGTCAGCTCATCGCAACGTTTGAACGATGGCCCCGGCACATCATGCCGATGACGAATCCAACGGATCATTTCCGAGGTAAACGGCTTGTTGGTGGCGCTGTGCATCTCCCGGCGATTCAATTCAGCGGCGATCTGCCCATCGTGCATCGAGCTGGCCATTTGCCTCACCTGCTCAACCACGTCCGTCGGATAGCGTAAACCGTTCCCGGATGGCTGCTTCGCCTGAACAACAATGTCTTCGCAGGCACCGCCTTGCCAGCGGAGGTGCAGCACCGTTTGCCTCGGATCTTCCAGTTTCTCGACCGTGATGTCTTTAATGAGCAACCGCAGGATTCGCTTGCGATCGCGCGCTTGCGTGCTGGGCGCGTTCCAGAGTGCCGGCAGATCGTGAGCCAGGCGGCGAATCGATTCCTGTTCCTGTGCAGTGACCGCCTCATTCTGCTGTTGTTCCTCGTACTGCTTGCGAAGGCGATCCAGCTCCGCCAATGCCTCATTCCATTGCGTTTCCAGCGTGGCGGCCACCAATCGATTGTCCGGGTCCACCTTCTCATAACGGCGCTGGGCCAACGCCGCCTCGTAGCCGGCGCGCTCCAACCGCAATTGCCATTGGCGATTCGTGATCTCCTGTTGATGGTGGAACTGCTCGATCGCCTTGAGAGCGATTTCAATGTGCATCGGCTGCATCGCTTCAATCGCGCGGAGACTGACGGCCTGATCCAGCGGGTCAGCGGACAGGCTCATGCATGTGCGGGACGACAGCCCCTCGCTCAGAAGACGGCCGCACAGGTATCTGCACCGCGCTCCGCCATCGCCGTGATAGCGCACGCCCAGGCGCCTGCCGCAACGTGCGCACAGCAATAAACCCTGCAATAAACCGCGTCCCTCACGTACCGGGCCGGGCAACGGCGTCGATCCGCTGACTGTCTGGTTCTTCCGCAGCATCGCCTGATTCTCCAGGAATGTCGGCCAATCGATGTACGCCGGATGGTGATTGTCGATCTTCACGGCCCAGGACTCCATGGGCAGTTTACTGGTGTGGCGGTGGATTGTTCCATCGGCATCCGGCCGGCGAATGTATCGCCGTTGCCCATACGCATAGACTCCAGCGTAAGCAGGATTCTTGAGAGCCGACAACGCCCGGCTGGTGGATAGCCGCTCCCACTGGAGCTCACCGTCCCACGCGCCACCGTGAATGCGCTTAGGGAACAACAGGTTTTTGTCGGCGAAGTCGTGCGCCACGCCGTAGGCGCTGCCGGTCTGTCGAAAGCTGTCGAACAACTGGCGCACGATCTGCTGCACCTGCTGGTCAGGGTCCAGGACGATCCGGCCCAATTCATCATGGAAGAGGCCCACTGCCAGCGGAATGCGCAACTCTCCTTTGCGGGCCTTACTCAACCGGCCTCCCTGCAAACGGGCGCGCATGAAGTGCAGTTCCGCCTGCGACATCGTTCCCTTGAGTCCCAGCAGAAGCTGATCATTGAAGTCGGATGGGTCATAGCAACCGTCCTCATCGATAATCAATGTGCCGCCCAGAGTGGCCAGTTCCAGCAGGCGATGCCAATCCGCGCAGCACCGCGACAACCGCGAAGCTTCCAGCGCGAAGATCGCCCCGACCTTGCCCATGGAAACATCGGCCACCAAGGTCTTGAAGTCCTCACGGGGCGCATCCGGCGAGGAGCCTGACTGACCGAGGTCGCCGTCCAGGACGCGGATGAGATGGGGAAGCCACCCCAGTTCTTTCGCCTTTTCCTGCAAGGCATACTGGCGCTGCGTGCTTTCCTGATGGTGGAGCAGTTGCCGCGGCGTGGACTGGCGCAGGTAGATGTAAGCAGGAAGATTCAAGTGCTGGCTCTGAATCTTGTTGTTCATGGGACACCTTCTTTATTGCGCGCAAACGCGAATGCCGGTGGATCTTGTTGTCTTGCGCCAGCGTCTGAAGCATGTGGGCCACGATGCGGGCGATTTGCTCGATATCGTCGGGCGTGGGAGAGCAACGAACTGGGGGATTGGCCTCCATGCCAAAGCGCTCCATGCGGAGGGGTGAATCCTCGTCCGCTGATGTACAGGACAACAACGCGCATCGGCGCGCTCCGGCAATTCTGGTTGCATCGTCACTATCACGTCAATCCACCTTTTGTCGATTTGAGGATGTTGTTTCAATCAATTGAGCCAGCCTCAACAGGCAGCGCACATTGAGTATTGGCTTGGGATCGTGCAGCGCTTCGCAGGGAATGGGCGGATGGCGATCGGTCCACTCCAGCGGAACAAACTGCGTATTACCTTTGGAATCGATCAATCCGACCATCCTCACGCCGGCAATATCTCTGCATTTGCAAATCTCAAATCGCTGACCATGCCAGGGATGGAATGGATGCGTGATCGTGATCCATCCCGAAGGTTTGTTGAGTCGATGTGCAGTTGGCACAAACGATAAGGATGGCGCCGGGACCATTCGGGGAAGGTAGGCCCGCTGGATTTGAAAGGCCGCACGCGGCGGAAAGCAGCGGGCCTACGCGGCACGTCTAGCTCCCTGCGCTCTCGAAAGGTCACCGGCCGGGTACGGCCTTGCCATGCTCGGCTCCTCAGGGGAACTCGGCGGTGGTGTTGCAATGCGATAGCGCCGGATTCCCCCTCCGGGCCTGCGCGTGGCATGCCCTTCGTCCGCTGCATTCGCGTTCCCGTCGCCAGCGGGAGGATCTTATGTTTTTCCAACCCGGCCAGACCTTCTGACGAAGGCCGGGTTGGAAAAAAATTGCGTGGGCTTTGGGCCGACGCCATCCCGGTCAGCGCGAGGGCTTTCCCTCCGCGAGGTTTTCACCCTTTTCGGGAGGTGTCTCATGGCACACGAGATCGACCAGACGACGGGCAAAGCGGCAGTATTCGTGACCGGCGAACCAGCTTGGCATCGCTTGGGCACAGTGATCGAGCAGGCGACCACCAGCGCCCAAGCTATCGGCCTCGCCGGGCTGGATTGGAATGTTGCGCAATGGCCCGTCCGGGCTTTCGGCCCGGACAACTTGGGCGCGGGGGCGGATATCCCCGACGTGGTGGCGAATGTCCGCACCGACACTAAAGCCGTGTTGGGCGTGGTCGGACGGCGCTATCGCGTTTTTCAGAACCGCGAGGCGTTCGACTTCATGGATGCGCTGGTCGGCGACAAACTCGCCATGTACGAGACGGCGGGCAGTCTGCATGGCGGCAAGCGCGTATGGATGATGGCGCGGATTCCCAAGGAATACCGGGCCGGGGCGCCTTAGGTCGAAGACCGTTCGGACCGCGCCGCATGGCGCATCGACCGCATAGGTCGATAAGTGCGATTTCCGGGAAGGTGGGAAATGGAATGGCGCCGACATGCCTCTACAAAAAAACAGGAGCACGCGATGCAGGTCGCCGTGCTCCCGGTTGCTCTGCTTCGCCACATCTCAATGTCGCTGCTTGCTCCTGCCAGCAAGTGGTTGGCCGGCGCGACTGTGGTTATCCTCCTGTAGGTCGGTCAGTGCCGACAGCAATCGAGCATGGTCCTCATGGGACGATAAGGGAGGTTTTGCCGACCCGACAAAAGCTTCTGCAAGAGGAGCCTCCTTTCGGGTAGGGCCATCGCACCTTGCGATGCGCCAACGGCGAGGAGATTACCGTGGCTCGGTCTGCGCTACAACCCACTACGCCGCAATCGGCGCGGGAAGTGCGGGAACAATCCTGGCAACTGTGTCAGCTGCGATTGATTCCTTCTCTTCCAGCGCACGGCTCACTTCATACTTCCCCTGCGGCGACAGCGCCGCAGGATCACGATTGACTTGCTCCAACCAACGATCGCGCAACTCCCGTGCCGCCGATATCAGCCGGGGATCGCAAGCACGTTTCACCCGCTCGACTTTCTGCTTCGGCTCTTTCTTCGCCTTTTCTTCCGGCAGCGGCTCGCCTTGCCTGGGAATGTCGAACATCAGCCCATTCCGCCTCATGGCTTTGGGCTTCTCGATGGGCTTCGCTTTCTTGGCGCGCGCGCCTTTCGGCTCAGGCAACGCGTTGGAATCTTCGCGCCCGGGCAAGATCAGCGGCTTCGCATCGCTCCAATGCGTTCCCGGCGGGATCGGCAACACGAGCCGATCCTCGCGGATCGACCCGCCCGCCGTCTTGCTTGGAAACCACCACGGCGTGTTCGTGTCGCCCGCTCGAATCCGCTTCTGCCAGAAGATATGCACGCGCGATTTCTTTTCCGATCCGGCGCGGTATGCCAGCGCGACAAACCCCATCGCTTCCCAGAAGCGATTGGCCGCGATGTCCTGCGCGCACCAGCAGCAATACAGCTTGCAGCCCCATGCACTACGCTCGAACTGCGCCTTGAGCAGCGATGCGCCGACAAACCCGCGCTGTTTCCCCGGCGATACATTCAACTGATAGATGATCCCAACATCATCCCGCTTGAAATACTGATCGTTGCCAATCAAGTATCCAACCGCTTCGCCGTTTAACTCCGCAATCAGCACATGCCCAAGCTTGATCTTTCCCTCAAATGTCGCCGTCGGCATCCAGCCGACCTGCTTCGTATGCAGCTTCTGCAACGAATCCAGAAACGGCACATCACTCATCACGCCCGGACGAATGATGATATTGATGCTCGGCAGGGGCAGCGCGATCGCTGGTGAATTCATCGCGGAATGTGGTATCATTTCACTCATGATTGCCCTCAAGGCCCATTACGACGGCAAGGTGCTCGTGCCCGACGAGCCGCTTGATTTGCCCGCGAACCAGAAGGTTCGCCTCAGCATCGAGCCGATTGAGCCGGCTCCCGCCAAGATCGAGCTGGGCAAACAGCCCGGCTCCATCACGAATTTTGCGCCCGACTGGGAATCGCCGCTTCCGGATGACATCTGGGGCTTCGAGGAGAACAAGTGAATCTGCTGCTCGACAGCAACGTATTCGTCTTTGTCGTCCAGCAGCCCGAACGCTTGTCTCCGAGTGCCCGCGCCGCCATTGTCGATCCGGCCAACACGCGCTATCTTAGCCTGGTCACACCCTGGGAACTTCAGATCAAATCGAGCCTTCGGAAGTTCGATTTGGGCAAACCGATTCGCGATATTGTTTTGCGCGAGATGGACACCGGCACTGTCCAACTGCTTCCCATCACGCTCGATCACATCGACGCGCTTTCTCGATTACCCGATCATCACCGCGATCCCTTCGACCGCTTGCTTATCGCCCAGGCGATTCACGAGAACCTGACGATCGTCACCGGCGATGAGACGATCGCCAGGTATCCCGTGCCAACGCTCTGGAAGTAATCACGCCGCCTGCGCCATGCCGCCGCCTTGCACGTTGGTCGTGATCGGCACGCTCACCGGGCCGGCTTCCTGCTTCGCGTTGATCCACGCGGCGCAAATCCACACCTGCGCCCCGTTGGCCACGCTGTCGGGGAAGACGATTTCGTGCGTGCTCCGCGTCGTCGCGCCCTGGAAATCCCACTCGGTCGGATCAGTCGGATAGCTCGTGCCGACGTAGCTATACACCCACGCCGCGACCGCGCCGTCCGGCTTGCCGCGCTTGCTCGAACTCGCGCTGTCGTGAATGTGAACCGTGACGGTGCGGGTCACGACCGAGATCAAATCCACGCCAGGCCGATCCGTCGGCGCAGGATTCGGCGACGGCGTCTTGCGAATCGCCAATCCCAAGTCAATCTTCTGCTGATCCGTCACGGTCGGCGTGCCGTCGATGATCTTCGCCAGATCGGAAGCCATCTCCCGCAGCGCATCCTTCGCGTCGTTCTTCGCCGCGACCGCGCCCTTGGTGCGCGTCGCCGGCGTGATCGCGGTCGTGTACGCGGTCTGATAAGCGGTGTTCACCGCCGCATACGCGGTCGCCTGCGCGGCCGTCAACCCGTAGGCGGTCGGCGTCGCCGATATCTTCGTCGAAAAGTTCGCCGAGCCGGAAGCAATCTCGGCATCGGTCCCGTAGAAAAAGCTGCGATCCATCGGAGTTCCCTTCGTCACGCGCGTTGGAGTGCGCGTGAACAAGAGCCGCCCCGATGAGCGCCTGCGAGTGAAGGCATCGCCTGCACAAAATCGCAAGCATCTACCACCAAGGCACGGAAAAGAAATTCGGCGATTGATTGAGCGACTTGAGGAGAATCCGAAAAAAGTTGATGAAATCCCGGTTATTCGGGCTCAAAAAAGCGGGATAACCAAAACAATCGCGCTAATCGGACCCAAAAGCGCGCTGGTTTGAACCGAACGCGCGTGGGTTTGACTTGAAAGCGCGCGCTTCTGAAATAAACGCGCGAGGATTCGGGTCCAAAGCGCGTGTTGTCGAATCAAAATCGCGCGCGTTTGAATTGAAAACGCGCGCCATCGAGTCGTAAGCGCGCGTGATCGAATTGAAAGCGCAAGTGTTTGAACTGAAAGCGCGGGCGTCTGGACCAAAAGCGCGTGCTTTTGAGCCGAATGCTCAGGCGTGCTAACCCGCAACCTGTAAATCGTCGATAATTGAACCGATGCGAGCGCTATCCATCCGCCAACCGTATGCCGAGTTGATCCTGCGCGGGATTAAGACGATAGAGTACCGCTCGCGCCCGACGAAGATCATCGGGGAACGCTTCTATATCTACGCTGCCGGCAAGAAATGGACCGGCGCGGGGGACAGCAAAATCTGGTCGCGCGATCTTTCAATGCCGAAGGGCGGCCCATCTCTATGGATGCTCGAACTTGCCAAGCATTTGATCCTTGGCGAACTTCCGACCGGCGCGATCGTCGGATCGGCGGTCATCGAGAAAGTGACCGAAGGAGAGGACTTCTACGAATGGCACCTGGGCGGTGTCGAACGTCTTGAGCGCCTCCGCAAACCTAAAGGCCACCCACAGCCTGTGTGGTTCAAGCCGTTCTAAAGTATCGTCGTCAGGATTAGAACGCAGTGATCGCGATTGCGACGCCTCCGACCGCTATAAGAAGGAGGAGAACCGGCAAGCAACCCTTCCTGTCTGAGACCGCCTGCACAACCGCGATTTCCTTTTCGAGGAATTCATGATCTTGCGGCTTCTGGCAATCTGGAAGCCAACGCGACAGTTCGCTGATGATTAACTTGCGATTTTCTGCGTCATTGTTCCTGGGATTGGCAAGGCTTCGTAGGAATTTCAGATATGCTCGAAACAGTATGAGTTCCCGCCGTTCTTCCGTATCTTCGTTAACCCTCTCAATGCGTGCCTGGACTTCATCCACCATTGCCGCGAGCCATCGACGGGTGTTGTCACCCCAAGCCGAAATCGCAGTCGGATTTAAGATATCTTTTGCATCGATGTTGATGTTCTCATCGTCGGGGCTTGCTTCGCGAAAACAACCAACAGCCCCGTATAAAAGATAGCGAACGGTAAATTCCTTGCGGAAACATTCCTCATACAATGTAGGTTGTTCGCCTAATATCCATTCGTGACAATCGGGGCAACGCGCCGGCTTGTTCGCAGGAAGGGGCTTGGTGCAATCGGAGCATGTTTCTGGATAGCTCATAAACATCCAGCCCGGTCACCGCAGTAATTGCATAAAATGGGCGCGCAGATCATGAAGGACTGGCGGAAAAGCTTTGTAGCTTTCAAGTCCATAAATGATCGTCGTCCAGAATAATCCCGCCCAAATCAATTCGACGACAATGTGTCTCGCGAACTTCCCTAGCGGGATCGTTTCATGGGTCGTGGAGTTCGTGAGGGGCGATGCGAGCACGTCGAAGATAATCCGGAATCCGCGCGGGTAAAACTCAATCGATTGCTCAAGTTGCTGCTGAATCAACCTCGCATCGGTGCGAGTCAACGCAGAGAACAGGACCATCACAGAAAAGATCGCTACCGATCTTCCCAGCAGTGGGACCCAAAAGAAGAATCCAAGCGGTATCCAGATAACGGTCGTGAGGATCACGACTGAGAGCTTGACCATCGACACGATGAATGCGGTCGGTCCTGAACGGTGCTCGTAACTTTGCCACAATGACGTCATCTCCTGGTTATCGATGCTGTGAGAAATGGTGACTGCATGTCCCGCAGAAACTTGGCTGATTACCCTTCTTATATCCGCGACAGTCGCACGCGCGGCAAGCGCCGTATCCAGCTTCGATCACCACGACATTGGGTTCCTCAATAGTAACAAAAGACCCAAGTGCGGCGTGCTCATGCTCGTAACGAGCACGTGACTTTTCAAGTTTGCGACCGGCTAATGATTGTCTCATAACGAACTCCGTCTGAATCAGCCATTACTTCGAATTTGTCCCGTGCCGTTGCACCGCTTGCAGGTGACCGCCTTACCGTTCTCTTGTTTCTGACCACTACCGCCGCAAACCGGGCAATCGCGAACTGCAACTTCCGGCTTACCTGGCGGACGTTCAAATGGATTTGCCATGATAGCTCCTATCAAGGAATAGATGTCCCATCTTCTAATCAGCACCGCGCATCCTAACAATAGTGACTTGAACAACCGCGCTTCCAAGTTCTTGGGAAATCCCAAGCGTTTCCCCGAGCATTGAGATAAATTTTTCTTCGGCATCCCCCACCATGCCGTCGGCGAGCACCATTTCGCAGGCGAACGCGAACGCGGTTTCCCGAAGTGGAGACTTAAGCGCGGCGGCAGCCTTCCGGATTGCATCGGCTTTCAATTGCGTCGTGACGTTGTCCGCCCAACCGATGACAGCATCATCTTCCTCCTTTGAGTTGCTGGCGAAGATGGGACTGCGAGCGCACATCGAGCGAAGGCGAATGACCTCATCATCAGAAACTTCACCGTCCGCCTTAATCGCGGCGATGATAATTGTCATGATGGCCCGCTGAACATTGAAACTTGGTTCGGACGTTTTTAATCCACTGAAGAATCCCATGTGATGCGCCTTTCAATGAAAATTAAAACAAATCAATGCGAAATCGAAAACTCGCTCGTTTCTTCTGGTTTGAGAACCCAATAAACAGGTCGCAGGCTAAAGAACGACGGCCGCTCTACAGGAACCAGCTTTGGAGCGAATTTCCGCAGAATACATACGATCGGGTCACCGATGGTCACAAACATAAGCGCATAGCAAATTGCAACGAACGCTAGGATTGGCAGCATTTCTGAAAGCCAAGCGAGCACCAAACTGACAGGGAAAAAAACGAAAAAGAACGCGAGAGGCCAGAAGATGGGCAGAAGTAGGAGCATGGGGATTGGAACCTGTGGACCCTGTCCTGGTGCCGATTTGATTATCGCGATCAACATAATGATAGCTACAACCAAGCCAGCGCAAGCGGCTCGTAATACGTTGTACTGAAGTGTAGCGCCCCACATGATGCTACGAAAATCTCGTGTGATTGAGAACGGCCGCGCAATGACGTTACTCATCCCAAAGCTCCTTCCCCTTCGCACAGACAGGGCGAAAAAACGGACGTGACTCGGTAGAGTAATCTGTAGCCTCCACGGCTACAAATTGCCCCGCCAATTTCAACAGCGGACACTTCTTGCGTTCGACACTTCTCTAAAGCCAAGGCTAGTTAGGCGCAAAAAGAAGAGCGTCGAACCAAGGACGCTCGGGAAGGCCCCGCCAAGGGCCGTACGAAACGTGCCCTGGCCGACGCCCCTTGCGGGGCGTGGGCATCAGGCACTGGTTTCGTACGAGAAACTTGGCGGTTTTATCCCGAACCAGCGTCTTGACGCACACGCGTCAATTCAAATTGTCGGCCGCGCATCAACGCAACCGGATCATCGGGACGATTCCCAAATATGGGGATTCGCCCAGCGATCAACGCGACATCATACCACGTCGGTAAACGCCAGCAAGTTTCGGTGAAGGTCAAGTTTTTCAAAGCAAATTCATCGACCTACGCGGTCGATCGGACATGCGTCCGGTCCCGAACGGGCTGCGCCCTAAGGGTCTGCTGCTGATGCTCGATGAGTTTCCGACACTGGGCCGGCTCGAGTTTTTTCAGATGAACTTGCGCCAGATGGCCGGTTACGGGATCAAGGCCCACCTGATCGTCCAGAGCTTCAACGACATCATTGAGCAGTACGGCCCCCACAACAGTCTGATCGACAATTGCCACGTCGTCGTCGCCTTTGCCAGCGCGGATACGACCACGCAACAGCGTCTCAGCCAGATGAACGGGACCGTCACCGAGTACCGCGAAAGTTACAGCGGGCCGCGCTGGAAGTTGGCCCTGATGAACCGAACCATCAGCCAGGTCGAGCAGGTGCGGCCGCTACTTCAACCCGGCGACGTGCGCGAGTTGCCATCGGGTGAGCAGTTGCTGTTTGTGACCGGAAGGCCGCCGATGCGCACCGACAAGCTCCGCCATTACGACCACCCGATGTTCCGCTCGCGGGTGCTGGCGCCGCCCGACCAGGCGGCCAAGCTCGACCTGCCCGAACAGGCGCCGTGCGACTGGATGGGCGAGCGGGCCAAGGGCGAACGCATCACATCGGGATTGCCGGCCGACGATCCGGCCCTCACGGGAGGGGCTGATACAGCGGACTCGGATGAATACGCGCCAACCCCTTCACGCAAAAGGGAGCTGATATGAGTAGTCCCGCCGATCGCGTTGCCCTGACTGTTCGCCTCGAACCTGATCTTTACAAGATCGTGCAGACCGAGGCGTCGCGCACTGGCGCATCGCTGGGCGCGGTGCTCACCGACGCGGCCAAGCAAATTCTCTCGCCGGAATACCGCAAACAGCGCGAGGCGGAGGTGCTCACCGCCATCGAGAAATGCTTCAACAAGCTCCGCACAATGGAGACCAAGCTTCTGGCCGATACGCATGTGCTCAAGGAAATGATCGGCTTGGCCGTGCGGATGTACCTGAACCACACGCCCGAAGTGCCCGAAGACGCCAAAGAAGCGGCACTATTGAGCGGTCACAATCGCTTTGAACTTTACCTGGACGTGCTGGCCGAGAACCTGCGCCGCAGGCGCTCTGTGCTCAGCGAAGAACCTGAACAAGAACCTTCAACTACTGAGGAAGCCAATGAAATCATCCCAAACGATCGTTCGCTCTCGTCATTATGAAAGTCTGCGCCACGCGCTGGGTCCGTTGGTTGCCGATGCGCTGGCTGCGCCGGATGTCGTCGAAGTCATGGCCAATCCCGATGGCGGTCTGTGGGTCGATCGCGTGGGAGTCGGCCGCCAGAGCGTAGGCCAGATCGATCCGAGCGCGACCGAAACGGTCGTGCGGCTGCTTGCGACGCATATGGGAGAGACGGTCAGCTCCGATCGACCGGCGGTGTCGGGCACGTTGCCGACCACCGGCGAGCGTTTTCAAGGACTTCTGCCGCCGCTCGTCGCGGCGCCGGCTTTTACGATCCGCAAGCGTTCGAGCGTTATCTATACCCTTGACGATTATGTGGAGGGTGGACTTCTCTCGGCGACAGGTCGTGATGTGATCCGGCAAGCGGTGACCGAACGAAAGAACATTCTTGTCGCCGGTGGAACGGGCAGCGGCAAGACAACTTTCGTCAACGCGATTCTGTCCGAGCCGGCGTTCAGCACGGAGCGCGTTGTTTTGATCGAAGACACGCGAGAGTTGCAATGCAGTTCCCCTGATCGCGTGGAACTACTCACCAAAAACACCGAACCGCGCGTGACGATGACCGACCTATTGCGCTACACGCTGCGCCTTCGTCCAGATCGCATCATCATTGGCGAGGTTCGCGGTCCTGAAGCTCTGGCCATGCTCAAAGCGTTGAACACCGGCCACCCCGGCGGCGTGACAACCGTTCATGCGAACAGCTCTGCCGACGCGCTGAGGCGCATTGAGGATTTGGTGGGCGAGGCGTCACAGACAATCCCACGACGCTCGATTGCGGCCGCCGTAAACTACGTTGTCTTCATCGAACGCACCGCCATGAATCCCGGACGCCGCGCGTCAGCCATCGCCGAAGTCACCGGATGGGCCAATTCGGAATATGTGTTCCGGCAACCGGCAGAATGAGGAATTCAACAGTTGGCAGTGGGCATTGCCAGAGTTCTTCACACCGACGGTCATCTGGTGCTGTCTATCCGGGATGCGTCACGCTCGATCAGCCAAGAACGCAGCGCCGACAACACTGAGAATGAGGCGCTCGATACCGGAGCCGGGACTTCGCGTCACCAGAACGTGCGCCGATACGACGCACGTCATCGCTAAGAAATCAGGCAAGCCGAGGGAATGGGCACTAGCCACGATCAGTGCCGCCTCCCGTATTTTGGCAGCGGTGCGGACTGCAAGCGCGGCTAAGGGCGAGACCGCAATGGCTGCATGTTGGCCCAGAATTGTCTCGGCGCCTGTCCCGTCGATGTAAATCGCTCGGAAGATGTCGTGCATTGTTCGTTCGTCGAGGACCATTCTCATGGCTACTGACCGTACGACCGCGTCAAGCCGGACCAAATCCACTAACGGATGGCCGGGACCGCTCCACGCAAAATCAATGAACGCTGGAAGCCGATCAAGCAACAAGATGTTGCGGCCGTGAATGTCCCCGTGAACCAAGCCGCGGGCAAGGTCTGGTTGAAGGCGAGACATGGCATCCTGTACAAGGCTCCACAGCATAATCGGCTGCCAGTCATGATCGAGAATGGTAGAGTCGATCCCTCGCGAGGCTAAATCGCGAATCGGCCAGTGCAGCCAGAATTCGTCAGCAGTGGCACCATCATTCGAGAGGGAATTCAGGGTAGTGAGTCGATCGATCGCCCGACTTACTGCCTGAAACAGATCGTTGGCGAGCTGTGTGGATGTCTCGATTGGATTCACCCACTCGCACGATCGTAGCTTTTCCAAACAGTCTTCAAGTGTCGGAGCAGGCGTTCCATTGCCATCGGGAGCCGACTGAAGACGATATGAGACTGCGGCACTTCCCAGATGGGCGTGGAATGTCGGAGTGGTAACGCTTGGCTCCCAGTTCTGAATCCATCGCCGGTACCTTCGAAGTTCAGAGGTCAACTGCTCGGCATCCCCAACCTTTGCAACGAACGGCTGCGCGCTCCCGTCGTTAAGCAGAAACACACGGGCGCCGGACCGTCCGCCCTCAAGCTCTCGTGTACCCAATCTCCGTATCGTCAGGGGATTCCCTGGATGCCGCCGGTCAGCAGCGATGAGGCGAAGCAGCGATGCATCCAACTCGGAAAGACCCAGGGGAAAGAAATCTGCCGTTCCGGCGGCTTCCAGAAGTCGCGCGATGGATTGGAGAACTCCAATGTCGGCAAGAGTCAGGTCGCCATCTTGCCCGTGACAGAACTTCTGGCCATCCAGTAGACCGCAGCGGGCTTCGGCAGCATCCTGCGAAAAGGTCTGCGCGATCGCGGGGCTGAGTCCATCGACGCATACCCGGACGAAAAGGAATGTTGAATACTCGCAAATCCGGCGAATCGATCGGCGCTGGTCTGATTCCGCCACTTGGCCCCAAGCCGAAGCACCGACAACGAAACCGCATAGGCCGGTGGGAGCGATATTCCACAGATGTTCTAGGGAAGGTAAGCGAAGCGGAGCGAGGTTCGCACTTTTGAGGAGCGACTCATTTCGCACGTGTTCTTCCGGAGTTCCGATGAGTGCTACGGCACTGAATCTGCTCGAAACCTGTGATCCAGCATCGGTCGAAACCGGTTCAGCCTCGAATTTGGCCAATGACATAACAGCGGGCGGCGTTGCGATGGAAGACTGCGGACCGCTGCGGGTCTGAACGGCGACATGTCGCAGTTCGGCTGGCAAGAGCGTACGAATGGCATTGAGTGCTTCGGGCAATGAATCTCGCAGATGGCTTGCGATGGCCTGAAGCGCCGTTGACGTTGAATCGTCGCGCACGATCTCCGAGACAATGAGTCGAAATCGGCGGTCAAACTCGCGTCGGGTTATGCCGGGTTGTTTCTTTATTTGCGCGGCAAGATCGCGGATGAGCGGTGGATTGTCCGAAAGGCCACGGACGTTGCGTCGCAGTTGAAGAAGCGCGCGATCGAACACAACCGTATCGGTTGAGAGTAATCCTCGATCCCATTCGTATATCTCCGCCATTTGTAGTTACCGCAATGCGATGCCATATTTCTCCTGACGACTTTTGAAAGCCGCCTTGCCGCCCTCCAATATCTTTATGATCGAGTCTTTCATCGCATCGACGGAACCGAATTGACAAGGAAGCGCCTTCCGAGGGCCATCCATTTCCATTACCGTCACACATTCCGCCTCACCAAGTACCGGGATGTTCGCGTTGTGGGTGACAAAAATGAGCTGACGTTTGCGGCTCAAAACCTTTAGCCGCTCAATTAGTTTTTCCGAAACAAACGCGTTGTCGAGATCATCTTCGGGCTGATCGACGATCAGCGGATACTCCGCGTCGCGCAGAATAAGGGGCAATAGCGCTGTCGCCATCTGTCCTTTGGAAAGCTGCTCGATTGGCCTGGGCTCTCCTCGCACCAGCATGGTGATTTCAAGATTGTCCTCAGGAACAACCGCTTCAAGTTCGTACAGCCGGCTGCTGTCCAGAAGATGGCTAACCAGTCGGGTCATTTGGCCGAGATCCCGGTCTAACGCATCCGCTAGACGCTTGGCATCGCTTGCCTCGATAATGTCCACTAGATCTGAAGGCCGCACCTTCTCCGCCAGATCACGAGCGACGTCGCCCTGATTGCGAAGGTTTGATCGCTGCAAAAGCTCTTCGATCAGCTTCCGATGTGCCGCGGTAAGGACGCCTTGCTCCAGCGTAAGAACAATGTGCTCGCCGAATTCGGAGTTGATTTTCTCCACCTGCGCAAATCGCAGCGAATATAGTTCATCGGCAAGCCCATCGCGTTGTGCGCGCAAATCGCGCCGTCGTGCCAGATCTTGCGCGTACTTTGCGTTCTGTTCCGTCAATTCTGTTGCCACGGCTTCCATGGCACTGACGGCCTGGCGGAGCGATTCTTCAGTTTTCAATGCATCGTTTACGTTCTGTTGGTCCTTGCGAAGCTCGTAATATCTGGCATTCATGGACTCAAACTCGGCCGCGACCTTCGCCAGCGCCTCCTCCAAGTTCTCTGGCTTCTCGGCAATGCTGCGGACCGCTGGAAACACTTTCGCAAACTCGGCCAATGACGATGCCAAGGCGACTGATTCAGGGGTTCCCAGACCTTTGGCAAAAGCAGCGGCGTCTCGAAGTGCCGATTCTTCGACGAGCATGGTACGCGCAGCGCCCAACGCACGCCCATAGGATTGCGCCGCGACCTTCAGTTGTTCATACGCCCGTCGGCGTTCGTTATAAGCGACGCGCTCAGCTTCTAATTCGGGGGACAGGCTGGGACGTTGGGCCTGCAACTCGGCAAGTTGCTTGCGTGTGGGTTCAAGCGTTTGCACCTTGGCTTGTCTCGACTCGATCTCGGCTCTGTGCTGGCGTATTCTGGGACCAATTGACTTCAATTCTTCGGTCAGTTCTTTCAAACGATCGGCAAGTTCTGCAACGCGCTTTTGATTGGGCCGATCGATAAGTGCCAGCCGACGCTCGGGGCGCTCGGCGATCGTTTGCAGGTCGCCTTGCGAGAAAATTTCGATCCTGTGAAGGACTGTGGAATCGTCAATCTGCTGAACGCCATCTCGGTACACGCGCGAGGGCGCAGGGACATTGCGTTCAACGACGTATTTTGACTGTGAAGGGTCGTCGGTGGCGGCGATCGTGCATTTCGCGGTACCGCCAGCAAGTGTCTCCAGCAGGAAACCAGCTCGCGCTAAGGGACCATTGGTCCCGGTGCCGGCGGATGGCGACGTGATCATCCCCTCAATCTTCGACGGCTCACAATCGAACACGAATCGGATGGTCTCGACGATAGTAGACTTGCACGTGCCGCGAGCACCGATGATGCAGTTGAGCCCCGCGGAAAACTCAATCGGACAGGATTGGAGATAGCCGCTGGTGGTGCAGAGTTTCTGCAATGTCCATTTCATCGAAAGTACCTCCTCGACGGCGATGAACCAAATGCAGCGCCCGCACACTTTGGTTCTTGCCACGACGTGCGATTAAGAGTTCCAGTCATTTCTTGCCCTTTCGCATTCGTATAAAGGCCAAATACTTCAACAGCTCGTCTTCTTCTTCCGGTGTCAACTGCTCGGCGGTGAATGTGGGCAGTCGAGCCTTCTTCTTGGCCTGCGCCTGAGTGGTTGGCCGAATGTGGCCCGCCAGCTCCATCATGCGTTCGTATGAGCAAGTAATCGACGCAGTTTTGGGAAGCCGCGTTTCATAAACCGTTGAGATGTCATGCAGGATTGCCGGCGAAGGACTGGGAATCCGCCCGGTTTCCAGTTGGCTCAGATACGCGTTGGAAACCTTCCGGTCAGAGGCCTCCTCAACTTCCCGGAGTGTCATGTCTGCTGCTTTACGAAGCGTCCAGAGATATTGCCCAAGAGGACCACGTTCGGACGGGGATACGATTGGACTTTGCACGGCCACGGATACCTCCCATTCTCTCAACAATCTATAACGCCTGCTTATAAAATCAAGCGTGCGCGATTTTTGCACGAAAAATAAAGCGTGCTTGATTTACCAAGCAAACTGGGTTATGATGTGGGGGAGTTAATCGGCAACTGATTTATCGCCCTGTTGGGCAGGAGACATTCGATGGGTACTGACGACGCAATCACAATGGGTGAGTCCGGGCACCACAAAAGGGTGCGGATTCACATCGATCAGAAGCCGTATGAGTCACCGAATCCGACAACCGGCGCGGCTCTGTACCGTCTCGGAAACGTGAAACCTGGCCTGAAGCTTTATCGGGAGGTCAAAGGCGATCGTGAGGATGCCGTTGTCGACGACGGGCCTGAGGCGATTCATCTGAAAGAGGATGAGCACTTCCACAGCGGCGAGCCGAAATCCATCACGATCATCGTCGAAGGCACACCGCACGAATGGACGAAGGCGTCAATCACGTACGCGGAAGTGGTTACGCTGTTCGATCCCACTTACCCGCAGCACCCTGAGACCACGTATTCTGTCAAGTATAAGCGCGGCCCGGCCCACAAGCCTGAAGGCATCCTGTCGCCAGGGGCATCCGTCAAGGTCAAGGACAAAATGGTGTTTAATGTTTCATCAACTGGTCAATCGTAACGATGACATCCGGCGTCTGGTCGAGAAGGGCTACGCCATCGCGTTCGACGAGAATCATTACATCGTCGTGCGCGACATTCCCTATTTGAATCAGAAGCGCGAGCTTCAGATCGGCGCGATCGTCACAAAATTCGTCGATCTCGGCGAGGACCTTATCGCCCAGGATGATCATCAGGTCTTCTTCGCCGGCTCTCATCCCCACGGTCTGGATAGCCAGCCGATCGCCAATCTCGCGGGCGGGCCGACTAGCCTGGCGCTCAGCGACGTCAGCAAGGATGTGGTGGTCCAGCGATCGTTCTCGAACAAACCGAAAGCGACCGGAAAATTCAGCGACTTTTTTGAAAAGATCGAAAGCTACGTCAACATCATTTCGGGGCCGGCCATCGAACTGCACAACGCCGATCCGCTGACATTCCGAGTCGTCGCGGACGGGAAGTCCAGTTCGCCCTTCAAGGTTCGCGACACACTCACGGCGCGGGCGGAGATTGGGGATCTCGTCTCGAAGTTCAAGGATGATGTGATCGCGATCATCGGTGTGGGCGGCACCGGCGCGTACGTCCTGGATTTCCTGGTGAAGACACCTGTTCGGGAAATTCGGGCCTTCGACATGGACCGGTTCTACGTCCACAACACCTTCCGCTCGCCCGGCAAGCTCGATCTTGCGGAATTGGGCAAGACGAAGGCCGAGGTCTATCAGACGCGGTATGACAGTTTCCGTTCGGGCCTCACCATTGCGCCGAAGTTCATTGATGCCACGAGCGCGGACGATCTCAAGGGTGTCACCTTCGCGTTCGTCTGCGTTGACAAGGGCACTTCCCGCGCCGGCATTTTCGATCTGCTGATCTCTTTGGGCATCCCGTTCATCGACGTGGGAATGGGGTTGGACCGCAACCGCGGATCACTTAACGGCATGTTGCGCGTGACCTACTACTCAGCGGACCATGCCCGCGAACTGCGTAACAAGGGCCTTGCGGAACTCGTCGATAACCCCAACGATCTGTACCGAACGAACATCCAGATCGGCGAACTCAATGCCCTCAACGCTTGTCTGGCCGTCATCCGGTTTAAGCAGCTGCGCGGGTTCTATTTCGACGAGGCGAACTTTTACCACCTCCTGTTCGGAGTTGGCGACACGAAGATCGATGGCGATGCAGAAGCTAAAGAAGATTAGATTGGACCGCGTGCACTTTGTGCCGAAGACGCTGGAGCCGGGAGTGCTCTACGTTTCGGAAGAGTTCGGCGCGGCTGTGCACCTGTGCGCCTGTGGTTGCGGCTCCAAAGTCAGCACGCCGCTTGGTCCAACAGAGTGGAAGTTCGAAGAGACCGCGGCCGGCCCAAGCCTCCGCCCTTCGGTCGGCAGTTGGCAATTGCCGTGCAAGTCACATTACTGGATTCGTGGTGGAAATGTCGTCTGGTCCGGCGCTTGGACGCCAGAGCAGGTGTTGGCGGGACGACAAGCGGAGGAACGCCGTCGTCGTGCATATTTCGATGCCAAAGACCGCAAGCGTGGCGGGGTCCTGCAACGGCTGTGGCGATGGATCAAGAGTTTCTTCCGATAACGTCTGCCCGCCAAGTGCGTCGAGCGCGCCAACCTAGCGACGCGTGATCCTAATTTTAGTTGACAGCTCCGCCAGGGTTAGGACCACGCGACAGCGCCGATGTACCATGCAATGGCAGTTCGCGCAGAGGACTGCGAGATCGAATCTGGGATCGGTTTCTCGTTCGGAACCGGTATCGTCGGCAAGCATTCGCAGGTGATGGACGATGGCGAAACCCTGTCCCCAATCCGCTCTCTCGATTCTAATTTGTCCAGCAATGCCGTCTTATGTCTTCTGCGCCGTCTCATTTTCGCTGTGCCGCTGTCCGCAGATATAGGTGTGCGCTTCGTTGGCCGCCTTGGCCAGCACGAGCAGATCATCTGCGCCGAAGCTATCGCTTTCCTTCCATTGATTGCCGTCCTTGTACGAGCGACTGAACGTCGCGTTGTACACGGGACGGCTGGCGTTACCCGCGTCGATTATGTTTCGCCAGATCGCCGCACGAACCGCTCCATAGCGGATCGTGTGAACCGGGCGATTCACCACCTTCTCAGTCTTGTTCGTGCTGCTTGTTGCTTGTGTCATAAGTATCTCCAATTGATTGTCTATTTGTCAAACCATCGCAGTTGCGAGTCCATCCAATTCCTCAGCAGAGCTGAAGACAATTCGCTCGCAGACTGGCACGTATTCGGCAATGCCAAACTTCTTGAGGAATCCAATCCGTGGCGCTCGGGTCAGCCCCCGCTCTGTCACGATTCGCACCGCTTCGTCGTAGGTGGGCAGCATCGGAGCAAGCGCGTCGTAAGGACCGATGTCGGCCAAGCCGGTGAGGATCGTCAACACCCGCATCACGTCGGGTGACGGCTGGTGTTTCACGACTGCAAACGTCGCCGTGACCGCTATCATGTTGAAGTCTCCTGCACTGTCGGCGCGGTCGTAGATCGGCGCGAGGATCGTGAGCGCGGCCGAACGCCCGTCTTGAAGCCCTGAAACTCGCGGTCGGCTTCCATGAAGCGACGCGCCATTTCCCGAAGCAGATCCGCTTCGGTGACATCGGCGCCGTACGCTTGGCGGTAGAACGCGCGGTAGCGCTCCAGATCCTGGGCCAGCTCGAAGCTCGCTTCCACGACGATCTTTTTCACCGTGTTAATATGGAATGCGGGCAATGCAATTTCAGGCATTGGAGTTCACTCCCAATTTCAAGTCCTCATGGCGTATACGGCGCTAAGAGCATGTCCTTGTTGACCAGTACGCGCAGCGGCCAGCCCGGACGGATCGTGATCGTCGGCTGCACGTCCAGTTGCCTGTCCACGATTCGTTGGCCGATCTTCGCGCCTTCCTGGGCGACCGTGTCGCCGACGACATCCCGCGCATCCTGCCCGTTTCCGCCATTGGGACTGCGGGCGAGGTTCCCGGCGTAAGCAATTCCAGTCGTCAGCGCCACCGCAGTCCCCAGCTTGTCCAGGTGATAGTCCACGCTGTCTTCAAGTCCCGCGTAGCCTTGCTGATCGGTTCCGGGCATCCCGTCCAGCACGATCGAGTTGCCGTTGGGCAGCACGAGCCGACGCCAGACGATCAAGGCGCGGTTCTGGCCATTGCTGACAAGACTTTGATACTTGCCGAGCAGGCGCGCGCCTTGAGGAATCAGCAGGTGATGACCCGTGACCGAATCGAACACGTTTTCCGTCACCTGCCCGATGACTTCGCCAGGCAGATCGGTGTTGATCCCCGTTACCAGGGCGCCGGGGATGACCGTCCCGGCTTTGACCTCATAGGCGGAGAGAGGACGAAGCAGTGGCTTTCTCAGATATGGTTCGATTGCACCGGATTCGCTCAGGAATTTCTCCTTTTCACTCTGAAGGTTCTGTTGCGCGTCCGGAGGTACAGCGCCGTTCGTGTTGGTGACAATCTCGATCCGCCGCGTCACTCCCGAACGATCCGGTTCTGACGTTGCGCCGCTATCGGTTCCGGACGTTTTGGTTTCGGTGACCTCGCGCGCGGGCTTGATCGAACTGAACTGCAATGGCGAATCGAGCGATTTCTCCAGTTCCTTGCGAAGAGCTTCGAGCTGTTTGCGCTGCAACTCCAGTAGCGCCAATTCTTCTGCCGTTGGCTCGCGCTTGCTCGGTTGAGTGGCTGGCGTCTTCTGCTCGTAAGTGGTCTCGCCGAGGAAGCTGTAGTCCTTCGGCAATCCATCCATTGCGTTCTGCGTTGCTCCCCCTGGCCGCACCAGATTCTCATTGGACTTGTCAGCGGCGCGGGGACGTCGGCCGCCGTCGAAGCCGATCATAAAAGCGAATCCAACCACCAGCGCCAACGTGATGATCAGTATCGCCACCACGCGCCGGTTGAGCCGCGTCACGCCGGGGCGGGCCGGGCGCAGCTCGACCATCTGCTGCGGATCGAGCTTCTCGTCTTGCGACAGGGATGGACGATTGTTCTGCATTACCCACCTCGCTTTGCCGTAACGACCGATGCCGTCGCGTTGCGACCGTTGCTGTCCTTCGGTTCGGCGCGTACGACCCGCACAATGGTCTGGGGCTGCTGTCCGAGGCGCAGCTCCGCACGGTCGATCAGGCGGTCAATGACGTAGTAGTCCCCGCGGATGCGATAGTTCACGATTTGCGCGTCACCGTTGGCGCCGAGAACGAACAAGGGCGGCGCTTCGGTAACGCCCAGTTTGGGCGGGAACTGAATGTAAGTCTTCTGGCCATCGTCGAAGGCTCGCAGCGGTGTCCAGGGCGGCACGTTCTTCTTTTGCGTCAGGATCAGGTAATTGAAGTTCATCCGTGACAGATCCATGACATCGCCGACGACGGCTGCCTTGGCGTCCTGTTGCGCGGCCACTTCCTTACGGATCATCACCAGATCGCCGAGGGGATAGTTCCAGGCGATCATCGTGTGATAGACCGGCTCAGCGACGCTTGTCAGGTCCAGCGAATACACCCGCCGATCCGTCGTGATGACCAGGTTGGTTTGCAGCAGCGGCTTGCGCGGCTTGACCAGAAGTAGCGTTTGCTTCCGCTCGCTGTCGCCTGTCTCGACCGACTCGACCAGCCAGCGCGTCGTGTCGCCTGCGGACGTGCTGACCAATCGTTCACCGGGTTCCAGCGCGATAGTCGTGACAAAGCCGGGGCTGGCGATCGCGGTGTAGACGATGCCCGGCGCATAGTCGTAATACTGCACGGCGTTGAGGAACCCATCCGGCGTCGGTTGTGTCGTCGCGCCGGCCTTGGCGTCCGCAATTGCGGTAAGCGGCGGCAAACCCGTTCCCGGGTTGCGCAGCGCGCTGGGCAGCGCTCGGAGCTGTGGTGTTGGCACGGGTACGCGCACTTCCACAACGCCGTCGCTCGGCTCATTCGCTTGGAGCGCCGCTGGACGAAGCCGCGTATCCGGCTTGAGCAAGACGCTTGGCTCTTCTTCCATCGAGCGGCATCCGCCGGCGAGGAGGAAGCCCATCGAGATTGCAACGATCTTCCATCTTGTTTTGGTTCTCATTCGCATGACTCAATCACCTGCTGTTGAGGGTCGTGGGTTGCCGGTTTGACTTGGGTGCTGGACGCTGCGGCGCTTTGGATGCGTCGGAAGCGTTCTGAATCGGCCCGGAGAACTCCCTGCTCCAGGTAAAGTTCGTCACGTACAGCCCGATCGGATTGCGAAACGCTTCTTCTTCCGTTTTGGGTGGCGAGAGCACCACGTTGAAGAGGCCCGTGTACTGGTCCGTGCTTTTGCGCATCCCGTTGGCGTAGGTCGTTTCGATCCAGCGCACCTGATAACTGTCCTTACTACGCTGGAGAACGCTGCCGACTTCCACCGTGCGAGCCAATCGGTTGCCCAGGGCGTCCATGCCCGTGTCCGACGCGGCGTATTGGTTCATTGCCGGGATCGCGTCATCGGCGAGGAACCCATACGCCTTGGTCCATTGCTTGCGCATGACGACCGGATCAAGAGGGCGCTCGCGCACGAGTCGCACCAGTTCGCCGACGAAATACCCGGTCTGCGCTGCTGTTGGCTGATAGGCATCGCTGGCCAGCGTAATCCGGCCTGGCCGGCCCAGACTGTCTACCTCGACGACATAAGTTGCGACTTGCTTCTTATCCGCGAGGTGGATCAATCCGACCGCCAGCATGAGCATTCCGGTCATCGCAGCGAAAGCGATGTAGCGCCAGTTGCGGGCCTGAACCCGCGCTGAGCCGATCCGGTTGTCCCACTCGCCCGCCGCCAGGGTGTAAGGCGTTTCGATCGGCGCTGTCGCCGTTGATCCATAACTGGTTGTTCGTTTGCCAAAGCTCATGTCATTGGTTCCATTCTTGTTGCCTATGTCGTCGTGCTCCCACCCTTTGGTCCGCCACTCGCCGGTGGTGGCGAGGCGCTTGCGACGGTCGAGGCTGCGGCCGTCGCGCCGCCGGATTTGATGGCCGCCGCGGCGCGGACCATCCGCAATGCTTGTCCGCCAGCGGTCGTCACAGCAGATCGCCCAGCGCGGTAGCCGCCCGCCGCGATGCGTCCCGCGCCGACACCAACCGCTGCCGTTGCACCGGCGGCAATGGCTGCGCTGCCGGCGCCGAGTGTCGGACTCCCAGCCACCAAGTCGCCGGCCAGCCGTGTCGCCAGAAGGGAAAGGACCATCAACACGATCGCGCCCAGCGCCACTTCCAACGCCTGCCGGACGGTCAATGTATTGGGATCAAGCTGCATCCGTCCGAACAGGGCATCACCCAGACCCGCGACAAGCGTCAGGATCATTAAGCGCACGCCGGCGCCGACCACCCATCCGAGCGGCCGTTCGGCAATGAAGGTCGTGGGCTTGAGCGTGGCGAACGGGATGAGAACGAACGCCGCCAGCGTGCCGAGCTTGAACGTAAGGATCGACACCACCGCTTGGATGGCGACGACGAAGAAAGCGATGAGCACCGCCGCGACGGCGATCGACAATAGCACGATCTGGATGAAGTTCTCGAAAAAGGCAACCGGCCCGGTCAGGTCGCCGATTGCCTTCATCATCGGCTCGGAGGCGGTGAAGCCGCGCAGGGCGATGTTGCCCGGATCGAGCACGTAATCGCGCGGGAAGCCGACCCCGCCGGCGCGGAATCCCAGGAACATGAACGACCGGGCCAAAATGTCCGTCAGCATCGGCCAGTTTTGGATAAGCCAGGCGAAGAAGCCGATGTAGATAATCTTTCGCGCCAGTTGAACGACCACTTCATCGTCGCTGAACGCCCATACCAGCGCCGAGCCGACGACGTTCAGAATAATCAGCACGTTCAGCAGCCACGCCACATCCGGCAGGATCAACCCGAAGGCTTGATTGATCGCCTGGAGGTAATGGTTAAGGATGTCATTGATCAGTGGCATGACTTGCCCTTTCCGAACGCACTTCAGTTCCTTACATCAATTGCCGAATGGCATCGCGATCGGCCCGGTAGCGCTCGGGGCGGTCCAGTCCTGCATGGCCTCTTGCCGGCGCTGTTCGTGGTAGGCCGCTTCTGACTGAAGCTGCGCTTCGCGCTCCGCGTCGCCGCGGGCGTCGCTCACTTCCATCGCCTGAATCGCCTGAAGCTGCGCGACCAGTGTCGCGGTCAGTTCGTTGCTCGCCTGCACGGCGGCGGTCACACCCGGCGCGGCGTTGGAGTGCTCGACGTATTCAGCGACGCGCGTGCGAGTCGGATCGAGTTCGCCGTACACGCGGTTCTGTGCAGTCCGATTCTCTGCTAATGAGTCGCGCTGACGCTGCTCCCAGGCCAATCGCTGCACCATCCAATCCTCCTGTGTCGTGTTCTGGTAATCGCGCGGGTTGGGCGGATACTGCTCATTGAGCTGGCCCGCCGGATTCGAGGACGTATAAATATCGCCAGCGTCCTTCAAGACCTGTCCGATCTTCTGCATTCCGCCGATCAAATCGCCGATCCGCGTGAACTCCCAATGCTGGAGCATCTGGAGCTGATTCTGAATCTGCTGCTCCATCTGCCGCAGCACTTCGACCTGATGCACTACTTGTTCGACGTTCTGCGCGAAGTTTGAAGGATCGAACACAATGTCGGCTGATGCGGTGCCGGCAATCGCCAACCCAGCGACGCCACTCGCAATCCATGCGATCATTCGTTTACGGTTCATGTTGAACTCCTTGGATGTTGTTAGTCGTTGCGTCAGTTTCCGAACGGCAATTCAATGGGCGCTGTATCTCCCGGCGCATCCGCATCCTGCATCACGGCATCGCGCCGCGCGCGGCGATAGGCGAGATCGGATTGATCGCGGGCCAAACGCTCCGTTTTCAATCGCGCGCGCGTGACTTTGAGCATTTGGAGCTTGGATAGCTCCGTCGATGCTTCAGCGAGCAATTCGTTGTGGGCCTGAACGGCGCTGGTGACACCTTCGGCGATGTTCGATGCTTCAACGAGCGCAGTTACGCGATCGCTAGTCGCATCCATATCGCTGTAGACCTGATTCTGGACGCCGCGGTTTTCCGCCAACGCCTGTCGATAGATGTCATTCCACGCCGGTTGCAGATGCTCAATCACATCGCGCGGGGCATTCGCGAAGTCCGTGGGATAGCGTGAAGTGAGATCACCCGCCGGATTCGGATTCGCGTACTCGCCGCTGTCGAGCAGGACCTGCTCGACGCGCTGCACCGCTTTTGTCATGCCGGACAACTCGCTGATGCCCAGGTGCGCCAGCATCTTCAACTCGTTGTCGATCTGCTGCTTGAATTTGGCAATCTGCTGGACGAGCTGCGCGACTTGCTTCACATTCTGAACGAAGTTGGTCGGATCAAAGATGATGTCGAACCCGAATAATGCCAGCGCGGGACGAGGCAGAATAGCGAGCGTCAATGCCGCGACGGCCGTACTGACCAGCAGCGTTCTACGCAACCGACGCTTCGGCGACGGCTGTTGAATTCGTGTCGTGTGCATGTTGTTTCCTTTCGTCTTGTTGAAATTGCGAGAAAGCTTGATCGATCGCACCATTGCGTAGCTCCAGTGCGTCGAAGTAGTGCCCGGCGAAATTGTCAGTTCCGAAAGCCGCCAGCACGCGGTCGATCCGCGCAAGGTCTTCCGGCGTACCGGCAGCGCAGAGCGCAAGCTGGATTGGACCCAGGCCCAACTCAAAGAGTCGATTGCCCTCGCGACTCTGGTAGTAGTAGTCGCGCTTGGGGATCGCCTGCTGGACGATTGCCAATTGGCGGTCGTTCAAACCAAACGACTCGTAGATGCGCCGCGTGCGCTCTTCCATCGCCGCGGCGTTCGGCAGGAAAACGCGGGTCAGGCAATTCTCCACGATCGCCGGCGCGATCGGGCTGTCGGCGATGTCAGAGAGGCTCTGTGTGGCGAAGACGACGGTGACGTTCTGCTTGCGCAAAACCTTGAGCCACTCCCGCACCTTGGCGGCGAAGTACGATTCGGTCAGGTAAAGCCACGCTTCATCTAGGACAATCAACGTCGGGCTGCCGTCGAAACGCTTCTCCAGGCGATGGAATAGATACGTGAGCACCGGCACAACCGCGGCGCGCGTTTGCATTAAGTGCTGCATCTCAAACGCCTGCCAACGCGAGCCATCGGTGAGCGTGTCATGATCGGCATCGAGGAGCTGTCCCCACGGGCCATCCAGCGTGTAGTGCCGCAGCGCTTGGCGGACCTGCGGGTCTTGGACCAGGTTGTGCAGCGTACTGAGCGTTCGCTGGCGCGCGGGCATCGAGCGAAGGTTCGACAGTGCCGACCAAAGTTCCTGCTTGACCGCAGGCGTCAGGTCAACGCCTTCGCGCTTGAGTAAGTCGCCCGCCCATTCGGTTGCCCAGGCGACTTCGGCGTCATTCTCGATTCCGGCCAGCGGCTGGAAGCAGATCCGAGCGTTGTCGCCGCCGATGTCGTAATGGTCCCCGCCCATCGCCAGCGTGACGGCCCGGCAACTTCCACCCTTGTCGAAGATATAGACGCGGCCGTTCGGATATCGCAACCATTGACTGGTAATAAGATTCAGCAATGTGCTCTTTCCCGCGCCGGTCGGACCCGCGAGCAGTGTGTGCCCGACGTCCCCTTGATGCAGGGACAGGCGAAACGGAGTCGAGCCGTGTGTGCGGGTCTGGATCAGCGCGGGTCCATTCAAATGCCGATTCCACGCGGCACCGGACCAGACCGAGGAAAGCGGGATCAAATCGCACAGGTTTAGGCTCGATACGACGGGTCGGCGCACATTGGCATAAGCGTGACCCGGCAGGCTACCGAGCCAAGCTTGAACGGCGTTGAAGTCCTCGATTTCCGAGACGATGCCGGTCGAGTCGATAACCTGTTGGGCCAGCCGCGCCTTTTCAGTAGCGGCGTATTCATTCGCGTCGCTCACAGTCACCGTCAGAGTCAATTGGCCGAAGGAGCAGTGATCGCCGCCGAGTTCCTGCAAGGCATCATCCACGTCCTGCGCCTTGTTCAGGCTGTCACTGTCTTCCAGGGCGCTTTCCTGCTTGGTGATCGCTTCCTTGAGCAGCGACCAGACGCCCTTACGCTTGGCGAACCACTGTCGGCGCAACTTGCCCAAGTGGTTTGTCGCATCCGTCTTGTCCATCGGCAGCCATCGCGCCACCCAGCGGTATTCGATCGGCAGTTCGTTGAGAGCGTCGAGCAGGCAGGGAAGTGTCCGACCGATGAAGGCGCGGATGCCGATCGTCTTAAGATGGAGCGAGCCAAGGCGCGGGCTCAGTCCGCCCGTGAACGGGCGGTCCGTCAGCAACTCATCCAGATAAAACGGCGCATCCGGCACGGCGACGCGAATACGGCGATCCGAGACGCAGCCGTGCAGGTAGGTCAGAGTTTCCCCATCATCCAGCATCCGCACTTCCGGCATGAAGCCGCGAAGCAGGTTGACGATCTGCTGGACTTGACCGACGAAACCTTCGAGGTAAGCAGCGTAATCTGCACCACGACGAATGACTCCGCCACGCTCGACAAGCAGGTCGGCAATGCGGCTGGCCTGTTCGTCTGGCGGGAGATAGGTCAGGGTCAAGTGGTATTCGGATTCAAATCCGCTCTCGTCGCCGCCGAACATGGCCCGCCGCTCATCGTCGATCAGTTTCGCCGCAGGGTTCGGGAACGAACTGTTGGGATAACTGAGGGCTTTGCGACGACACGCTTCAACGTGGAGACACCACCGCGACCCGAAACGGCGCAGCGCGTTGTTCATCCGTGCGCGGGCGGCAACCAGTTCGTGGGGTGTGCTGCTTTCCAGGTCCGGCCCGCGGAAGGCAACCGTTCGCTGGAGGCTGCCGTCCTTGTTTAGCACGACACCCGGTGCGACCAGTGCCGCCCACGGCAAGTGGTCAGCCAAACGCTGAGCGTGTTTGCGGTATTCACCGAGGTTCCACATTGTCGTTTCCCTTCACGAGTCCAGGTGAGTCGGTTGACGCAGATGGACCCGCAACACGTCGAACCAGTCGAAATCGCGTTTCGTCAACCAGACGGCGGCGCTGTGCATGAACAAGCCGAGCGGAAGTGCGAGCCACCAGACACGCAGCCCCATTCCCAGCGCCAACGCGAGCGTTACGTTGAGGATGCCGATCGCCCGGGGTGTTCCGGCGAATAGAACCGGCTGGGTGAGGGCCAGATGTAAGGGCACTTCGTAGCCCTCAATCTCGTCGTCGTGGTCGTTACTCTTGCTCATGGCTGGTTAGAACCCCGCGCCGCCGTCGAATCCGAAGAACTGCACACCGAAGGTCGTTGCCGTCACGGCGATGCTCACGCCAAGCAGCACGCCGAGGATGCGCCGCAGGGTTCCGCCGCCTTCGCTGAAGGCGAAGCCGAACCCCAGCGCTACAATTGCAAGGATGCAAAGCGCCTGTGCCACCGGCCCGGTGAAACTGGTGAGCACGCGATTCAGCGGCGCTTCCCAAGGCATCGCCTCACCTCCGGCGCCAGCCGCGAAGGCGCTATGGGGAACTGCCAGAAGCACGAGAATGCCAGCGATGGCCCGCGATGTAACCGAACGTCGATTGAGGTTCATGGGAGGACTCCTGTTCCGCCATGACACCGGATCACCCGATCCGCATCATTGTCATGGTTGGTATAGCTCATACCATACAACGCCCGAACACGAAGTCAAGCACAAAGTTCGCAGAATGTTCGGGATGGGAGTGCGAGGCGACCGACGATACTGAATCGAAAGGACTGCGCCTCACGGCGATTCAGTAATGACTTGCGGCTCAAAGAGTTGGAGGAGCTTCGCGACTAGAGAATTGGGTGAGTTGTCTCGCCGTATATATGGGAGGATGACACGGAATTTACGAATGATCGAATGAGTTCCACGCGACGATTGAATGTGTCGACTTGATCGATTGCATCAAAGAGGCCAATTTCATGGGCCCTTTTGATACTTTGGATCAAGTCACCCTTCGCTCGATTCACGCGATGTAGGCCGATTTCCCAATCGATATTTGAGGGCGGGGCCGAACAAGAAGAATAGTGGCAGTCTTATTCGTCGCGTGACATACCGACTTTCTCTCGATGTTTCTTTGCCATAGCAGTGCGCGTTTCGACACTGGCGTCCAGCCAATGCAGGATCATCGCTTCAATGACCCGCTTGGGATTGGACAGGTGGCGAGCGCAATCTTCTTCAAACGCATCGAAGAGCTTCGTGTCGAAGCGGTAAGTACGCTGCACCGTCTTGGGCTTGGTCGCCGCCTTTTCGATCGCTTTTCCTTTTGCCATGATTCCATTTTACTCGTGAGCAATTGGTATGCAAGTCATTAAACGAATCAACAAAGTCATATGAATACCTTAGCTGTGATAGGCGCCTTCATCCGTTACGCAACCGCGGGACTCAAGGGGAATGACCGACACACGCACGCCTGTGGGTCCGTTCATGCGAAATGAAAGGTATTATTGACTTTATCAATACCAAGCCTTACGATGTTAGCAGTTTGTCAGGTATCGATTGGAGAGGATCGCATGACGATGCGAAAGCTCCATGGAGGTTGTTCAGATGTTGACCGCAGAAGTGCAGCAGCCCGCGCCGACGAGAAAGCAGGTGGCAACTGCGTCGATCGTCGCTAGTGGACCACGATACGTATCACTCAAGGCCTTGTCGGAGCGATGGGATTGTGACCGCACGACCGTTCGGCGGAACCTCGAAGCGGCGGGTGTAAAGGCATTCTGCTTGGGCCATGGAAGGCATGGAATCGTCCGCTATCTGTTGCGTGACGTCGAGGAATACGAAAGGAGGTGTCGCGAACCCTGAAAAAAATTTCGTTCTCGCTCTGTCTGAGTAAGGGAAAGCGAAGACCCCGCGAAGCGAAGCGGGGTCTTCGTATTTGATCGGAGAGAGGCTAGCCGAGTTGACCGCATGCGCTACAGCGGCGAGCCTGATCGTAATCCTTCGACGACTTGCCAAACCAAATCAAGTTGCCCGCGCTCAATGGTTTCGACCGGCTTGAGGCCGCCGAGCAAATCGTTCGGCTCATCCAACCAGCGGCCAACGTGGCCCGGTTCCATCGCTTCGGCCAGTGCTTCGCAGAGCCGGCCCATTTGAGTCAGGTTGCGCCGCATCTGCGCCTGCGCGACTGTACCGGACTCCATACCCGAGACCGTGCGCAAAGACACGTCCAGTAGACGAGCCAGAAGACCTTGGGACAGTCCGTACCGCTGCCGGAGCACCCGCAATTCGCCAGCGGTGCTGGGCTGATTGCGGGCCAGTTTGCCCGCCTTCACGTGAGGGCGGGGATGCTTGGTTGCCGTTGCCATGATCGCTACCTCTTAAATCATCTTTCCCGACATAGCGCAAAAAGTCAAGAGAAATTACACGCAAAATTGCGTACTAGGATACTATCGGCGATTTTTCTTACTTCTTCGCGGAACCCCGGAGCACCTTTAGCTTACTAGCGGGCAGGTGGTCCGGTAATACGATGATGTTGTGTCCATGATCCAATGTGTGGGCCGAATCGGTTAAGAGTGCTTGGACGCCGCAAGCGTGCGCAGTCCGGCCGATTACCTGTGTCAAGGATTCCTCACCGCAGGCCCGAGCCAGCCACCACGCCTCAACCCGAAGTTGGTCGAGTGTTACGGCCAGATCCGTTAGCACCGTAGCATCCGTGAGATCCAATAGCCGATCGACTTGAACCGAGATCGCTTTGAAGACCAGCGGAAGCGCATGTTCTATTGGCAAGCCGGCGCGTCGCTGATATGCGAGCGATTCGATCATCGCCAGTTCCGGTGTCGTACTGCCGTATACAGCCGGGAAGCTGCCCGGCGCGTTAAACCGCGCGCCCGATTTCATGCTGCCGACTCCAGCGAGCAGGTCCCGCCCGGCCGCCCACTTCGGGGGAGCCGAACGATAGATCGTGCCCACCCAGGGATGCACCCGAGCAACTGCGAGCTTCATCGCAGCCAAGAGCCGGCCGTAATCGGGATGTTCCTTCACGTTCACAATCAACTCATCTGGTCAGCCACGGTTCAAAGAAAATCGCCGGTGCCGCAGCATCGCTCATGCGGTAGAATTTACGTCGCCCACGAACTGATCGGGCATCTGTGCCGCGTGGTGCCGACGGCGAATCTCCCGCAAGTTACCCTTCATGGCGCTGATTTTGTACACGCTCATGACTTTCTGAGCCAGCATTGAACTGAAGGGTTCCAGAAGTTTAGAGATGTCCACCGCACCTTGCCTTGGAGGTCCTGTCTCTTGGCTTCTGGCGGGAATTGTCCCGGTCCCAGTACCTCGTAAAGGTTCGGGAATTGGCGTATTGATCCCGCTCGCTGTCTGCATGTGTCAGATGGTCGCCACGATCAAGTGGTACACCAGCACGACCATGAAACACACACATCGCATCACTTTTGCGGAAATCCTCGAAATTACGCGCAGGTTCTGCTTCGCTCGCTTAGCCGAACAGGCTCAGATGGCAAATGTTTTGGCGGGGCAGCCGGGGCTGGCAATTCCGCGTAGCACGCTGGAGGCGATTCGCCGGCGGATCGAAACCCGCGCGAAGACTCTGTGTCCCGACCGACCCCTAATCTCCCATACCCCGGAACTCGACGATGACCGACTGGCAGAGGTTCTTTGCGGGAGCAACGTCGAATTCGTATTTGCAGCTTTGAATACATGACTATGCCGCGTCTTGGCCCTCTGCGACGGCGGCGAAGAAGTGTGCGGGAGCATATGTCAGCAAATGCCGAACACGTTATGCGATGCTCCGCTGAGCTTACGAAGGTCCGACTGGGCGACAAAGCGATGTCAGATACACGAGCTCGCGCTCGCATCGAGAGACGGCAAATAGATTGGAGCTTCCAATGAACTATTCAATCCGACGCATCCATCGAGTGCCCGCAAATGGCGTTGTTGGTTTGCTCGTAGTTATTGCAGCGTTGTCGCCTTCTTTTGGGCAGACACCGACGCGTTCCGTGCCAACTTCGAGTAATGGCAGCGACATGCCGCGGGCAACGACAGCAGATCCCTCGCAATCTGTCGAAAGCATTGTGGTGCGCGTCCAGAAGGATGTGGACGAATTCTCACGACTTGGTGACAGAATTGGTGTGAGTCTTCCTGCGGACTTCAAAGATCGTATCAAGCGGCTGCGGGAACTGGCGAATAAGGGTCAGAGCGACGCGACAGTAGCGGCGGATTATCACGCTGAGCGGTCGGAATTGATCAGTACACTCGCAGCGGCGATGAACAAGACATTGGGCGACCGTGATAGTGTTCGTGCGAGCCTCAACAGCCTCGCTGCCTCGATTCAAGGTGCCCAAGACGAGGTGGGCGAAATGCTCAATGCCGCCGAAACCGATGCGCGGACAAATAAAGAGAGCGCATCTTTGCGACAGAGTGAATTGCACTCAATTTCTATCGACGCAAGAAAGGTGATTGCTGCTGGCAAGACTCTTCCCACAGAGGTGCAGCATCGCATTCTTCTGGCCGAGCAACACAAGCAAATTGCTGAGCAATGCGCCGCCACTGCTGAGTTGAAGGCGCGTCTTCTGCGTGACGTTTCCGCGCAGATACGCGCGTTAAACGCCGATTTGGTCCAGCGGCGCAATGATTTGGATCGCTACTACCTATGGGTTGCCGCCGATCGCCGCACACTCGACGCCCTGGCCGAAATTGGAGGTGCGCAGACTGAACTCGCTGATCTTTCAGCAGTCCTTGTCCGTCTTCGCAGGCAGACTGTCGGATCCTCGCCGGCGACTTTTGCCTGGCGTCCGATGCTCGACTGGTCGGAATTCTCTCAGCCATCATCGGCAGCTACACAGCCTGTCGTGGAAACCAATAGCGACGATGTGCTCGCGATCATCAGCAGAAATGCCGCCGCTAACGAAGACGCAGTGGCAAAGGAGAAATAACCATGAGGCGCACAATTGCAGGTTTTGTGATTGCTCTTTTACCCGCTGTGGGGTGCGACCGAGATGTGTCGGCCCCTCATACGGCCAAGAACCCGACTACGTCCCCAGGAGAGGTCTCGACGGTCATGCCAGTTGGACACGACGAGCCCCATCTGGTTCGACCGGATCAGGTGCGTCGGCAGGCGAATCCTGCGGCCGGAACAACTTCCGAGGACGAGAAAATCGCAGAGCTATTGGAACTGATGACCGAGCGTGCTGCACATTCCCCTTTTGCCAATGGAGGCAAGTAATGGTCTACAAATCCTATCTATATCGTCATGTTCTTAGTTTCTTAGCGGCGGCTTTATTGCCGCTTGTTACGGAAACCGTCTTTGCAGTTCCGCCGGAAGTTGCCGACCAAATTGGTGTGAGTCGCGACACAACGACTGTGCAAGGTGTTCGCCCGGTTGCGCAATCCACCGACTTGAGCACATCCTCCGGTTCGACGTCCCAAAGTCAGGCGAGCGATGAAGATGTCAATGGAACCCGAGCCAAGCTCGCTGGCGCTCGTGCACGGTACACGCGCGTGTTGGACGGCGCCGATGCCCGAGCGCAATCACTGGAGAGAGAGGCGGCAGACAACGCACGTGAGTTGAATAAACTCGTAACAGATCTCGCCAGTCAGCTCCCGACGATCGTGTCGGAGCCTATGCCCACCAACGCCACATCCTTGGTGGTGACGCCTACAACAATGCCGCAAACTGCGGGAGCGAGCGCCGCACTACCCTCGCAGTCCACATCTGGTGCTGCTACATCTGCGCCGTCATCAGTGTTGTTTGCGACAAATACGCAACCGCACCCATCGGCCTCTGCCACATCACTTCCGGTCCAGGTTATCACATCTGCTGTTACAGTTCCTGCGTCGGTCTGGGCGATTAACGTCCGAGCCGATCGTCTTCGCGCAATTCAGCAGCGGTTGTCGAAGGAGGCAGAGGCAATCGGGCAACTTGTTACGTATGCGCGCGACGGAATCGTCTCACTCCATCCGGCCGCGGCGCAGCGCCTCGATCAGATTGAAGCAGCATTGAACCAGAAGGTCCAGGAGGATCAGCGATGATCGCATCCCTCCACATCATGTTGATTGCAGTGAGCGACTTGTCAAACGTGACAGGCGTTAGCATAACTGCGGTTACTCCGCGCGCGTTCGATTCCGCACTGCTGTTATTTATTCCGCTTGCCGTACTTTCTTTTTTCACCATCGCACTTGCCATGCATGCATGCCGGCTCGCAATATCACTACGTGTGCCCATCATGGAGCTTCGACGGGCTGCTCAGACAAAAGCTTCTGCCGCTGATTCAGCCGTGGCGACAAAGCATCACGGCTGGGCCAACGCCATTTCGGAGGCCGCCGCAGTTCATCCCGAGGCTGCTGCGCGCGCGATCGATAACTGCATTGCTCCTTATGATAATGTTGTTGGCCGAATCGGACTCGCGCGTGAGATCGCTCTACCACTAGCCATGTTTGCCTGCGCGGCGAAGATGATCGCCGCGCTGACTTCGATCGGCACGGCTCCAATCGCGCGTTCATCGAGTCTTATCGGTGCGTCGCTCTGGGGGACTGTTTTCGGCGTCAGCCTTTATGTCATCGCTGCCCTAGCCGAAGGTTGGCTGCGCATCTGCGTCGGCGAGTTAGAAGCGTGTCTTGAACAAATCGCCGTCGATTTCCGAGTGGCCAACAAGGCCCGCGAGCAGGTTGTGCCTCCCGACGCGAAAACAAATCACCACAACAGCACGCCGCGGCTAGAACGACCCAGGGAGCAGCGTTTGGCGATTGTTCCGACCCCGTCCCTCGCGTCCCTCGTGTCGCAGAGGGCAGATGAGGACACGCGTGCGCAATGAACAAACAGGAGGAGTTATGCTCTCTCGCCGCCAGAGCCGTCGCCGTTCCGCCCGCCATGGGGACCATGGTTGGATCAGTTGGGCGGACATAGTCACATGCTGCTTGGGAGCGGTGTGTCTGTCAGCCGCAGTCGCGGCCCAAGATCAGCAGAACAACTTGGTGCGGGCACTGGGCCAAATCAGTGTAGTCAGCGGTGCCGAAAGGTCGTCTGCGACAATGCAGTCTTCGTCAGCGGGCGTCATTTCGATCGACCCCCTTGGTGTCATTGTAGTAAAGGACCAGAAATTGCCCGATTGTGGCGAGAACACAGAACGACTTCGGCATGAGTTTGCTCGCGCAATACAAAACGAAGGAAAAACTGGCTGGCTTCTGGTTGCAGATGAGCGGCTTCCGCTTGGTAAAGTCCAGCGTATTGAGATGATTCTGCAAAGCATGAACGTTGCCTACAGCCGCGTAATGCTGGTGTCTAAGCAAGAACCGGAGAGGACGCAATGAAGAGCGTTCACATGAAATGGGAGCTGATTATAAGCGGCGCAATGCATGTTGCCGCTGCGGCTGCTCTCGTCCTATTTTTCGCCGGTTGGAATACCCCTGTGCCGACCGCCGACGATGCAATGCCTGTTTCAGTCGCGGTCGTCAGGCCAACTCCAATGACTCTGTCGAGCGATAAAACGGCTTCGTCGTTGCCGCCCAAAGCGTTTGATAGCGAAAAGCCTGCATCGCAAAGAGACGCGGTGAGCGTCGGGCCGGTCCCGTCAAATTCTCCCGCACAATCGGTTACGGCCGCCCGTGGTTCGGATGCAGCAACTCCAAACCCGGAGGGCCGCGGAACTGCTGCTCGCACTTATGCCTCCGCCGTCTCACGCACTACGATCGATTCGTCGGTTTCGGCCGATGCCGATGTCCTGATTGCTAAAACCGCCAAACACGAGCAGAAAGCGTCCATTCCATTAGGTAATTTCGACCGGGAGGGATTTCGAGCGCCAGTATTGGTCATTAGGGGCCTTGAATGGGATGTAGTGGACCGACTCATTCGTTCGGGCAGCGCGGTCCTCTGGATCGAATTGAACGCGGGTGCTGGTCAACTTGTTTTTGATAAAAATGGCCTTCGAGAATTGAGCGGGCCAGTGAGTGATCAGGAATTTGCTGAACGCCGCTTCGATCTTTCTGCCGTCAAAGACATTCGGATACGTGGTGCCGCCGCACTGGCCGGGTTTGCGGCCTCATTCAATGTCTCTAAGTCCGCTCTTTCGTTAGCGCGCTTTCAACTCCTTATTCGCGCACCTCTCGACGAACAATTCCTCGCGGAACAACAAGCATTCGCCGAGCGCAATGGGCTTACGCTTACCCAAATCAATCGCACGGAAGGACTCATTGATTTTGATCCCGATGGCTATCCCGTCTTCCGAGTCGTCCGAGCCACGGGTGCGGATGGAAAGGTGATTCCATGAGCGGCATGCGAGATCATTGGACAGGCAGGACCAATCCCGGAGCAACTTATGAAGTTCGGAAGACAGTTTAGCGTGTTGTTACGCGCGACGGCTTGGTTCCTACTGGGTGTCGGAGGTGTGATTGCAACGTTACTGTCACCAATGCGCGAAGTCCTCAAAGAAACACCCGGGCGGCGGGTCTTGGTTTTGGCGAACGTCGTAGATGCTAGCGATCGGAGCGTCTACGGTGCCCGGGACAGCACACTAGCTGACGGCGATGAACCACTGTACGTTTGCCTCCTACGAGAATGCAGCCCGAATGCAGAGATTGGTCAATTGCGACTCGTGCGAGCGCGGATTGAACAGACTCGCACCGGCCGGAATATCCTTCGCGGCGGCGAAGATGTTTCTCTTGATCAACCCCGAGCCTATCAACGTGTTGCGGACCTCGTCCTGCATCTAGCGAAGGACAACCTTCTTGACATCACCTCTGCATCTATTACGCAGCGTGCCTGCGATGCGATTGAGAACTCACGCGGTGTGCTCAATAGGTTGATTTGGGCGGCGCAGTTATTCCATCTGCCGCCGATTGCTGCAATTGTGACGGCAGCGATGATGGTTTTCTTTGGCTTACGTCTCTTGCGGGTGCTATCAGCCTTGCTCATTGCGGGAGCAGCCGGCACTGTGTCCTTGCATGTCGCGTACGTTCTCAACACTCTGTCACCTGGTTCCCTAACCAACCAAGCTAGCTACGCGATATGCGGAACGAGTGCTGTGCTATATTTCGTCTTAGCTGTCAGCGGCTCCATGAGCGGGGCACTACTGGTGCGGCTACTGGCAGCGATCTTGGCTCCACTCAGCGTGATCTTTGGATTCCCGCCCCTGGGTGTGCAATATTCACTCCTGGCTCTGCTGACACTGCTTGGCGCACTTGTGCCGGCGGCGTCGATCTGCTTGGCATCCGCCGCCTTGAGCGCCACGGCGCTTAACCTCGGAACTATTCCTGCTATCGGTATATTCCTCCTCATATGCGCTGTTGTGCATCGAGTGATCCGAGGACGATGGCTTCTTGCCGCGCCTGCTCGCTCCTGATTGGTATCGGAACAACCCAGAGCGTTTCGGTGCTGATCGATCGTCGTGTCAGCACCGGTCAGCTTGCGCCGAAAACTCATGTCAGGATTGCTCCATCCAATGAAGGAGCAAATTATGCGAATTGGACATCAATTCGAAATGCAGGTTCTGACTCGCAGCAGCGCTAGAGATTTCAGCACTGGAACATACATGCCATACAAGGCGGCTTACCGCTTTGCCCGGCGTAACCAACCCCCTGGATGGTGTGCGAGTAATCCATGTAGTTGGGAAATGCGCGAATTGCTCAACAACTTACGGAATCTCGTACGCGATGCACGCGCAAAGAACAGCAGCTTGCGCAGCCCCAATCTCAGTGTTTTCGTTGCTACTGATACACCGCTAGATTATCAGCATGGCGTCGATTGTTTCATCGAGTGGACTGAAGTCGTGAATGGTTCCCGTACAGCCTTTTACATCACCATCGACCTTACCCGAAACGCAGAGAAACGTGCTGGTGCCGGCCTAATCAACATCAGCCAAAAAGCGGATTTTATTCTGTCGGAGCAAGACTTGACGCCGGTTGGTCTGACGCATATCGCTCGTTTGATGCTTCGGCTCCTGATCGACCGTCGGCAATTGTTCTTTGGTCGACCGGATTGGGCGGTGTCTGTTCGATATGCGTTTGCGCGGTTCGGCCACTCTGCGGAGGAGGCAGAAAAATACGTTGACAGAGTCCGTCTCTGCGGGCCGATAAATTTGGAACACCACTCCACCCTGCGTAGGGCAATGGTAAGCGGCCGAAATGCAGTCGGCACTCGCGTGGCATAAGTCTCTATTCGATAGATAGTTGTGAAATGCATGCAACGGCGGCCCGTGGTTTTGTCAGCATCTGTCAGCACTGCCTGGCTGGCCCCGCCAACAATATCCGAAGATAGCTACAGCGTTTGGTTGAGGCACGTATGTACAACACGGTGATCCTGACTTTGCCACCCCAGCATGCGCTGCTCGAAGGATTTTCGAGCGGCTTGATCTCGCTTGCCAACTACGTCGCAGATCGCGAATCGGCGGTTGACGTTCGTCTGCTCGATTTAAGCTTTACGGATGCGGATTCCGTGCAGCAAGAGATCCGCCGCGAGCTCTCCGACGTGCGGGGGCGCGTGCTGATTGGAGTCACCACCACCACCGCCACGTATCAATCCGCCTTAGTGGTTGCGCGCGCAGCGCGATTAGAAGCTCCGGACTCAACCGTGTTGCTTGGCGGTCATCACGCTTCGCCGGAAGCCAACGTGATTCTGCGTGAGCACAGCGAGGTCGATGCCGTGATATGCGGTGAAGGCGAACCAGCGCTGCACGAACTGATTCGTAGCCCGGAGGCGATTCACCGTGTTCCCAATATCGCCTATCGTGACTCCGGAGCCATCCGCACGAATCCGAAGGCGGCACTCCTATCGACTGCTGGATTGGACAGCATCGCGCCGACCTATCGCGGCGGTGGAATCCGTTCAGCCCGCGGCAAGTTTGACCATGTTTCCTATGTGAGCGCCCGGGGATGTCCACTCAAATGCGCCTTCTGCGCTGTCGCTAACGAACGTATCCGTGCTAAGAGCATCGAACGCGTCATTGAAGATTTGAGATTGCTTGTTAGAAATTTTGGATATCACTCCATAGCGATAGAAGACAATTTCTTCGCCCACTCGCCAAGTCGAACCAAAGAGCTTTGTGACGCGCTTGAGCAGGTCCGACGCGAGCCAGGCATGGACTTTAGCTGGGATGCCCAAACTCGCGTTGAGAGCATGGAATCGTTGGATGTGATCCAGGCAATGCGCCGGGGTGGATGTGATGCGGTTTATCTTGGCGTCGAGTCCCTCGTTCCGGAACATCTCACGCAGATGCGAAAGACGGCCAACCCCCTGCGATATCTCGACTCACTGGAGACGCGCGTCGTTCCTCAATTGCTTTCCAGCGATATCGCCTGTTTCATCAATTTGCAACTTGGCCTCCCAGGTGAAACTGAAGACGATTGGGATGTCACGATCGAGCGCCTCACGCGACTCGGGAAGATTGCTCGTGACCACCGAAAGCAAATTGTGGTCTTCCCCATGCTGAGCGTTATTTATCCTGGTACTTCCGATTATGAGCGAGCGGTTGCTTTGGGTGGCATTCTAAGCAATTTCCGCGACACGGCATTCGAACGATTCACCGAATGGGAAGCGCAGCAGAAGCCTGTGCTCAATTGGCTAGGGCGGCATTTTGCACATGGGACTGGCGGTATTCCTAGTGGTATCCTCCAGAGGCAGAAGTTGCGAAAGTGCCGGTTCGAGGTAGACCCCGATCGGGTCATGAATGTCGTAAACCTCCTTGACCGGATGCGACATGTGGGTGGCGTTCGCGTGTTTAACTACTCCAAATACCTGGTTACTCCCGGCCCGGTGCCGGATCTGGCAATTAAATCGACATAAAGCGACGCGCGGGCTTCGACAGGATGATTTGCGCCAAATTAGAGTGAGGAAAACAGAAGTGAAAAAAACAGGAAAAATCGCTTGTCTTCTGGTCATGTTACTCGGGGCACTGCTCGGGCAAGGTTGCGACAGGAGTCAGAGTTCATCTTCTTCATCGGCGACAACCCCACCGAAGAAGAACAAAACGGTTGCGATAGCGACACTCATGTCGCATCCAGCGCTTGATCAAGTTAGCGACGGCGTTAAGGAAAAGCTGAAGGAAGCTGGTTACGAACAGGGCAAGAACCTAACGTTGATTGAGCGCAACGCAAACGGGCAAACTCAACTTGCTGCAACGATTGCCTCGGAACTATCTGCGTCGGACGCCGACGTTATTGTCGCAATCACCACTCCGATGGCGCAGGCCGTAGTGAAGAACTCACGGGTGCCCGTTGTATTCGCGGCGGTCACGGACCCCGTCGGCGCCGGTGTTGTGAAATCACTCAAGACGGCGGAAGAGAAAGTCACCGGCACATCAGATGCTTGGCCTTATGAAGATCAAATTAAATTGATTCGAGAACTGGTGCCTAACGCGAAGCGCCTTGGCGTACTCTATAATCCCGGCGAAGCCGCATCAAAATATGGAATCGAGCGCATTCGCGAACTAGCGCCGAAGAACGGATTTGAAGTGGTGGAAGCGCCTGCAAATTCGACAGGCGAAGTATATGGGGCTGCGGCTGCAATCGCCGACAAGGTCGATGTGTTGTTTCTATCCAGCGACAACACAGTTATCGCTGGTGTTGCTGGAGCGGTCAAGGTAGCGGTCGATCGAAAGATTCCGCTGTTTGTCGGCGATTCTGGTACCGTAGAGAAAGGCGGGATCGGTGCCGTTTCAGTTGGCTATAAACAACTCGGCCGCGACACGGGCGATCTAACTATCAAAACGCTCAATGGCGAACGCAATTTGCCCGTAGTAGTTGCGTCGGGCGCCGAACTGTATCTCAATACCGCCGCTGCTGAACGAATGGGCGTCAAGATTCCAGACACCGTTCTAAAACGTGCAACGAAAATATTCAATACCATTCCATGAGTGGCAACACCATCACAGTGATCCTCGATGTTGGCCTGATCAATGGGCTCATCCTCGCATGGGCCGTCGTTGCGCTAGCCGTGGCATTTCGCCTCCTTCACTTTCCCGATGTGACGGTGGAGGGCTCTTTGCCGCTAGGCGCTGCGACGTACGCCGCGTGTACTGTAGCAGGCATGCCGCTTTGGATCGCCGTAATCGTTGCCGCCTTTGCCGGTGCCATGGCCGGCGCCTTGACCGCATTGCTTCATGCCCGCTTCCGGCTAAACAAGTTTCTCGCAGGCATTATCGTCGTTTCCGTGACATACTCGGTTATGCTTCGTGTCATGGGCGGTCCGAACATTGGATTGCTTAGCCACGGAAACCCTCTCGATACCGCGCGCGGCTTCGCATTTATCGGCTCGATGCACCTTGGATTGCTTGGACTGCTCTCGCTTACTGTACTTGCGGGCTGCGCAGTTGTCGTATTGCTTTTAGTTACACGCATCGGGACGAAGTTGCGCGCAGTTGGCTCCAATCCCACCTATGCCAGATCAATTGGACTAAATACCTCGCTTTATCTCATTGTCGGCTTGGCCATGACGAATTCACTTGCAGCACTTTCTGGCGTAGCTCTTGCGATGAACCAGGGATTCGCAGATATCTCCTTGGGTCAGGGCGTCTTGGTGCTATGTTTGGCAGCGATGACACTTGGCGAGGTTATTCTACCAAAGCGTCTGTTCGACAATTACGTTGTGTTCGTCGTCGTTGCAGGGGTCGTGGGGAGCTCGCTGTTTCAGTGCGTGACAGTTTGGGCATTGCGCGCGGGTATTTCGCCAACGGACCTAAAACTCGCAACCGCCGTCATTGTGCTGGTGTTGGTGGCTGCCAAATTGACCAATGACCGATCGCTTATCGCTGGTCGGGAGTTCGATTGAGCATCCAGGTATCCAACAACGACGGAAATCAAGCGGCCGCAATAGAGTGCCGAGGGATTAGATGCACCTTCAGTCGTTGGGGACAGCGAGTGGAAGCTCTCCGCTGTATCAATTTTGTTCTCGCCGTTGGTGATTGGGCAATGATCGAGGGGCCGAACGGTTCCGGGAAGTCTACATTCCTTCGTGCCATTGCTGCGCAACAATCGCTGGATCACGGTGAGATTCATTTGTTCGGCCGCCCGAACAACATACTTCGACCGGCGGAGATCGCACGCACTGTCTTCTATGTCAACCAAAACCCGCTGCTCGGGACAGCGCCAGATCTGACCGTACTTGAGAATCTACTTGTGGCCGATGCGCGTGTCGAATCTCATCGCGCGTCGAGAGTCACCTTGCGCGATCAATACGCGGCGCTCTTGACAGAAGCCCATCTTGAAGATCGATTGAAACAACGAGTTGACACGCTGTCCGCTGGACAGCGACAATTCCTCACGCTGTTAATCGCCGAGTTGAGAATGGTGCCCCTTATTCTTTTGGACGAGCCATTTGCCGCTTTAGATGAAGCAAACGAGGCGCTGTGCTTACAGAAGCTTCAACGATTGAATGCAAGCGGTCGCAGCCTGTTGCATATCACACATGATCTTGAGCATTCAGCGGTGTTGGGAGCACGACGGGTTCGGATAACCGAAGGTGTGCTTACCGAACAAGCGAGAGTTCCAAATCACAGCCCGCCGATGGCGTCGCGCTCGGTATGAAAGGCAGCAACGCGTTGTTTCCAAAACTTGGCACACGGATCATCTATGCGGGAACCATGCACTGCCCTAAAGCGTGAACAGCGCGTCGCAGACGCCATCGCCGCCACAGTCGCAAAGCACTCTGACCAACACAATGGCTTGGCCGCGCTTCGCGTACTCTCATGGCTGTCACTCGCGTATTCACGTCCAGTTTGGGTTACTATCCGTTGGCCGCAGACAAATCCAACTCGTGTCCTCTCCGCTCTGACGGAAAACGATCGTCGCTGGTATGGATTAGAGAATTCATTCCCTAATTCCCTCCAAATTGATCGAGCCGAGTGCGAATCGATGGAGATTTCGGTGCATGAGCGACCATCGAGCACAGGACTGCCAACCGCCAAACCCGACATATTGAGGAATATCTTCGCATGTTTAGACCAAGGGCAACGCGAAGCTATGGCAGCGGTTCTCGCCACATGTAAACCATTGGAGGATAAGGCGCCCGAATCCGTTCCTGGCGTAGATGAAACGGTCAGAGAGTTATCTCAGCAACACTTGCGCCGACACCTCGGTCGCGCACTCGACCAAGTAAGTCACGTTGCTGCGTTTCGCCGGGATCATGGAGAGCAGAGGTTCGGAGCTAACCTCTTGACGATAGTGCGCACCCCGGTTGACGTACCTCGCGTTGTTCAACCACGCCCTGTGGAAGGGAAACAAAGGGAGTTCAACCGGTTTGATTACACCGCCCATTACCTATTCACGCAACGACAACTCATAGCGCTCAATCAGCGTTCCAATTCGCAGGAATCAGACCAACTCGAAGCACCCTTGTCCGTGACGGCACGATCTGTTTCGGATTCCATCTTTGAATCTGGCTGCGTCGATCTGAGCCGGGCATCTGACCGAGCGATTGATAGAACTGACCTCAACGCATACGCCAGATCCTTTCGGGGGCTATCGGCGACTACCGACCGGCGACGCGATGAGTTGGAAGTACATCTCTTTACTAGCCTAGACGCAATCGGTGACGATCTTTTCTACTGGCCGGTACACGTCGACGGAACGCCGTGGCTTTGCCTTTTTACAATGGTGAAGCCAACTGAAGACGATGTCGCTTGGTCACACCTCTACTACATCTATCGTGACTTGGCCCCGAGCATTGACGCCTTGATCCGTCAGGCCGCGATCGAATCGTATTACGCGGTTCTCGACGTCATTTTGCGAAAACACCTGTTTAATAGTTCGGACGAAGATCGCCTAGCGAACACGAATGGCGCCTGCAAGCAATTGTGTCGATACTGGCCGTTTCCAAGATTGCAGTTCCGTGCATCCGAGCCAAATCACACTTCGTCACTGCCGTTTCGAGTTGAGCTGGAGACAAATCTATTCTGGACCCCGCGCATTGCGTGGCCAAGCCAAATAACCCAAGAAGATGTAACTGCCCGCCTGCAAGCATTGCATAGCAGTGTCGAACTTATCTCGCTACGCGCCTCCACTGACACTTATTACAACGTGGCTCACATCCTTTCGAACTTGCTGCCATCAATAAAGATTCATGATGTGCTACATGATTACACCGCTCTTAACAAATCCGGAGATCGGATAGCAAAGTTCGAGCTAAAGCTTGCCGACGAACGAGACATCGAATCTGAACAATTTTTTTGCGACTTCCTTACCGGCACCGCGTCGACTCTTGCCTCGGCAACTCTAATTGTACAATTGATGCGCGTCACTGCGGATGGCTGGGTACTGCCGGCAGATCGTTGGCAGACCACACACTCCTATTCGCTAAGAGACGTCGTGGAAGAGGCTCGGCGCGAGGCACAGATTTCCACTCATCGTGAGTTGAGCATTGATTACGCGAACCAATCCGATTTGGCGGCTTTGGACGTGTCAAATGATTATCTGCGGCCGGAATTCATACGCGCCTTAATATTTGAGATCTTCCGAAATGTCTGCATCCACTCGGAGTCAGACAATCAAGGACGCCGATGCATTGTGACCGCTACGAGATGCGCTGATGATCGGCAAGATATCGAGCTTAGCATCAGCAACACATTACAGACACAGTTCCATGGACGCTATGAGCAGGACGAAAACGGGCTATGGGTGTTGCCTCACTCAACCGCAGCCAATGCTGCGGGACGAAGGCGGAGAACCTTTCTAGCCACGTTGATTCGCCTTAGTCGTCAGGGTGGTGACAGCAACTGTCAGCATCGTCCGCCATTTGAGATTACAATTCCGCGCCCGGTGGATCGTTACATAACAAACCTCCGACTTCGAGAAGTGATGTTTCGCGTAATTGACCGAGAGGTATTTGTAAAGCCGTTGAGAGACTGACCCCATTAGGAGGCATCCGATGGCAGATGACGCATATCGATCGCTAGTAAGTCCAAAGAATGCGCAGTCGACATTTAACCTTCTCTGGTTGGACGATCACGACTCGCTCCCCGGAGACATCAATCCGGTGTTACGCCGAAAGCTGGAGGGTCTGTTCGACATTCGGCATTGCCGAACGCCTAGCCGGATGCGCGACCTTGTCTTCAACGGCAAATGGTTTCCTGACGCTGTCCTAGCTGACTGGGACATGTCCGCGGCCGGGACGTCTGAAACGGACGATGTTGTCCGTGCTGCTCTTGATGCGCCGGCCGCCGGCCTGCTGCAATCGATGAGCGTGAGCAAGGATCTCCGCGCGTTGGGACACTTCTGTCGCGTAATTCCATGTTCGGCGTTCTGTGATGCGCCGCTGCTTGAGATGGCGCGGAAGGATCCAAAGCTCGGGCCCATCGTTGCCGCCGTAATGGAGATGTGGAAGTCCGAGCCGGCGATTCTTGAGAGGGAACTTGCAGGCGGCCTGAAGAGTAGTGCGTCTGATACCAGGAGCCTTCTGTCGATCGTTGCCAAATCGTACCGGAAAGGGCTGACATTATTAGCAGAAGCAGGTCAGTTGACGGGTTCGGGCTATTTGGAATGGATTGGCCTTCGCAAGCGCGCGGGCGATTCCAAAACCTCAACTGAGCTTCATCAAGCGTTAAACTTCGCGGGTGATGGTTTGGCTCTAAACTGTGACCGGTCCATTCCTACCACGGCGCTTTTCGCTGATATGAGTCTCAATGAAGTGTTTGATTTCGCTTCTGCCCAGGCGACCCTCACGGAGTTTTGCACCACCTTGAGTACGGGGAAGTGGCACGAGTTAATCCTCACACATACGGATTCAGTTTATAACGTATTTCACGAATTGCTAAACCTCTGGCCGGTCCGCCTACTGCGCGATGGTGAAATCCAAGAGGAGGAGGACATTCGTGCGCTTGCGGCACTGAGCGGCCGGAAGTTGCAATCTGAAAAGCTTGAGAACTGGATCAATTGGCAGGACGCAGATGCGGCGACCTGTGTTATCGCGATGCTAGTTGTTCTGGAAGCCTGCCACCGAGCCTATCTTTGCAGTGTGCCCGAAGCCGAGATCGCCGCCAATTGTTCTCAAGTGCTTGAAACGCGTGAGGATGATGTACACAGTGAAGCGGACACCGTCATTGTGGATATCACACGGGGGACGGAGATTACGCGTGGTGTGTGCGGCACAAGCTCGCTAATAGCAGCTTGCCGGGGCACCTGGGACCAGCACGTCAACCTGGATCATGTGACCCGTCTCTTCAGGCCACTCTGTGAGACTACCGATGATAAAACGAGCGCGAAGACTCTGTCCGTCCCCACCTATGACACGGGTAAGGGTGCTGCTCGAGCGCTAGCGCGAAATACGCACTGGAAAATCGAAAAAGGCAAAACTGCGACGAAGATTGCCGATATGTCAGAACTACGAGCCGCTATCGATCGTTTTCTCGTTGATGTCGCGACGTCACAACGGATTCACCCTGACGAAGTTCGCAGAAGAATGCATCCTGACTTGGTACTGGCGCTGTAACGAGCGATAGACGCTGCATTGGATTGACCATGGACTACGATGCTGCCACAGAGATTTACCGCCAGATCCGCGAAACATCTTTGACTGACTTGAGGGATGATGTTGTCGCTACGGCCGCGCGTTATGCTCGACTTCGTGTTGATTGGGTTCTCGCCGACGTCGACGGCAGGATGGCGTTGGAGTCCGATCGGACAAACTGCCATAACAGCCTAATAGCGGCGTGCGACATCCTCAGTCGCAACATGAGCCGAGCCGGAGAAGACATTGCTTGGCGCAAGCTCCTTGGGGAAGATCGCAAACGTATTGGCGACTTCGCCTGCTTCCTACACGCTTTGCTAGGTGTATCGGCACGCTGACCCCGAGTTGTGCTTCTATGGTGATCCAAGGACATCGTCTATGATCCATCAGACTTCCCTATTGAAAAAAAACAGAATGCCGTGGCTCAGTCATGCGGCAAAATTCACGTCACCGACAAACTCATCAGGAATCAGGGCCGCATAGTGTCGTCGGCATATTTCCGGAGAGTTTCCCATCATCGCGCTGATTTTGTACAGGCTCACGTCCCTTTGGGCCAACATCGACCCAAACGTATGGCGGAAGTCCAGGCAGGTCCATGGAAGCTTTGCCTTCGTGTTCACATCGGCCAGCTTATGGCTGAAATTGTCCGGGTCCCACCGTACGCCTCCAGGACTGGGTAACAGCCAGAGCTGGCTGGTCGGCGGCTTAAACGCATCGAGGATTGCGGCGAGCGCCGTTCCGATCGGCACGGTGCGGTTACGTCCAGTCTTGGGTTGCCAGAATTCGCCATCAATCGTCTTAGCCCGAACGCGAATTAGACCGGCCTTTCGGTCCAAATCGTCGCGCGTCAGCCACAGCGCCTCTTCTCGTCGAAGACCCGCGTAGATGAGGATCGCCACTGCCGTGCGAAAGACAGCATCGTCCTTTACCGCTTCCAATTGCATCTTGATTTGCTCAGCGTCGAGAAACCGTATCTCCTGGGCAGGGAGTTTCCGCGGCCGGACGCCATCCACCGGGTTCTTCAGCCGCGGGTCCGGGTAGATCAGCCCGTGATGCTCAATCGCATAAGTGAACAAGCGATAGAGTATCTCGCGGTTGGCATTTAGTGTCTTTGGCCCGACTCTTGCCGCTCGCTGGTCGAGGTAGCGGTTGATCAAAGGCGGAGAGATTTGCTCGGCATACTCCGCTTCCACGCGCGGGGGCTTCAGGTCGTCCGGCAAGGCCGGCTTCCCCTCAGTTTCCCCCGTCAATTCGTCCTTGCGTGCCAGTTCGAGCTCGGGGACCAACGGCCCGAAGATCGTCCTGAGCCGGGACAAGTCGTTGTTGAAAGACTTGATCCGGTGCTTGGTTTTCAGGTGGGACACGAAATCGCTGAGCAGCTTCGGCAGCGGCGTGTGGGTCGCCGCCGCAAGTTGTCCCGTGGCGTTCTCGTACTCAATCTTTTGCAGGAATTTCTTGGCGAGTTGAAGGCTCGACGTCTTCGTCGAGATGTCCTTCGGCTTGCCGTTGACGTAAACGCGGACGTAAAGCTTCTTCCCGCGCTTGAGCAGACTCGCCATGGTCATGCACCTCTGCCGGGATATGCGGCCCGGTCAAACAGAACCTTGATTTGTGCAGGCTCTGCATGAAGTGCTCATTCACAGGGGAAGTTTAGGGGAAGCCGGGTTTGACCAGCCCCTAAAAAGACTTCAGGCAGAGCCATAAGTTGTTGGCTCTGCCTGAGTAAGGGAAGTAGCGGGGGGAGGATTCGAACCTCCGACCTCCGGGTTATGAGCCCGACGAGCTACCAGGCTGCTCTACCCCGCGATCAAACAGCATTTTAGGGCAGGGCTCAGCCAAGTCAAGGTTGGGGGTCGCGCGCGGAAGTGGGTCGTCGATCACCGGCTTGCAAAACCAATTCATCCAGCGAACAATCCGTATCATGGCTGACGAAAATCCTTCACTTCAGATTGACACGGATTGGAAAAAACAGGCGCAGGAAGAAAAGCGACGGCTGGCTGAGCAGCAGCAAAAGGCGGCTGAGCCGACAACCGGTGGCGCCATGTCGTCGCCGCGTTCGGCACGCGATTCCAGGCAAGCGGGGCATCGCGAGATTCCCGCGCCCAGTTTCGCCACGCTTGTGCAATCGATCGTCACGCAGGCGCTGTTTTATCTTGGCGATCTTTCCGTGCGCGGCAGCGAGCCGGTCGTCAATCTCGACATGGCCAAGCATCACATCGACACATTGGCGGTCCTTGAAGAAAAGACCGCCAACAACTTGAACGAAGACGAAAAACGCATTTTGGATTCGGCATTGTATGAAGCTCGCATGCGGTATGTGAATGTGGCTTCGCAGTACATCAGTTGATAGAAAGTCGCAAGGCCGCGAAGGGGACGAAGAACGGCGTGGGATTCATGTGGCTCGCCGAGCGCGACGGTTTCGCGGCATTGAATGATTGACGCGCAATCCGCTAATTATTTCAAAGAAGTTTCTTCATTCATTTTAGCGGCGTCGTTCGCGATGTGTAAACGACTCGTGAGGAAATGGGCAGATGTGTGAATATTCGGCGCATTTCGTCGACAAATTAGAGCGGTTTTCAGGTCAGTGTACACAGTAGCCGCATTTCTCGAACCATCCCTTTGCATCGGCAGCCGTGACGCTGGCGAAGCCGTGGGCTGCGGCCAGTCCCAGTGCTGCGCCGGTTCGCGGTTCGGCGCTGCGCACC
>DASZXJ010000026.1:0-4008 GCA_035545895.1 Tepidisphaeraceae bacterium | reverse complement strand
GTTTCATGGAGCCTACAGACAAGAATTTGATCCACAGATTTCACAGATGACACAGATTAAGAAAATGAAGGGGGAAAAAGAGAGAACGGTTGAAAGATCGTGGGACTTGAATTGTGGAGTGAAATTCATCTCCAGTTGATCGGTCCCCGGGCAAAGCCCGGGGCTTTAGCCCCGGGGCTGTGGGCATTGCGGATTTCGGATTGTGGATTTGGGAATTGGAGTTGCGCGACATGAGTCCGCCTGGCGCAACAAAGGAGCCATTGGTCACTGGATCTTCGTCATTCTGATTTGGTCATTGATTCGTCATTACATCATGAAACCACGGCCTCTGGCCGTGTGACGCTAGAAGGCTCTGCCGTTCCAGGGCAAATTCAAGCGCGTAGGCTCTCCTCCTGCGGGAAGGTCCCGTGGGGCAGAAGGAGTAGCCTATGCATGATTGGCAAAGTCTGTCCCATGTGAAATGGGAGTGCAAGTACCATGTCATGATCGTACCGAAGTATCGCCGCAAAGTGCTGTATGGGAAGTTGCGGCGGAAGATCGGAGAGATCTTGCGTGAATTGTGTCGCCAGAAGGGAGTGGTGCTGCTGGAGGGGCACCTGATGGCCGACCATGTGCATATGTGCTTGAGCGTTCCGCCCAAGCACAGCATCGCCTTTGTGATCGGTTTCCTGAAGGGCAAGAGCGCCATCCGCATCCATCGCGACTTGCTTCGTGAAGGCAAGACGTACGGCATGCACTTCTGGGCCGTGGGGTACTGCGTGAGCACGGTGGGTCTGGACGAACAGTCCGTGCGGCAGTACATCCGCGACCAGGAGAAAATGGATGGTGGACAAGACACGTTGAAGTTCGATTAACGTACCATGGCCCCACAGGGGCCTTCCCGGCTCAGTGGCCCCTTCTGAAGGGGCCTTCCTAATGCCACGCCCTATGGGCGTGGATTATTACTCGTTGTTGAGGACGGTGTCGATGAACAACACCATTCTCGCAGAAGGCCGCGGATCGCGCGAGTCGATCACAAAGCGCGTCGTGGCGCGACTTACGAGCTATCTTCGTGGCATTAAGCTGCGTCCCCGTATCATCCTCCGCCTGGAGCATGGGACCGGCTCGATTTCTTCCTTGTGTGTGTTTGATGAAAAAGCGACTCCTAATGATAGTATTCGTCACGAATGGGCGCCAGTAAAAGACAAAAATCGTTCCAGACACCTGATATTTTATGCGACGAATCTGCTGAAGTATGATTCGGTTGCTTCAGTGCCTGTCTGAAATGGAAACAAGAGGAATACCCTGGTGCAATTGACAAAGTCAATCATCATCGGCACTTGCTCGCTGTTCCTCATAATTGCAAAGCCTTCTTGGGCGCAACCATCTCTTAAGCCTGCAACCCAGCCTGCCGCGCCAGGCGCGGCGGATTTCGTTCGATCCGTAGCTGTCGATGGATTGGTTGAACAGTCCGCTCATTTATTTGACCTGCAAGGCAAGACGCTGCGCTTTACGCCCCAAAATGATGGCTCGTACAAAGTCGAGACACGACCACCCTCCGTCGTCCCCTGTGACAAAACGCTCGAGGATAAAAGCGCCGAAGGCGGGTATTTCATCAAGGGCTGGGCAATTTCACTTCCGTTTTCGTTTCCGATTGGCGGAAAGAAATGGGATCGGATTTACATCAATCGCAACGGCAACATTTCCTTTGAAAAATCCGAAGCTGAATACTGGCCCGCTCGCGATCCCTGGGCGGATGGCGGCATGAGGTCGGTTGCGGCCGCGATGGACTCGCGCTCGGCGGCAGGGCTCGAACAGATGATCGCGGTGTTTTGGGCGCATGTGGATCCAGACCCGCACCGGATCGATGTCCGAATCAAGCTCGAAAAGGACACCATCGCGATCACGTGGAATGTCATGCACGTTGCCTGGGGGCAGGCCCACGCGGGAGCGAATTCATTCCAGGCTCGCCTTTATCACTCCGGCATGATCGAAATGTCCTATCAGCACATTGTCGATCGCGATGGGATTGTGGGCTTGTTTACCGGGCAACCTGTGAGCGGCCAGCAGCTTCATCACTGGCAATTCAAGGGCAAAGCGCCCGATCCGAGCGTCGCGATCGAGTCGGCAGATGTTTACGACGCAGGCAGCATTCTCAAATTTGTGATAAATATGAAAGAAAATGCGATCACCCGCATCAACGAGGGAACATCGCTGGAATATCGATGCTTCGTGAGTGTTGGAGACTCAAAGAGCCAAATTTCGGTGGCGGTAAGCGATGAACCGCGCATGTCATGCTGGTTGGGCTCGGCACCCCGAACGGCCGGATTTCATGTTCAGGGCAAATCGGTGGTGATGTACATCTCCAAGGTATTGCTGCCGAATGTTCGACAATTTACGCCGGAGTGGAACGTCGTCTGGTGGGGTTTCGACGGGCGGGGCGTCACATCGGAGCCGAATTTGCCCGCAGTCGATCTCACTCATGCTGCCGCCGGCCAGGTGCATTTGTCTTCAGCCAATGGCATTTACTCGGGCAATGTCTTCGAGGTGTTTCATTACGCCGCCGTCTCGAAATCCTCGGAAACCATACTCAAGAAGATTTACCAGAACTCACCCGGTGAAGACGACATCGCGCTGGTCTTCACGGATTTCCGGATCGACGACCTCTATGGTCAGGGCGGCGGGGCGATTGCCGCCAACTTCCGGATTCGAGGCGTGGGCCCGGTTCAGGACCATCCACGCTCGACAGCCGACATCGGGTCTAGCAGGACGCTGAAAAACCCTCTTGACGAATGATCGCGATGGCGCTGAACTGTGCGTCAGGCACAACACGGAGGTCCTTCATGCGCGGCAAACACGATGCTCAAGCCATTCTTTTCACCGCGGCCGTCGACCTGGAACAACGCATCCGCGCCGATCATCCGCTGCGCGCGATCAAACGGATGGCCGATGAGGACTTGGCGAAGATGAGCGGCCGGTTTGACGCCGCCTATGCGAGCGAAGGTCGGCCCAGCGTGCCGCCGGAGCGATTGATCAAGGCGTTGCTCTTGCAGTCGATCTATTCGATTCGCTCCGAGGCGCAGCTGGTGGAACGAATCGATCACGACCTGCTGTTTCGCTGGTTTTTGGACCTTCGGATCGACGAGCCGGTGTTCGACGCCACCGTGTTCTGCCACAACCGCAAGCGGCTGGCGGAGCACGGGCTGATCGGGAGGTTCTTTGACGGCACGGTGCGTCGGGCGATGGCCGCAGGATTGGTCAGCCCCGATCACTTCTCGGTGGATGGGTCGCTGATCGAGGCGTATGCGTCGATCAAGAGCTTTGTGCCCAAGGACAGCAAGGAGGATGATCCGGGAGACAACAATGGTTTTAAGGGCCGCAACGCCGAAGTGGACTTCCACGGCCAGAAGAGGTCCAACGACACCCACCAAAGCACGACGGACCCCGACGCGAAACTGGCCCGCAAGAGCGATGGTAAGCCGGCGCTGCTGAGCCATGCGTTGCACGCGATCGTCGAGAACCGTCATGGGCTGGTGCTGGGGGTGGAAGTGAACAGTCCTCTGGACAATAGCGAGCCCAACACGGCGTTGTCATTGATCGATCGGGTCAAAAAGCGGTTTGGGCTCAAGCCCAAAACGGTCGGGGCCGACAAGGGGTACGACCAGGGTCCACTGCTGCGTGGGCTGGAGCGAAGAAGGATCCGTCCGCACGTGGCGGTGAAAGAGGGCAAGATTGGCGGAAACACCGCCGCCTACCGCAAGAAGAACCGGGCCAACATCGCCGCGCGCCGGCGGATGCGACGACGCACCCGGAGCAAGGGTTACGCGATTAGTCAGCGTTGCCGCAAGAAGATCGAGGAACTGTTCGGCTGGGCCAAGACTATCGCCGGCCTGTATCGCACGCGGCTGATCGGGCATTGGAAAACCGGCCAGCAGGCGCAGGTGGCCGGTGCCGCCTTCAACCTGATCCGAATGCGAAACCTCGGCACCGCGTAAAGGCCCACGCCGGCGGCCGCTGTGGCCCGCCCGT
>DASZXJ010000025.1:0-15843 GCA_035545895.1 Tepidisphaeraceae bacterium | reverse complement strand
GCTCAGCGCGACCGTGGTTGCCACGCTCGCGCTGAGCCGCAAGCGGATAAATTGCTCGCACGGGGCAGGTGCGCGGCCGATTGTGCAAAACGAACCCCAAACCGCCCGGTTTGCCGCTTCGTATCTTTCATACGCTGGCGTAGCGATCATTAAATCCGCACAATCATGAGCAGCCGACCATGAAGATCGTTCACATCATCACTCGCCTGATCGTTGGTGGAGCCCAGGAGAACACGCTCCTTAGCTGCCAGGGCCAGCACAACCTTGGCCACGAGGTGACGCTGATCACCGGCCCGCCCATCGGTCCGGAGGGGTCATTGCTCGAACGGGCGCAGAATTATGGTTTTCGCGTCGAGGTGTTTGATGAAATGCGCCGCTCCATCCTGCCGCGCAAGGATTACAAAACCTACAAGCGGCTGATTGATCGGTTGCGCGAGTTGAAACCCGACGTGGTTCATACGCATTCCAGCAAGGCCGGCATCATCGGGCGCTGGGCCGCCGAGAAGGCGCAGATGCCGTTCATCGTGCACACGATTCATGGGCTGGCGTTTACCGCCTCCACTTCCCGGCTGGCCAATGCGTTTTACGAGATGCTCGAGCGCAAGACCGCTCCGATGACGGACAAGATCGTCTGCGTCGCCGACGCCATGCGCGATCAATCGCTCGCCAAGGGAATTGGCAAGCCGGAGCAATACGTCACGATCTATAGCGGCATGCTGGCCGAGCCATTCATCAACCCGCCGGTGCCAAGACAGACGGTTCGTCAACAACTCGGTCTGAACGATGAGCATGTCGTCATTGGAACGATTGCGAGATTGTTCCACCTGAAAGGTCACGAAGACCTGTTGCAACTGGCTCCGAAACTTTGCGATCAATTTCCACAATTGCGTTTTTTATGGGTTGGCGATGGTTTGTTGCGAGGCCAATTCGAGCAGCAAATTGAACAGATGGGCTTGAAGGATCGTTTTATTTTGACGGGTTTGGTGCCGCCGGAGCAGATTCCGCAACTGGTCAACGCAATGGATATTCTGGTGCATCCGTCGCGGCGAGAAGGCTTGGCGCGGGCGCTTCCGCAGGGTTCGCTGGCCGGCATTCCGGTCATTACCTACGATATCGACGGCAACCGCGAAGGTGTGCTCGACGGCAAAACAGGATATGTCCTGCCTGCCTTCGACGTGGAGAAACTCGCGGGTTCGATTGCAGCATTGATGAACGATACATCGCTGCGCCAATCAATGGGCACGGCCGGCCGGGAATTCGCGCTCGCGCGGTTCGATGCAAAAGTCATGGTCAACGCTCTTGAAGCGCTGTACGCAGAAAATAAGAAAGGATGAATCCACAGATTACACAGATTTCGCGGATTCAGAATTTGAATTTTAATCTGTGACACCTGTGTAATCTGTGGATCAATTTCCAATGGCTTCAATCCTTGTAATTGGTCCGCATCCAGACGATCAGGAACTGGGCATGGGCGGCACGATCGCCCGGCTGGCGAGCCAGGGGCATCGCGTGCAGTTGGTCGACATGACCAACGGCGAGCCGACGCCACATGGTTCGGTCGAAACCCGCGCCCGCGAATCCGCAGCCGCTGCGAAAGTGCTCGGTGTCGAACGCACGTTGCTGGGTCTAAAGAATCGGGAAGTCGTGCACAACATCGAATCCCGCCACAAGCTGGCGGCGCTGATTCGCGTGCATAAGCCCAATGTCATGTTCGTGCCTTACCCGATTGACGCTCATCCGGATCATGTGGCCGTCACCAAAATCGCCGAAGATGCCCGCTTCGACGCCAAACTCACCAAGAGCACGATCCCCGGCGAGCCGTGGCATCCCAAGCGGATCATCTATTACTTCTGCACGCATCTGCGCATGAATTTCGTGCCGACGTTTTGCATCGATATCACCGACCAGCTTGACGTGAAAATGAAAGCGGTCGCGGAATACAAAAGTCAGTTCCCCGGCTGGGAAATCCCTGAAATGGTGAAAAATATGTGTGCCTATTTCGGCGGGCGAATCGGCACGAAATACGCCGAGCCGTTTTATACGCATGAAGTTTTAGGTTTTGGTGGAATCGATCAATTGATTTAAGGGCGGAGGGGGAAATGGGCTTTCGCGATACAATTTCCGAGACTGCGCGAAAGTCCACTCTTCTTGCCATATCTACTTTCTCATGCGATGCTCTTCAACTCCTGCGGGCCGTTTGTGCCGTGGCCATATCGGTGTTGGCGCCTTGCTGAAAGTCATATCGATGAAAGAAGATCTGTTTCACCTGTTGCTGCTCGTCAATCGCTATTTTCACGTCATTGCCGCGACGTTCATCGTGGGCGGAACGCTTTTTTACGAGCTGATTTTTCCCGTAGCCATCGATGAGTTGAAGGACGAGCAAAAGCTGTGGGTTTTCGCGCGAGCGCGATGGGCGTTTCGGTGGATCGTCTGGTGCTGCGTGACGGTTCTGATCCTCAGCGGCGTGGTTTCGTCATTCAGAAACTGGTTTGCCTATACTGGACTTGAATCGCGACTGCTGGAAGTGGCGCCCACCACCGCGCCGGAACATTTTCACCTGGTGGGTCCGGGCAACTGGTGGCTGGCGCATGTGATCGTCGGGTCGGCCGGCCTGTGTCTGGCGTTTGGGCTGGTGACCGGTCGCACGCCGCCGCGATATCCGGTGAAATGGATGCGCATCAACCTGCTGATCCTGCTGATCGCCATCTTTCTCGCCAGCGCCGCCCGGCATGTAAGGCTTCGCTACGTTGAAAGCCATCTTCCAGCCCCCAATGTGCCCAACACCATCGATTGATGCCGTATGACCGAAAGGATTGATCCAACTTCAGCGATGGTTGAGCTTGCGCCCGGCGTGTTCGCTCCCGGCGATGCAGTGCGAATCCAGTTTTCCCGAAGCAGCGGCCCGGGCGGGCAGAACGTCAACAAGATCAATTCCAAGGCTGAGCTGTGGGTGAAAGTATCTCGCATTGTGGGAATGGAATTTCGCGCATTGGCGAGATTAAGGACCGCTGCGGGAAACCGTCTGACCAATGAAGATGAAATCCATCTTCGAGCCGAGGCCGAACGATCCGCTGAGGCCAATCGCGAGGAAGTCTTTGAACGCTTGCGGCAACTGATCCTTTCCGCGTGTGTGCAACCCAAACCGCGTCGCAAGACCAAACCGAGCAAGGCATCGAAACAAAGGCGCCTGGATTCCAAGCGCCGTCGTTCGCAGATCAAGTCACATCGCCGTGGACAGTCGAATGATGATTGAAAATAAAAAAGCCCACTGCTGAGCCGTGGGCTTGGGGAGTTTGTTTTCGACGATTGTTAATTATTCGTCGCCGTCGAAGTCGTCTTCGTCGTCATCCTCGTCGTCGTCATATGTCTCGGTTTCGGGCTTGTCGAATTCGTCGTCGTCCTCGTCATCATCTTCGTCGTCTTCATCCTCGTCATCGTCGAGGTCTTCATCGTCTTCGAATTCATCTTCCTCATCTTCATCGAGATCGTCCTCGTCATCATCTTCGTCGTCTTCCTCGTCCTCATCTTCCTCGTCGTCCTCATCTTCCTCATCATCGTCGTCATCATTCTTGCCCTTTTTGGGCTTTTCGTCTTCGTCATCGTCGGCTCCCCGGCGCGGTTTGCGCTTGGCGGACTGGGGAGAAAGTTCATCGCTGAAAAGGGCGGCAAGCTGCTCGTCGATGGTCAAAAATGATACGGGCAGCGTATTGCGGGATTCGTCAGTAATGGTCATAAGCGCATTGACTCCGGGTAGAAAACGGCGGGTATTGAAGCCATCAGGAACCCCGCCGTCAAGGGGGAAAGGAGGGTATTTCTAATCAATCCGTATATACCGCAGACGCAAGGCGTTACCGATGACCATGATGTCCGAAAGCGCCATCGCGCCAGCGGCAATCAATGGGCTTAAAACCCCCATTGCCGCCAGCGGAATCGCCAGGACATTATAGATGAACGCGAGGAACAAATTCTGCCGGATGACCCGCATCGTAGCCCGAGACAATCGGATCGACGTCGCAATGCCATGCAGGCTGCCCCCAACGAGCACGATATCGCCGGTCTCCTTGGCGATGTCTGACCCGGAACCAATGGCGATGCCCAAATTGGCCTGCGCCAAGGCGGGAGCATCGTTAATGCCGTCGCCGACCATGGCGACAATTAAATTGCGATGGGTGATTTGCGATTTGCGATTTTGCATTTCGCGAATGATTTGTGCTTTTTCTTCAGGCCGAACTCCGCTGAAAACTTCGCCCAAACCAAGCTCCTTTGCGACCCTTTCCACGGCTTCGTGACGATCACCACTCAGAAAGCCCAATGAAAGTCCGAGTTCTTTTAGTTCTTGGATTGCTTTAGTGGCTTCGGGCTTAATTTCATCGATCATGCCGATTTCGCCCAGCACGTTTGTCGATCCATCGTCTTTGACTTGTGCAACATAAACTATTGTCCTTCCCGCAAATCGATCAAGCGCCGGTGGCCAATGGACTACTTTCTGATTGCTGTGTTTATCAATTAACGCACGGTTTCCAATCAATATTCGCATGCCCTCAACAACGGCGTCGACTCCCAAACCCGGCTCGATGGCAAACTTCTGGGGTTCTGAAAACACTACGCCGCGTTCATGCGCGTGCGAGACCACCGCCTTGGCCAACGGATGTTCGCTGAACTGCTCGGCGGCGGCTGCGAGCCGGAGAATATCGTTCTCCGCCATGCCGTTCATTGGAATGATCTGGGTGACGACCGGTTTGCCGCGCGTGATCGTACCGGTTTTATCCAGGACCATCGTGTCAATCCGTTCGGCCTTTTGCAGAGCATCGATGTCTCGAATAAGAATGCCCTTCTTCGCGCCCATCCCCGTGCCAACCATCAGCGCTGCCGGCACGGCCAATCCGAGCGCGCACGGGCAAGCGATGATGAGTACGCTGCACACCGCCAGCGCGATCTTCGCCCAGATTTCGGCGTTTTCCCAGTGATGAGCTGCTCCCCACGCATACCAGGCAATTCCCGTAAACAGCCCGATGCCGAGCACAACCGGCACGAAGACTGCGGCAATCTGATCCGCCAATTGCTGGATCGGCGGTTTGGAGGATTGAGCCGTTTCCACCAGTTGCACGATCTGGGACAGCGCCGTTTCCGAGCCAGTCCTGGTGACGCGAATGATGAGCCGGCCATCGACATTTTGCGTGCCGCCAATGACCCGATCGCCGGCGTTGCGGGTCACGGGCAACGGTTCGCCGGTGATCATCGATTCATCGACGCTGGATGGACCCTGCACGACTTCGCTGTCGATGGGGATACGATCGCCGGGCCGGACCAGAACAAGATCGCCTACATTCAACGAGGAGACTGGAACTTCCTCCTGGCTTTGGTCTTCGGGAGAGAATCGCAGCGCTGTCGCGGGTGCGAGTTGCATAAGCTGGCGAATCGCATTGCCCGCGGATTGTCGCGAACGTGCTTCAAGCCAGTGCCCCAGGCTGATCAGGGCCAGCAATCCCGCAGCTTCCATGAAATAGAGCTGCGGCAACGTTTTCCACCAACCCAACAGATAGCCGAGCAGTGCAATCGCGCTGTAGTCATACGCAACCGATGCGCCCAGCGCGATCAATGTATCCATGTTGCTGGTCAACCGCCTGGCGGCATTGAAAGCACTGCGATAAAACGCGCTGCCGATGTAAACGATCGCGATCGTGCTGGTGATGAGGGAGAGCCAGGTCATCCATGTGGGACCCATGGCATCGCCATGGGCGTGGGGGTGGGCGCTGGGAAAGAGTTGGGTCAGCCAGTGTGTTGTTTCAACCGGCAACCAGAGCGCGATTCCCACCATGGCACGACGAAACCACGACCGGGCATGGTGCATTTGGTGATCGAGGCGCTCGGCCTCGGCGTTATCCCCTTCCGGGCTGCTGACATAACCCGATTCGGTAATCGCTGCCGCGATGGACTGCGGATTGGTCAGGGCTGGATCAAATCGCACGGTGGCGCGGCCTCGCGCGAGATTCACATTGCACGATTCGACGCCCGGCATCTTCGAAGCCGCCTTCTGAACGTGCGCGACGCAACTGGCGCAATCCATCCCCTGCACGCTGAATGCAGCGTCTTTGAGTTGCGATGATGAGCCTGAAATGGCCGACATCGTCAAACCATTGTACGCAAAAAAAGCCCACGGATAGCTATCCGTGGGCGCGGGTCGTTTAATGAGATATCGACCAACCTTACTTCAAATCCTTCATGTACTTTTCAGGATCCTTGTTAAACTCCGGCGGGCAGTCGCTGCAGCAAAAGCCGATGACTTTGCCTTTATAGACGACGGTGATTGTTGGATCGATCGCATCACCCTTCTGAACGGCGCAAAACTTGTTGATCGGAGCGCCAGCCGCTGGCTGGGTGGCGGGCTGGGTCGTTTGCGCTCGTACCCAAAGACCCAGACCAAGCATTACGGCAATCAAGGCGATTAACAATTGCTTGTTCATAACGGTCTCCGGTTATTTCTTATAGTAGGCCGTGTTCTTCTCAATGAAAGCAGCCCATTCCGCGGGAAGGTCTTCCTGGGGGAAAATCGCGGTCACGGGACATTCATCCACGCACAAGCCGCAGTCAATGCACGTATCGGGATCGATGTAAAGCATTTCCGCTTCGGCGAAGTTGGCTTCGTCTTTGGTGGGGTGGATGCAATCGACCGGGCAAACCGCCACGCAGGCGGTGTCCTTCGTGCCAATGCACGGCTGGGCAATAATGTGGGCCATGGGGAAGTTCTCCTTGCTATCCCGGAGCAGCAATTATAAGGCAAAGTACCAATGGGGCAAATCACTCTGGAATCAAGGACTTACCGTTCATTTCCGCTGGTTTGGCCAGGCCCATCATGTGCAGCGCGGTGGGCGCCACATCCGCCAGTCTGCCGCCGGTGTGCAGATTCTTACCCTTAAAGCGGTCGTCGGCGACGATCAATTCCACGTCATAGGTGGTGTGAGCGGTATGCGGACCGCCTGTGACGGGGTCGATCATTTGTTCGCAGTTGCCATGGTCGGCAGTGACGATTGCCACGCCTCCCTGCCGCTGCACGGCTTCCATGATTCGCCCGACGCAGATATCAACAGTCTCAACCGCCTTGACGGCTGCGCTGAGCACACCCGTATGCCCCACCATGTCGCCATTGGCGAAGTTGACGACGATCAAGTCATATTGATTGGAGTTCACGCGTCTGACGACTTCATCGCAAACACCGGCTGCGCTCATTTCCGGCTGCTGGTCGTAAGTGCTGACCTTGGGCGACTGAACCATCTGTCGATCTTCGCCGGCAAACGGTTCGTCGCGATAGTCGTTGAAGAAGAAAGTGACGTGCGGATATTTTTCAGTTTCAGCGCAACGAAACTGTTTGAGACCCTTGTTGCAGATGTATTCGCCAAGGATGTTCACGATCTTCGGCGGCTTGGGATAGGCGACATGCACCGGCAGACTCTTCTCGTAAGCCGTCATCGTGACGTAATAGAGATCCAGTTTCTCTCCGCGATTGAAACCATCAAACGGATCGAGAACGAACGCTTTGGTGAGTTCGCGGGGGCGATCTCCACGATAATTGTAAAAAATTATGCTATCCCCATTTTTGACCAAAGCGCGGGGTGTATGACCATCATCGCAGATGACCGAGGGCGTGATGAATTCGTCGCCGCGCATGGTCGGTTCGGAGGGATGTTCATAGTAATAAGTGATTGCGTCTTCGACGGTGCGGAACTTTGGACCATCACCAAAAGTGATCGCGCGATACGCTTTTTCAACGCGCGGCCAGCGGTTGTCGCGGTCCATCGACCAGTATCTTCCGCTGACCGTAGCCACCTTGCCCACGCCAAGCTGTTTCATTTTCGCTTCCGCCTGGCGCATGTACTCGATGCCCGCGTTGGGAGAGGAGTCGCGGCCGTCGGTGAAGGCGTGCAGGAAAACGCGGGTCAAACCACGGCGCTTGCACAGTTCCAGACAGGCATACAAATGCTCGAGCAAACCATGCACGCCCGCATCGGACACAATGCCGAAAAGATGCAGATTTCCCGAGGTTTTTTGGGAATTGGTGATGGCGGCGTTGAGCTCAACATTGTCATAAAAATCCCCGCCGGCGATGGCCTTGCTGATGCGACCGGATTCCTGATCGACGATACGACCCGCGCCGATGTTCTGGTGGCCCACTTCACTGTTGCCCATCGTTCCCTGGGGCAGGCCGACATCGAACCCGCTGGTGTGGATCAGCACATGTGGGTATTCGCGCATAAGTTTGTCGTCAACCGGATGCCTTCCAAGCTTTACCGCGTTGGCATGATCCCATTGCGGAAAAGGATTGCTTCCCCAGCCATCGCGCACGATCAGGACAAGCGGACGTTTCACGATTCATTCCTTGTTGAAGAGAGAAATATCTTACGCGCGCACGCTCGCGGAACAAGACAGACACGCGCCGCGGAGCATTGACCGGCACCGATTTGTAGCGTCGCGCGTGTCGGAGAATTTTGGCTGCGCGCGCAAAAAACCATTGACTCAATTTGTTTCCTTCGTACAGTTAATGTCGAAAGGAGGATAAAGTCATGGCAAAGAAGAAAGCTGCAAAGAAGAAGACGGCCAAGAAGAAGACATCCAAGAAGCGCTAAAGCGCACTTGGAGCGGGCGCGTGGCTCCTGTCAGTTCCGCCCGGCTCGTCTTGAGGTCGCACGAATCACGTTTTCGAAATTCGCCCGGCTCCAACTTGGGCGCGAAAACACAAAAGGCCTTCCCTGCCACGGCGGAAGGCTTTTTTATTTGATTCGTTTTTAAGTTACTTGTTACGGGTTACTTGTGCTTCTCGGTCAACATGAAGGTTCAGAGAACCCCAGGTAACCCGTAACAAGTAACCAATAACCACCTGCGGATATCCCTAACATCTTGAAATCTATAACAATTCGGGCACACTCTGCATCACAAGGACACGGAGGTCGCATGCGGATCATCGCATTGATGAACCAGAAAGGCGGCGTGGGAAAGACCACCACGACCGTCAATCTTGGAGCAGCCCTTGCCGAACTGGGCAAAAAGGTCTGCCTGATCGACCTCGATCCGCAATCACACCTGACGATCAATTACGGAATCGAACCCAGCGCCGACACCCCCAGCCTTTATAACGTTTTGGTCGAAGAAATGAGCCTGCTGCAAGCCATGCAGAAGGCGGGCGAGCGGCTGGCGATCGTGCCGGGGAGCATCGACCTGGCGGCCGCGGAGATGGAACTCGTGGCCGTCCTCGGTCGCGAAACCCTGCTCAAAAAGCGACTCGAAGCCGCCGGCGCTGCCATGGATTTTGACTACCTCCTGCTCGATTGCCCGCCATCACTTGGCATTCTGACCATCAACGCGTTGGCGGTGGCGCATGAAGTGATTATCCCCATGCTGCCCCACTTTCTGGCGCTTCAGGGCATGGCCAAGCTTCTGGAGACGATTCAACTGGTCAACCGGCGAATGAACCCCAAACTGCGCGTGGGCGGCATTGTGTTGACGATGTTCGACTCGCAAACCAAGCTCAGCGGCGAAGTGGTGGATGAACTGGAAAAATTCATCGTCAATGCGCGAGGCCGAAATTTACCCTGGTCCGACGCGATCATCTTCCAGACCAAGGTTCGACGAAATATCAAACTTGCAGAGAGCCCCAGCTTCGGCCAGACGATCTTTCAATATGGTCCCGCCAGCGCCGGCGCAACCGACTATCGCGCCCTGGCCAACGAAGTAATCCAGATGCACACGGCAAAGCCGTCGATGGCATCGGCGGAAACAGCGACCAAAGTCGAAGTCACGGTCAATCCCAACCTCACCGCGCGTAAGGTCTCTAAAGTTCCCACCGCCGGCGGAGAAGTCGCGGCGTGAGCCCCCTGAGCCGACGATATCGCTGGGCGCTTTGGTTGATCCTCGGGATGTATTGGCTCATGCTGCTGACCGCCACCCACCTGCCGCCAGCCGAATTGCCCAAAACCCACGTCAGCGACAAGATCGAGCATTTCACTGCGTACGGCGTGTTGACGTTCCTGCTCTCGCTGGCGATCGGCCAGCGCAACGGACGTTTACCCGCGGCGGTGATCACGTGCGCGATGGTGCTGACATATGGGGCGATCGACGAACTGACCCAGCCACCCTTTGGGCGTTCGTGTGACATTCACGACTGGTACGCCGATGCAGCAGGCGCTGTCACCGCAACTTTGGTGGTCTGGATGACGGCGCGCCTGTTGCGTCGGTCGTCCCGCTGAATATTTACGGCCCGACATATTTCACGCGGAAGATGCGGGCGCCCACATCTATGCCGGACGTTGCGTTTTGATCCTTATACAGCTCGGTGAAGTACAGCCCATCGGGACCGGCCGCCAGACCCACGATCGTTCCTTTACCCGAACCGGAATAGGTCACGAAATTGGTCGGCCCGCTCGTGCGATTGCCGTTGGCATCCAGCGTGAACTCGACGATGCGTTTGCCCAGCGATTGCGGGCCGGTGGCATAAGTCGGTCCCGATTCGGTGACAAACAGGTGATCCAGCTTGGACGCGGGGAATCCGCTGCCGTTGAACGCTGAATTCTGGATGAACGCCAGGTTCACCGGAGCATGGGCCGGGTTCCAGTTGTAAATCGCGAAGTTGTTCATGCTGGCATCCGAGCCGTTATAGAGGTAGTTGCGACCCGCGACGACCTGCGCCAGGCGATCGTTGCTCGGTCCGTTCTCCACTTCGTAGTGCTTGCCATCAGCGTCGCGCCAGGCGCCGCCGAACGGATTTCGAAAGCCGTAAGCGTAAACGTAATCTTTCGCGTTGATGCCATCGCCGGCGTTGTAGAAGGGGTTGTCCGTCGGCGCGGTGCCATCAAAGTTTACTCGCAGGATCTTGCCTCGGAAGCTGTTGAGGTCCTGGCCTTTGGAGGCATCAAATCCGTCGCCGACGTGCACATAAAGCTTGCCATCTGGTCCGATGCTGAGGTTGGAAACGATGTGCGACTGGCCCATCGTTTCGCCGGCCATGTTGAGGATGATCGTCTGCGTCGCAGCGGTATGCCCGCCGTCGGTGCTGTGGAAGCGGACGACCTTGGGATAATGAGGCACCGCCTCGACGCCGGGCTGCGAGCTATAGACCATGCTCGCAAACACATCGCCGGTGGTCGGATCAACGACGATGCCCGTCACGCCTTGCTCGCCCGAACCGGGGAAGGCTCCGGTGGGATTGAAGTTGAGCAGGTTGGTTGCATAGTTGACGACCGCCCCATCGCGCTGGACGGCCTTGATGGTGCCGTACAATTCGGTGACGTAGAAGAGGACGTCGGTCGGATTGGAACCGGGGTTGGGCACGAAGGCGATATCGGTTGGGAGTTGAAGGCCGCCCGCCACCTGCTCGACAACGTATCCGGATTGCGACGCTGTAAACGGAATCGGCGCCACGCGAGCCGGCGTGTCGGTGTTGGGCGTGGTCTGTGACGAGGTGGCGACATAGGTGCTGCCGTCCAGTCCGACCCAGAAATACGCGGACTGCCCGATCGCCAGGTTGACCGCGGGCAGGTAAATGATGTGCTGATCGCCAGTGCCTTCGGTGAAGGTGAGATTGGTCTGGCCGAGGTTCAAAGCCGCCGAGGTTGCCGTCAGCACCAGCCGAGTGTTGACATGGCCGGTGAGAGCGCTGGGATTGCTCACCGTGTTGCCGGCGGCGCTGGAGCCGCTGATTTGCAGAAGCGTTTCTCCGCCCGCGCTGCCCATCAGCAGCGATGTTCCGACCGGCAGATCGACTGCGGAATTATTCGAGGCCAGCACCCACGTCGGAGCAGGCGCATCCAGGGCATCGTCGATATACAGAGGCGTGATCGCCTGGCGGTCGCCGGTGGAGAACAGCCGCACGCCCCAATCGCTGACCGCATTGCGGCTATCGCGATAGCGGCAGCGCATGATGTAATCGGTATCGGGCACCAGTTCGGTGCGTCCTGCGTACGAGCCGCTGAATACGCCATCGCCCAGGTGAATGTGCACCTTTTCCACGCCGCTCTTGTTGTCGGCATGCCAGATCAATTCGTTGGTGGAGGCCAGGCGGATTTCCCAGTCACTGCTGAAATGAGAATCCCCATCCGGATCGGAAAAGTTCGGCGCTTCCATGTGCACGTCGGCCGGATTGAGGACCTTTCCATCGAAGTTGGGCTCGGTGTAAACCGGCGTGGAGGGAGCGTTGTTCGGCGCGTTATTGATGATGACTCGAGCGCTGGCCCAATCGGCATGGTCCGAGGTGTTTGCGCCATTGGCCAGCACGACCAGCCGCAACGTGTTTGCGCCCACCACGGGCACGCTCACTTGCTGTGTGGCACTGGCGCCCGTCATTGGGGTACTGGCAAACTTGAGAATGTCATCCACGTAAACCTGGAAGATGACGTTGCCGGCGTTGCCGACTTCGTCATCCACGCCGATGTCGGAATCAAATTCGGTATACAGGCCGTTGAGGGCAAAACGTACGTCTGAGTCGGCATGTACGCCGAGCCCCTTTGTATAAGTGACACCGTTGAGCGTGATGGTCTTGCCATCGGTTGCGCCCTGTTCGCCGTTGCTCTTGTCGCGCGAGACGGGGCCCCAGCCGTTGACGGGCGTTCCGGAGAAGGAGACGTCGCTGAGATAAACGGTTGATTGTGCTGGAACCGGCACGGTAGCGGGCACTTCACCAGAGAAGGCTGATGGTCCGCCGGAGTTATAAGCGTAAACGCGATAGTAATAATCAACGCCGGGCGTGGCAGTGGCGTCGGGATAGCTGGTGGCGTTGGCACCGAGCGAGGCAATCTGTCCCCAGTTACCACCAGCGCCTTGTTTTCGATCCACGCGGAAGCCGATTTCGTTGCTGGACTTGTCGGTCCAGGTGAGATTCACCGTGCCGCCCGAGACATTGGCTTGAAGATTGGTCGGCGCATCCGGCACCGGCTGAAGCGCGCCGGCCAGGAGCTGCGCGTTGGCCCAGTCCGCGTGATCGGAATCGTTCCCGTTACCGCCATCGGTAACTGACAGCCGCAACGTCGAAATGCCCCCCAGGCTCAGGTTCACCTGCTGAACCGGGCTGGAATTGCTCATCACGCCGCTGTCAAAAGCCGGTGTGGTCGATCCATCGAGATAGACACGGAAAACCGCGCTGCCGCGCGTGCCGACTTCATCATCCAGGCCCACATCCGAAAGAAACTGCGTGTAATTCCCTCCCACCAGGTTGATGATAATGTCCGAATTCGCATGGACGCCCAGACCCTTGGCGTAAGTCTGGCCATTGATTGTGATCGTCTTGCCGTCGGTGGCGCCCTGCTCGCCGTTGCTCTTATCGCGCGAGATGGGGCCCCAGCCGTTGGTGGAACTGGTGAACGTCAGATCGCTGACATAAACCTGGCTCGCCTGCGGGGTGGTGATGAATGCCTCGTTGGATGGAATGGAATCCAAGCCGTTTTTCACCGCAATGACACGGTAGTAATACGTCGTGTTGGGCAGCAGCGTGCTGGCGTCGGCAGCGCCTTCCTGGTCGGCATTCACCGATTGCAGCGTCGCCCACACACCATTGATCCCGGTCTTTCGCTCGATGCGGAAGCTGGTTTCATCGGAATTGTCCTGCCAGGTCAGATCGACGTGATCGTTCAGCGTGGCGGTGAAATTCGTCGGAGCGTTGGGCGGCGGGGTCGGCACGCCCGCGATCAGGCGCGCATTGGCCCAGTCGGCATGGTCGTAATCGCTGTCGCCATTGGTGTTGACCACCAGGCGAAGCGTGTTGTTTGCAGCGGTCAGCGGAACAACGACCTGCTGCGTTGCGCCCGGCCCGGTCAAAGCAGTTGGACTTGTATATTTCAATACACCATCGACATAAACCTGGAAGATAACGTTGCCGTTGTTGCCGACTTCATCGTCAATGCCGATATCCGAATCAAATTCGGTGTATTGGCCATTCAGCGCGAAGGTGATGTCGGAATTCGCATGAACGCCCAAGCCCTTGGAGTAGGTCACGCCATTGAGCGTGATGGTTTTGCCATCGGTTGCGCCTTGTTCGCCGTTGCTCTTGTCGCGGGAAAGCGGTCCCCAGCCATTGACCGGGGTGCCGACGAACGAGAGATCACTCAGGTAATACGTGCCCGGCGGAATGGGGACGGTTGCAAAGGGTTCGTTGCTGTATCCAGAATTGGCCGCTCCGGTCTTGTAGGCATAAACGCGATAGTAATAAGTTGTTCCGCCCACCAGGCTGGCGTTGTCGGAATAGGTGTTGGAGCCGGCTGGTAGGTCGGCGATTTGGGAATAGGTTCCGCCGGTGCCCGTTTTGCGCTCGATGCGATAGCCGGTTTCGTCGCCGGCGTTGTCGCTCCAGCTTAAATCAACCTTACCTGTACCGCTGTTGTACGAAGCGGCGAGCCCTGTCGGCGCGATGGGAGGAGGGACGACCTGGCCGATGGTCAGCCGGGCGTTGGCCCAGTCCGCGTGATCGGATGTATTGCCGTTGCCTCCATTGGTGACAACCAATCGCAATGTGCTCGCACCGTTCAATGGAATGGAAATCGGCACAGTTGCGCTGCTGCCCGTCAATGTCGGGCTTGTGTATTGCAGATTTCCATCGACGTAGACCTGGAACACGACCGAACCCGCGTTGCCCACTTCTTCATCGACACCGATGTCGGCATTGAACTGCGTATAGCTGCCGCCGGAAATGTTGTACGTGATATCCGAGGCCGCGTGCACGCCCAGGCCCTTGAGATAACCGACCCCGCCAAGATTCAGCGTGTGGCCGTCGGTGGCGCCAGTTTCGTTGTTGCTGCGATCGTTCTCAAACGGACCCCAGCCATTGCTCTGGCTCGTCGGCGTGAGATTGCTCAAATACTGCACCGCCTGTGGAGTGGGGGCAGGCAAAACGCTGGCCAGCGCGGCAAACCACTTGGCGGACATCTTTCGCTCGCCGGAGTCATTTGGATGATTTCCATCGAATGTATCTGTAGACGCATTAAAGCCCGTGAACTGGTCAACCAGAATGACCGGCGATTGCGCGGTATTCTTCTGCGTGGCCAGGGTTGCAATCAACCCGTTCAAAAGCGAATACTGCCCGACATTGCCGCCCGTCGTCGGAATAATCTGGGCCAGCAGGATTTTTACATTGGGATTCACGCTGCGCAGATTATCGATGATCGTGCCGATATCGGCGGCGGTGCTGTCGTTGGATTGTCCCTGCCCGATATCGTTGGTGCCGACATGCAGCAGCACGATGTCCGGATTGTTCGCCGTCGCCCACGCAACGGTATTGGCGGCGACTTCGTCGGCGCGCCAACCGGAATGGCCTTCATTGTCCTTGTCGAAGTTGGAGTAGAGCGGCGCTTGACCATTGTTCAATGTCTGGGATCCGACGAAATCCACGTCATATCCCGCCTGCAAAAGCTGGTTGTAAAGGAAGAATCGGTAGCTGGCATGTCCGCCGAACGATGACGTGATTGAATCGCCCAGGGGCATGATCCTGACTGACGACATGAGCGCGCGAGTTTCCAGATTTTCCAGGTTCATTGAGCGCGGACCAATACTGCGTTTCATTTGACTTCCCTTCTCAGGTTTTTTCGCGGTCTTAATGACCAAAACAAGTGGAACTTACAAATCTTCCTGTTACACCCACTGCGCGGAATTAGCACCCATGATTGTAAGGGATAACCGTATCTGTCAACGAAAAATTCCCGTATTAAACGGGGTATTTCCGTGGGGAATTGGTCAATTGGATAAATTCGGCAAGTTGATCCGCTGCAATCTTTTTAAGTCAGAAGGCGTGCGCCTGCCCAGTCGCCGTGATCCGAATCATTGTTATCGCCTGCATTGGTAACGACCAGTTTCAATTGCTGAGCACCGGCG
>DASZXJ010000024.1:0-4193 GCA_035545895.1 Tepidisphaeraceae bacterium | reverse complement strand
GCCGCTCGACGACGATCGACTCGATGGTCTGTTTCAACAGCTTGGCGTCGTGGACGTTGGCGCCGGCAATGACCACGCCCAACGGGCCGCCGTCGGCTTCGACGATCACGCTGCGTTTTGTACCGTTTTTCGCACGATCCGGTACGCCGGCACCTCGACTTCTGCACCGCTCTTATGCCGCAGCCGAGGCTTGCTCACCCGCAGCTTGCGTTCCGCCAGGTGAACGATCCCCTCCTGGTGGCCGTGCCAGCGGATGTCTCCCGAGCGCCGGCCCGGCGACTTTTTCCCGGCCAACTCTCGTGCCGAGGCTTCCAGGATGGCCTGGATGCAGGTGCGTCCCGTGACATCGATCACTTCATCGATGGCCAGGCGGGCCTCTTCGATCAGCCGAACCATCGGCAGAAGGAATTGTCCGTTGCGAACAAGAAAATCCGTCAAAACGCGATTGTCCCCCGGCGTGATGGTCTGGTACTCTGACATGTGGCGGTTCCTTTCGGTTAAAGGGTTAACATGGTCAGCGGATCGTAAGGTACGATCCGGCCGACCGGAACCGCCGCTTTTCAACCTTCAACTATCAGAGGGACAACGTCGCCAACCAGCTGGTGGTCGATCTTCCGGAACTGGGCAAGCTCAACCGACAGGAAATTGCCGCATTGGTCGGCGTGGCGCCGATGAACTGCGACAGCGGCCTCTCGCGCGGCCAACGCCACATCCGCGGCGGACGAGCCGACATCCGAACCACGCTCTATATGGCCGCCTACAATGCCATGCGATGCAATCCGGCGATTCATGCCTTCGCCCAGCGCCTGAAGAAAGTTCAAAGTCGTCGCCACGGCCTGCATGCGCAAGCTGCTGATCATTCTGAACGTGATGGTCAAAACCAATCAACATTAGAACCCGGAATTATTCCTTAAAACCGCTTGAACTTTTACACAGACGCTCCTACGTTGAAAGTCGCTGCATTCGCCTGGCATTGCGGCTGGCAGCGCAGCGGGGGTTCCGTCATTTGATCTCCTCGGTGACGACGACGAATTTGGTCAGTTTGTGTGGCCCAAATGACGTGGCCAGCGCGACATCGACGGCGTCGCGACCGCGGGCCATTAGGACTCGACCGATGCGGCGTTGATTATGGCGTGCATCGACCGGCCACCAGGTATTGGACAAGTAAACCTCAAAATATGCGGAAAAATCCATGGCTTCAGGCGCGGGCGCAACGCCGATATCGCCCAGATAGCCCGTTGCATAACGAGCGGGGATGTTCAGGCAGCGAAGAAACGTGATCGCCAGGTGCATGAAGTCGCGACAGACTCCGGTGCGCTCGGTATAAACCTGCCAGGCAGTTTTCGTATGACTGGCGTACTGGTATCCGAACGTGACGTTCTGATGCACCCAGTCGGTAACGGCCTTCACCCGCGCCCAGCCCTGCGGGACTTCGCCGAACAGTTTCCACGCCAGGTCGGTCAATCGATCAACCTCGCAATACCGGCTGGCCAGCAGATATTGTAATGTATCGGCCGGCAGTTGTTCCAGCGGGTGCTGGATGGCGTTTTCATCCTGAAATTCCGGCTCGCCCGAATCGCGAATGACATTGGAATGATAAACGCGAAACTTCCCAGCCGGCCCGACGACCCGGGCGCAGCGGTTGCCGAATACATCGATGTAATCGTGCACGCTGACCTGCGGCTCGGTGAGAAGCACATTGGGCAGGTTCAAATCATGAGCCCGCTGCGGATGGACGTACAGCAGCAGCAGCATGGGAGTGGGGGCCGGCAGCTCGAATTCGAGGTCGTAACCAATTTTAATTAGCATAAACGTCGCGGTTTCGAGCGGTTGGCGCCCGCCAAGATACGCGCATAACGGGAATTGTCCAATTCAATTCGGTCAACGAAATCGGATAAAGTCCGGTAGGTTTGGTCGGGAACAACAGAAGCGAGGGCTTGATGAATCCATTTCTCATGGCGGCATGGTTGCAGATTGGCGCCACGGCAGCACCTGCATCACTGGCTGGCGACGGCTTTATGCCTTTGTTCAACGGCAAAGACATGGCTAATTTCTATACATTTCGCCAGGTCGATGGGAAAAACAACGACCCCGAGCATGTCTTCAAAATCGAGGATGGAATGATCCACATGCTGGACATGGCGGATATCACCCAATCCCAGCCCAATGGATACATGGCAACGAACAACGAATACCGCAATTACCACCTGCGGCTGGAATATAAGTGGGGCGAGAAAAAGCTGCCCGTGCCGAGGCATCCGGAAGGCCTGCCGAGAGATGCGGGGCTCTTGTTTCATATCTATGGGCCTGACTCGGTTTGGCCGCAATGTGTGGAGTTTCAGATTCAGGAACACGACACCGGCGACATCTGGCTGCTCAATAAAGAACCCCGGCCAACGATCACGGCAACATCCAACAGCGCAACCACCCAGCCGGCCCAGCGATTCAAGCACAGCCAGGAATTCGACTCGCTGACCGCCTGGAACACGGTGGATCTGTATGCGACCGAGAATGAAGCGGTGTACGTCGTGAACGGCCACGTCAACAACGGGTTTAAGAAGCTGCGTATCGGGCCGGATGGCGCACCCATCACGCAAGGCAAAATCGCGCTTCAGGAGGAGAATAGCGAAGTCTTTTATCGCAACGTCCAGATCAAGCCGCTGTTCGCGACCGGCGGTGGGCCGGCTTACAAGGTGCTGGTCTTCACGAAGACGGCAGGATTCAAACACGCTTCAATTCCCAATGGGGTTGAAGCGATAAAATTGCTCGGCGAGCAAAATCGTTTCACGGTCGATGCAACCGACGATGCGACCGCGTTTACCGAGGAAAACCTCAAGCAATACAAGGCTGTCGTTTTCATGTCCACCACCGGCGATGTGTTGAACGATGCCCAGCAGTCCGCGTTTGAAAAATATATCCACAGCGGCGGGGGATATGTCGGCGTGCACGCGGCCAGCGATACGGAATATGACTGGCCTTGGTATGGCCAGCTTGTCGGAGCGTACTTTTCGAAACATCCCAGCGGCACACCGACGGCAACGGTCCGCGTGGAAGATGCGGATCATCCATCCACTTCGTCGTTGCCTTCGACGTGGACGCGGGTCGATGAATGGTACAACTTCAAATCCAACCCCCGTCAGAACGTTCATGTGCTCGTGAATATCGATGAATCGTCCTACAAGGGCGGGGATATGAACGGCGATCATCCAATTACGTGGTATCACGATTTCGAAGGCGGCCGGGCGTGGTATACCGCGATGGGCCATACGAAAGAAAGCTATTCCGACCCGCTTTTTCTGATGCAATTGATGGGCGGAATTGAATACGCAGCAGGCCGATCCCGAGTCGCCCCGCACGATGCAATCGTGCTTTTTGACGGCAAGGACGCGTCGCAGTGGCTGGGCATCGATGATAAACCCGCCACCTGGCCGGTGCATGATGGCGTGCTGGAGTCGCCGGCCACTCGCGCCAACGACATTCATACCAGGCAAACCTTCGAGGATTTCCAATTGCATGCGGAATTCAAGGTTCCGGCGACGAATCCGCCTCACACCAACAACGAAATCACCAACGAGCAGGCCAGGGGGAACAGTGGAATTTACTTGCAGGGCCGATATGAATGTCAGATTCTCGATTCCTTCGATCATCCGCTGAAGGATTTGAACGATGAAGGCGCAATTTATAGCGTGAAGGATGCGCTGGTGAACGCATCTCAGCCGGCTGAAACGTGGCAGATGTATGACATCACGTTTCACGCAGCCAAATGGAACGGCAACCAAAAAACCGCCAACGCCCGGGCGACCGTTTATCTCAATGGCGTGCTGGTGCAGGATGACACGGAAATCCCGCACTTCACGACCAGCGGCAAACCCGAAGGCCCCGAGCCGGGGCCGATCATGCTGCAGGACCATCTGAATTCGGTGCAGTTCCGAAATATCTGGATCAAGCCGCTAAAAAAGAATGATTGAATTGAAAATGCTATCCACGAATTCACACGAATAAACACGAATCAGAAATTTGGTACTGGCGCAATTCAGACGTGACATGGGCTTTTAGAGCGGTTTTCAGATGACTGTACACCTATCCTGCGGTAGGGTGAGCCGATCACCTGCTGTTGGAGGTGTGGCATGGAGGGCTTGTCGTTGGATCTTCGGGAGCGGATTTGCACCGCGTGCGATGAACAGACGGAAACG
>DASZXJ010000023.1:0-32604 GCA_035545895.1 Tepidisphaeraceae bacterium | reverse complement strand
CATTGCCCACGGAGTTTCCGACGTTGGTTCTGACGACGGCTCGGCAACAGGCGGCTGCTGTTCAACGGCGGCGGATCGTCAGGCCATTCGTCATGTTCATCAACTGGCGATTGCGCCCCCTCGCCAATTCGTTCCATTCATGCACTGTGTAGTCATCGTGCGTGTTACCGCTGTCGATGCTTTTCCCGTCGCCGCTATCGCTGTGGTGATTCATCAATCGCGTTCGCACGTCACGCTCGACTTCGGCATTAGAGGCGTGTCGATCGGGTCGAAATCTGCATCTTCGGGAAGGGGATGGCCCCGTGTTTCCGGGCCCAGGCAGGCGCCGATGAATCCGAGGATGAGCACGCACGAAACGACGCTGGCGGCTTGGGCAAAACCGCCCATGGAAATCCTCAAACTGCCCAGGGCAAACGGCGCGGCGGCTGCGAGAATTCGGGCGGCGTTGTAGCAAAATCCACAGCCTGTCGCGCGCAACCTTGTCGGAAATAACTCGGGAAAATAGACCGTATATCCGGCAAACGCGCCCAGCGTGCAGAAGCCCATCACCGGTGCAAGAACCATCGAGCGGACAAATGCACCTTCGCCGGACCCTTGAATTCCCCAGAAAAACGCGAGAATCGCGCTCCACGCCAGCAAAAAGCAGGTGACAAACGCCCATCGTCGGCCGACGCGTTGGGACCATGGCGCAAATGCGTATGCCCCGAAAAACGCCCCGGCCTGCTGTAATAAAAACGTGATTGATTGAAGCCGGCTGATGCGCGCCGGTTCGAAATGGGCGGCCTTCAATTCCGAACTGACCATTTCCGGACTGAAATACGCGATGCCCCACAGGCTGCCCACGCCTGCCGTCGCGAGCAGCACAGCGGCTATCGTGTTTCGACGAATCACGCGATTCAAAAACAAGTCGCGAATGTTTCCCAACTCGCGGCCCATCGTGGCGGAGACTTTGGCCTCGTGCCATTGGGGCGGCTCGTGCACGCTGCGCCGAATCCACACCACCATCAGCGCCGGCGCCGCTCCCACGAAATACGCCCATCGCCAATGTTCCTGCAGATTGCCCAGGCCGAGCGTAATCAGGCAGGCCACCATATTTCCGACCGCCGACAGCGCCTGGAGCAGTCCCAGCGCCATCGCGCGGGATTGAGCGGGAAACGTCTCGGCGACCAGCGCCGCGCCGGCTGCCCATTCACCGCCCACACCCATGGCTGTGAGGAATCGCATGACCGCATACATCTGCCAGGTCGTGGAAAGTCCGCTTAATCCCGTGAAAACCGCATAAATGAGGATGGTGAGAACCATCGTGCGCATCCGTCCCAGCCGGTCGCCGAGGATGCCGAATAAAAATCCCCCTGCCGACCATCCCAAAAGGAAAATCGCCGTAATCCATGAGCCGCTCAGGGTTACGGCCTTGCTCAGCTCCGCAGGATCGGTGTATTGCGATTTCAGTAAATCCGTCAACGACGGACCGCGGACCAGGTTGTATAAATTCTGATCCATCGTATCGAAAAGCCAGCCCATTGCCGCCGCGATCAGCACGGTCCAGCAATAGCGATCCAGGTTTTGCCACCAGCGACCAGTTGGTTTGGACATGGGGCGATGAGCATAAAGAATGGTCGGGCCAGTGGCTAGAGGATTTATAAATTCGAGTTTGCAATTTAGGATTTAGGAACAAGTTCCTTATACCCCCGCGGCGCTGCGGCCTTCAACGGAGGCGAATGAGGCGATCTTCCCCGTAGGAGGGTACGGTGGGATAGCGCATCGTTCGCCAGGCAACCAGTGGCGGGGGTTGGCGGGGAAACGGGGATTAAATGACCAATGGCCAAGTCTCAATGACCAACAAAGTCCCAATGACGAATGACCAAATCCGAATGACGAATCAATGACGAAATCCGAATGACGAAGATTCAGTGACCAATGGCTCCTTTGTTGCGCCATGCCGACTCATTCCGCGCAATTCCAATTCCGAAATCCGCAATCCAAAATCCGAAATCCAAAATAACGTCCATTCAAGTCCCCCGACCGCTGCGCCGATTACTTTATTTCCCCTTCATTTTATTCCTCCGCGGACTCTACGGCCCAGCGGCTACAAAATCCGTGTGTGCCGAATTGTCGCGAATTTGCGCACGATGTGCGTGCATTTCAGCGCCGATTTGCGCGTCTTCTGGGCTATTTTGTCGTGTCCTGCGCGGTTCCACGGTGAGCAACGCCCGCGGATAGTTATTTTTTCTCGCCGGCCGAGCGTCGCGCCATATCGAGAATCGCGTCGCGGTCGGCGGGGGCGATGCGCGGCCACAGCGCTTCGAGAGTGACAATGTCGGAATCAACCGGATTTGCCGCCGCCGCGGACAGTTCACGCATGCGCTGGCGACGGGCTTTTTCCTCGTCGGAGAGAGGGACGCGGCGGATTTCCGTGCGTCCCTGTTCGCCGGGCGATACTTCCACGCGATAATCGGGCTGCTGGCAGGAGAGGCTCAGCAAGGCGGGCAGCGCGATGCCGGGGAGGAGTAAGTTGCGGTTGTTTTTCATGTCGTCTTTTCCCACTTGGAGTTCAGAATAGACTATATCGCTGAGCTAGCGGCAATCGAGAGGCGGGGGTGCTGGTCAGCAGCACGCCGTCGGCTTTCACCTGGTACGTTTCCGGATCGACTTCAATCACGGGGGTGGCGTTGTTGAGGACCATATCGTGTTTGGTGAGCTGGCGGCAGCCTCGAACGGGGGTGAGTTGTTTTTTCAGGCCGTACGATTGCACCGAGCCGGTCTTGAGCGAAGTTCCGCTGACCAGCGCCAGCGAGACCGGACCGGTGGCACGGCCGTGGCTGGCGAACATCGGCCGCATGTAGACCGGCTGGGGCGTGGGAATCGATGCGTTGGGATCGCCCATCTGGCTCCACGCGATCGCGCCTCCTTTGATGACCAGTTCCGGCTTGATGCCGAAAAACGCCGGCTTCCACAGAACCAGATCGGCGAGCTTCCCCACTTCAACCGATCCGATGATGTGCCCGCAGCCGTGAGCGATGGCGGGGTTGATCGTGTATTTGGCGATGTATCGCTTGATGCGGAAGTTGTCGTTGCTTGCGGTTTCCTGCGCAAGGCGTCCGCGCTGATTGCGCATGCTGTCGGCGGTTTGCCAGCAGCGGGTGATGACCTCGCCGATGCGTCCCATGGCCTGCGAGTCGGAACTGATCATGCTGATGGCGCCAAGATCGTGCAGCACATCCTCGGCCGCGATCGTTTCGCCGCGAATGCGGCTTTCGGCAAAGGCAACATCCTCCGGCAGGTTGCTGTCGAGGTGATGGCAGACCATGAGCATGTCCAGATGTTCGTCAAGCGTGTTGACGGTGTAAGGACGCGTGGGATTGGTGGAGCTGGGCAGGACATTGGGTTGGCTGACGACCTTGATGATGTCGGGTGCATGTCCGCCGCCAGCGCCTTCGGTGTGATAGGTGTGAATCGTGCGGCCCTTGAACGCGGCGATCGACGCTTCGACAAAGCCGGATTCATTGAGCGTATCGGTGTGGATGGTAACCTGCACGTCGTAACGATCGGCCACGCTCAGGCAGCAGTCGATGGCGGCGGGGGATGTGCCCCAGTCCTCGTGCAATTTGAGCCCGATGGCGCCGGCGGTGATCTGTTCGCCCAAACCCTGCGGCAGCGACGTGTTCCCTTTGCCGGTGAACCCGAAATTGAGAGGCAAATCATCGACGGCCTGGAGCATCATGCGCATGTGGTGGCTGCCGGGCGTGCAGGTGGTGGCGCAGGTTCCGGTGGCGGGCCCGGTGCCGCCGCCGATCATGGTGGTGAGACCGGCGGCGATGGCTTCGTGCGCCTGTTGCGGGCAGATGAAGTGGATGTGCGTGTCAATTCCTCCGGCGGTAAGAATCAGGCCTTCGCCGGCGATGACTTCGGTGGTGACGCCGACGACCATGTTCGGGGAGACATTCGCCATGACATCGGGATTACCCGCCTTGCCGATGCCGCTGATCAAGCCGTTTTTAATGCCGATGTCCGCCTTGTAAATGCCGGTGCAATCGACGACCAGGGCGTTGGTGATGATGCAGTCGAGCGCGTCTTTATCGCTGACGCCGGTGGCCTGGCCCATGCCTTCGCGGATGGTTTTTCCACCGCCGAACTTGCATTCATCGCCGTAGGTGGTGAAGTCCTTTTCCACCTGGAGGATGAGGGAAGTATCGCCGAGGCGCAGCGTGTCGCCGGTGGTGGGGCCGTAAATGTCGGCGTAGGTTGAACGTTGAATCAAATGAGCCATGGTGATTATGCGTTGGCAAAGTTGAGGGACTTGACGCGCGCGAGGGCGGCGGCCTTGTTGGCGTCATTGACCGGACCTTCGGCGAGGTTGTTTCCGCCGCGAATGATCTTATTGCCGGCGATCTCGACGAGGCTGACGGTCTTGGTGTCGCCGGGCTCGAAGCGCACGGCGGTGCCGGCGGGAATGTCCAGCCGCATGCCGTACGCGGCGGCACGATCGAATCGCAGGGAGGCGTTGGTTTCGATGAAATGGCAATGGCTGCCCACCTGGATTGGCCGATCGCCGAGGTTGGTGACGGGCAATGTGATGGTGCGCCGCGCGGCGTTGAGTTCGATGGCGCCGGCCGCCGTTTCGCAGGCTCCGGGGATGGGTTCCTCGGCACCGGCCTTGAAAATTGCGGCAGCGGGAATGGGCAGAAAGCTGCCGTATAGCGCGAGTTGCAGGTTGCCGTCGTCCGCGGCGATGGGGTGGTGGACGGTGACCAACTTCGTGCCGTCGGGAAAGGTGCCTTCCACCTGCACTTCGGCGACCATTTCGGGCACGCCCGGCATCACCTGCCGCCGCCCGAGCAACTGCCGCCCGAGGTCCATCAGTTCGGCGACGGATTTTCCATCGCGGATGAATTCCAGGATCTGAGTGGCGATGAGGGCAACGCTTTCGGGGTAATTCAGGCGCACGCCACGCGCCAGGCGCTTTTGCGCCAAAAAGCCGGCGTTGTGGAGCAGCAGCTTGTCAATGTCTCGCGGGGATAAATGCATGAAATCTCCTTACCATTTGCGAGCCCAGGGGTCGTAGCCGGCGAGTCGGGAGATAAACGCCAGCCGCTGGCGAATCCATTGGGTAGCGGCTTCTCCGTCGCGCCCGGCGACGCGGATTACCACGCCATGATTGATTGCGCTGGCGGCAAAAAGGACCGAGCCCGCCGGCGCGGGCTGGGCATCCACGCAGGCCAGCAATTCATCGGCGAATGGTTGCAACGCATCACCGGCGACGACCACCGTGGCGAAGCAATCAACCGGTCCCATGCGCATCGGATCGTCGATCGGCCCGTGTGCGGGAGAAAGCTCGATGCGGTCACGGAAGATGCAGGTTTGATCGAAAAACACCTCGGTGAGGCTGTGATAACGATCAAACGCCCAGCGTTCGCCGCGCGCATGGCGGCCGCTGGTGAGGGTGTCGATCAACACCAGTCCCGCACTGGCGGCGAGATGAAATTGCTGATGCTGCAAATATCGGGCTCCGCGATAGCAGACCAGTGGGTCTGGGGCACAGATAAGGATCGAACCCGCGGCGAGGGTTGCATTCAATTCCGCGCGGCAGGAAGGGCCGATCGTACGATAAATCTTGGTGGAAGCCTGTGTGCTGAGCATGCAGCGGGTATTGGGCCCGGCGTTGAGTGAAAGGTGGACCGAATCGCCGCCCACCATCCCACCGCCGAAGGTGCTGCTGAAGATCCATGCGGCATCGCCATGGGTGCGCGGGACGAGCAATTTCAACGGGCTGGTGGCGGCAGCGCGTATGATGCGTGTGCGCCCGGAGGAATGCGATAGCGCGACATGTCCGCGCCCGGCGCGAGACATCAGCGTCGGCACCGGCGGTGCCTGCTCGTCAAGAACGGCGGCGATGGCGGCTGTTCGATGGCTCAAGGGCTAAACGCTTAAGTGGCGGCTGACCAGTTCGTCGCGAAGCTGCGAGGTATCGCCTTCGGCAACGACCGAGCCGCGGTTCATTATGTAAAAGTAATCTCCAAATTCACGGACAAAATCGAGATATTGTTCGACGAGCACGATGGTCATGTTCCGTTCGGTCACAAGCTGGCGAAGCACCTGTCCGATCTGCTGGATGATGTTGGGCTGAATACCTTCGGTCGGCTCGTCCAGAAGCAGGACTTTAGGGTCGCCGCACAGCGCCCGGGCGATGGCCAATTGCTGCTGCTGCCCGCCCGACAGGTCGCCGCCCATGCGATGGGCCATCTTCTTCAGCACGGGAAACGAGTCGTACAGTTCTTCGGGGACCGATTTGCGTCCATCGGTGCGGGCCTGCAATCCGATGCGCAGGTTTTCCAGCACGGTGAGTTTTGGAAAGATTTGTCGTCCCTGGGGGACCAGTGCAATGCCCGCCTTGGCGCGCTTGTTGGCGGGGAGGCGCGTGACATCCTGCTCCCCGAGCTTGACCGCGCCGCCGGTGGATCGTTGCAGGCCCATGAGGTTTTTCATGAGCGTGGTTTTGCCCACGCCGTTGCGACCGATGACGCAGGTGACGCGCGCCGGCGCCATGTCCATGGTCACTTCGCGCAGCGCCTTGACCATGCCGTAGGAGAAGTCGAGCTTGTGGGTGGTCAATCGCATCGGTTTACCTGCCGAGGTAGGCCTCCACCACTTTGGGATCGGCGGACACCTGGTCGAGCGTGCCATCCGCCAGGACCTGTCCTTCATTGAGAACGGTGACTCGGCTCCCCAGCCGGCGCACGAAATCCATATCGTGTTCGATCACGATGATGGTGTGATGTCCCTTGAGTTCCAGCAGCAACTCGGCGGTGAGTTCGGTTTCCTTGTCGGTCAAGCCGGCGGCGGGTTCGTCCACCAGCAGCAGCTTGGGGTCGGCCACGATCAACATGCTGATTTCCAGCCACTGTCTCTGGCCGTGGCTGAGGTACTTTGCCGCGGTATTGCGTTGGGCGATTAGATGGACGCGCTGCAGGATTGCATGGATGGCATCGCGCTGCTGGAGTGTTTCGCTGCCCCAGAGGTTGCGCCACACATTGCGCCGGCCGGGCAAGGCGAGTTCCATGTTTTCGTAAACGGTCAGGCTGTCGAAAATAGTGGGTGTCTGAAACTTCCGCCCGACGCCCAGGCGAGCGATATCGACGTCGGGCAGATGGGTCACTTCATTGCGATTGACGAAAATGCGTCCGGTGGTGACGCGGGTCTTGCCGCTGATGACATCGCACAGCGTCGTCTTGCCGGCTCCGTTGGGGCCGATGACAACTCGCAAGTCGTTGTAATGCACGCCGAAAGTATCGATATCCAGCGCTTTGAAACCGTCGAAAACGACCGAGACGTTTTTGACATAGACGCTGTATGTGTCGATGGCGTTGTATTCGATGGGAGGGTTGCCGGCGATGGTGTCGCTCATGGCTGCGCCTCCTTGGCGGCCAGCGGCAATTCGATCGGCTCGGCCGCGACTGCAGCCCGCGGCTTGGAGAATTTCTGCCAGATTCCCGGCACGATCAACAACGCGACCAGCACGAAATACTTCAGCGCGACGCGGCCGATCCTGTCGGATTCGAAAACCACCCGTTGCAAAAAGTCAGGCATGAGTCCGAGGGACTCGGCTGCGAGAAATAAGACGATTACCACCAACGGCAGGACGGTCATCGAAATGCGCAGGGCGCCCGTCCGGCCGGCAATCTGCTTTTCCACGGAATCCCAAAGTGTGACGATGCCGTCGGGAAAGAGCAGCACCACCGCGAGAAACATCGCCCCCTGCACGAAGGGCCACGCTGCAGGCATGTCGGAGGTCAGCGAGGCATATGTGTAATTCACCAGCAGCGCGCCCAGCACGGCGCCCCAGAGCCGCCCGCGCCCACCGACGGCCACCAGGATCACCATGTCGATCGACGCCTGCACGTTCATGTTCTGCGGCGTGATGATCCCGACCTGCGGCGCATAGAGCATGCCACCCAGCCCGGCGAGCATCGCGGCGACCGCGAAGGCGAATACTTTGAACGCGTATGGGCGATAGCCGGCAAAATAGAGACGCGTCTCCTTGTCACGGACCGCCACCAGCACGCGTCCCAGCCGCGATCGCGCAATCGCCTTGCACAGCAGATAAACGGCTGCCAGCATCGTTATGGTCAGCAAATACAATCCTAAAACCCAGTGATGGTCCTGAGTAAAGGATTTGTTGAAATTCGTCAGCCCATTAGTGCCGCCCAGCAACATTTCATTGCGGCTGATCAAAAGCCACGCTCCCCAGGCGACGGCTTGCGTGATGATCGAGAAATAGACCCCGCGCACCCGGCTACGCAGGATGAAGAATCCGAAAATGGTGGCGGCCAGCGTCGGTAATCCCAGGCCGGCGATCAAGGTAAATGTAAAGCTGCCAAACGGCTTCCAGAAGCCGGGCAGTTCGTGCAGGTTGTTGAAGAACATGAACTGCGGGATGTTGTTGTATTCGGGGCGCACGTCGCCGCCTCCCTGCGGAAGGCTCAGGTGCATGGCCATCGCGTAGCCGCCCAGGCAGAAGAAGAATGCCTGGCAAAGGGAGAGGATGCCCGTATATCCCCAGATCAGGTCAATGCCGATCGCGACGATGGCAAGGCAGAGGTATTTGCCGAGCACGCTGATCTTATAATCCGGCACAATGCCGGCGCTGTTCAGCACCGGTACGAACACGAAGAACAGGAGCAGCATCAGCGCGCAAACGCCTCGGCGGGTCCAGAGGATGTTGGGTGGCAAGGCGTCCAGGGGCTGCGTGTTATCAGGCATCGGCCATCCTCCCCCGTGGCGGAAAGAGTCCCGACGGCCGCCATTGCAGGAAGACGACGATCAACCCCAGCACTACCACTTTGCCGATCACCGAAGCGCTCGATTCCATCGCCTTGAAGTTTTGCAGCAGGGGTTCAAGGTATTTGCTCAGGAATCCCAGGCCCAGTCCGGCGATGATCGCGCCGGCCAGCTTGCCCACGCCGCCCACGACCACGACCATGAAGCTATCAACGATGTATTCCTGCCCGATGGAGGGATTGATCTTGTTGTACAGCGGCACGACGACGCCCGCCAACCCGGCCAATCCAGCCCCGAAGGCGAACGTGAGGGCATCGACGCGACGCGTCGGCACACCCAGGGCCGATGCCATATCGCGATTTTGCGTGGTCGCCCGCAAGAGCAAGCCCAGCTTGGTTTTGTTGACGATGAAGTAGACCGCCGCAATGCAGGCCGCGCAGAAGAAGATGATGAACAATCGATTCAGCGGGAAATAAAGATCGGGCATGACTTCAATGCCGCCCTCCATCCATTTGGGCGGCGTGACCGAAAGCGTGTCTCCAAAACCGACGCGGGCGGTTTGGATCAGGATTAATCCAATGCCCCACGTGGCGAGCAGCGTTTCCAACGGCCGGCCATAAAGATGGCGAATCACTGCAATTTCGCAGACGAACCCAATGAGTCCCGCCGCCAAAAACGCCGCGGGAATCGCGCTCAGCAGGTAATAGTCATACAGCCCGGGTAAATGGGCCTTCCAGAACTCGCTGACGACGTAGGTGGTAAACGCGCCCACCATCATGAATTCGCCGTGTGCCATGTTGATCACGCCCATCAATCCGAAAATGATCGACAGGCCCAGCGCCAACAGGATCAGAATGCTGCTGAGCGACAAGCCGGCGAAGGTGTTTTGAATCCAGCGGATGCGCGTCTGATAGCTTTCGCCGGCGGAGATGGCGCGGTCGAGCCTGGCGGATAGTTCGGCATCGGATTTGTTTTCGGGAACGTCTCTGGCCTTTTGCAGGCTGGTCAGGCCATTGTTGGTACGAACGTCGGTAAGCAAGTCGGCGGCTTCGAGTTTTTGTTCGCGCGTACCCTTGGCGAGCTTGATGCGCCCGATCGATTCCTTCAGCACGGTTGAATAAGCGCTGGATGAGCCGGATTTAAGCTGCGTTTCGAGGATGGGAAGGAGGGTCTCATCTTCCCGATCGCCGGCCGATTGGATGGCGTCCTTTCGCTTGGCGGGATTGGGGTCGTTCAGCGATAGACTGGAGAGCAATCCGCCGATCAGGCGTTTTTCGGCAGGCGGCGGGGCGCGCATCGCGCCGGAAAGATCGGGACGTTGCACATAGATCGGCTGGCCATCAGTGCTTTTCACTGGCTCGCGGGTGATGGCATCGATCAAGGGAAGCACCGAACCCTGACCCGGCACATTGATCCGGGGACCGTATGCGACCAGGCGATCATCCTTTAATTGCAGTTGTCCATCGCGATAAGCAGTCAGTGCCGTCGCAAGGCGGGCGTCGCCTTTTTTGGCGACCAAATCGTAAAACGCCTGCCTCTTGGCGGCATCTGCTGTTTTCAGGGACTTCAATCCTTCAATCAATTCTCCGGGCACTGGAGGTTCGGCCGCAGACGCCCCGATGGGCGCCATCGCTCCCGCCAACACCATGAGCCACACGATCCGGTTCACGAACAAACGTCGTAGGTCCATTACATCATTACCAGTTGATGCTCTGAAACAGACCGGCAGGGGCGGCACGGTTTCGCGCCGCCCCTGCACAAGCCTTTACGAATGACTCAGTCCGTTTCGCCACTATTTCGCACCCGTCAGCTTCGCGATTTCTTCAGGCGTATGGAGATACGTGCTGAACGAATCGGGATGAACCAGCGGGGTTTGCGAGATAATGTCAAACTGACCATCGGCCTTGATCGAACCAATCAGCACCGGCTTCCAGGTGTGATGGTTGAGCGTGTCCATCTTCTTTTTGCCGCCGGGCGCGTCGAATTCCAGTCCGAGAACGGCGGGGATGACCTTGTCGATGTCGAAGGACTTGGCCTTTTCGACGGCGGCCTTCCAGACATACACGCCGAAGTAGGCGGCTTCGATCGGGTCATCCGTCACGCGGGCATCACCGCCGGGCAGACCCTTGGCCTTGCAGTATGCCTTGAACGCGGCGACGAATTTCTTGTTTTCTGGCGTATCAATCGACTGATAGTAATTCCACGCCGCCAGGTGCCCCACAAGTTTTTCGGTCTCCATGGAACGGAGTTCGTCCTCAGCCACCGAGAAAGCCATGATCGGGCATTTTTCGGCGGTCAGTCCCTGGTTGGCGAATTCCTTGTAGAAGGGTACGTTGGAGTCGCCGTTAATCGTCGAGAGAATACACGCATCGCCGTTTTTGGCGAAATCCTTCACCTTGGCGACAATCGTCTGGTAATCGCTGTGGCCGAAGGGGGTGTATTCCTCGGCGATATTGGATTCGGGCACGCCTTTCTTCAGGAGAAACGCACGCAGCACCTTGTTGGCGGTGCGCGGGAAGACATAGTCGGTGCCCAGGAGATAGAACTTCTTCTTTTCGCCGCCATCCTTGCTCATCATGTATTCAGCAGCAGGGATGAGCTGTTCGTTGGGGCTGGCGCCGGTGTAGAAGATGTTGGGGCTTTGTTCTTCGCCTTCGTATTGAACTGGATAGAAGAGGAGTCCGCCGCCGTACGGATTTTCGGCTTTGGAGTATTTGGCTTCAAAGACAGGCAGCACGGACTTCCGGCTGACGCTGGTCCAGCAGCCGAACGTCACGGCCACCTTGTCTTGTACGATGAGTTGCTTGGCTTTTTCGGCAAAGAGAGGCCAGTTGGAGGCCGGATCAACGACGACGGCATCGATTTTCTTTCCCAGGACACCGCCGGAGGCGTTGATTTCATCCACCGCCATCAGGACGACATCGCGCAGCGACGTTTCCGAAATCGCCATCGTGCCCGAGAGGGAATGCAGTACGCCGATCTTGACGGTGTCCTGCGCCCGCGCCATGGGCAGCCAACTGAGCGCGGCGATTGCAGCGCCGCATAAAAACGAGAGTGTTTTCCGCATCGGTCCAGTCTCCATCAGTTAGAAATAAATGAATCGTGGCCCGACGATGGGCCAACCAACGGCGATCGGACTCGTGCAAAGTTTGTACCAAGGTTGCTCATGGAGTTTCGTCGTGAACAATTCATGCGCTTTTTTTCAGGCTGCGCCCCGGATGTTGCACCTGCAACAGCCGGGTCATGTATTTATGGCCGACAGGCGCGCCGACAGAAGGTGCGTCACCACCTGTTCGACGCCCGCGCCGTGCTTCACCTGGGTAAAGACAAAAGGCCCATCGCCGCGCATTAGACGGGCATCGCGATCCATGATGCTTAGATCAGCACCGACTGCCGGTGCCAGATCGGTTTTATTGATGACCAGCAAATCGGACTGCGTGATACCTGGTCCGCCCTTGCGCGGCACCTTGTCGCCGCCCGCCACGTCGATCACATAAATGGTGAAATCGGCGAGTTCGCGGCTAAAATGGGCAGCCAGATTGTCGCCGCCGGATTCCAGCAGCAGCAGATCGGGATTATGCAAGCTGTGCAGATGTTCCAAGGCCATGAGATTGGCGCTGATATCCTCACGAATGGCAGCGTGCGGGCAGCCGCCGGTTTCGACTGCCATAATGCGATCACTCTCCAGCGCCCGGTGACGGGTCAGAAAATCCGCATCTTCCTTGGTGAAAATGTCATTGGTAACGGCGCAAACGGACAGTTGTTCCCGTAATTGGGTACACAGCGCGAGCATGAGCGCGGTCTTGCCGCTTCCCACCGGCCCGCCAATACCCACAGTGAACGCACGCAAGGAGTAATCGCGATTATGTATCGGGCGTGCCCGGTCGATGAATCGGCCCGGATGCGTCCAGACATCGTGGGTATGAAGTTCCGCCATGTTTCCTCAACTTTGAAATAGCCTTGAATAAAGACGATTTTGCGTGGCCTGGAGAAGATCAAGGATCGGCGATGTCTGCACAGGCGCTTTGGCTTTCGAACCATCATCGAAAGTGCTCGGCGCGGTCAGTTTCGCCTGAATTTGCTGGGCTTCAATGGGACCGACGATTCCGAGCCGCACCGCGCTGGAAAGATAGCTGCGGAGCGTGGTGAACAAGAATAGATTCAGCGCTCGCTGCCTGCTGATGTCAGATGCGCGCATGACGACACCAAAAACCGGGGCCAGGTGAGCCGAGGCGCGACCATATCGTGTCATATCGACGAGGGAGGTGAGCATTGAACTATCGAATATCCGAGCGGCCAGCGAGAGAAACGCCTTTCCCTGAAGCCGGCTGGCGCGATTGGCGACGTGATTGTTAAGAAACAGGTTGCATTGCTCATCAATAACCCCAAATTGCGAAGGCGAGTCATATGCCGCGCAGACAAACTGCAAAACACCGGCTATGAGTTGAGTGCGACTGCTATTCAGAAACTGTTCCAAAGACGCGCCGTCGATGACAATGCGATGTTGATAGGCTGCCTCGAGCCCGCCCGAATGGGCAAAGCCGCTGCTGGGGAACGCGGAGTCCGCGAATTGCCAGATTCGCCATTCATTGTCCATGAGATGCTCGCAAATTAGGCAGTCAACAGGCCGACGCGGTTCGACCACTGGTCAAATCGCTTGGAAAACCGACATCCGCCCGTCGGCACGGCAGTTGTTACGCAAATCCCGTGCGCACGCTCTCTCTAGAGGTTTTGATTGCACGAAATATCGGTTGCGAGAAGTTTGGCGGATTTTGTCTGTGATCAAATCGCGGAATTGGATGCAAAGCGCGAGCGTGTGTCGGTCGTGCGCGTCAGGATCGGCGCGATGTCGGGAGTCGCGCCGCAGGCGCTACGGTCGGCGTATAGCGCAGCAGTAATCGGCACGGCCCTTCAAGGCGCGGGACTGGAAGTTGAAACCGTCGATTTGGTGATTTGGTGCCCCAAATGCAGGCAGGAAAGGCTGCTAGAGGACATTAGCCATTTATGTTGTCCAGTCTGTAAAAGCCGCGCGGGCCGCATTATTCAGGGCAAGGAGCTGGAAATCGCTTCCATTGAGGTCGTTGATGCCACCCAGAATTCTTCAAGTCCGACAGCAAATTCTCAAGAAAAACGATGAGCAAGCACGCTCGTTACGCCAGCGATTTGCCGATGCGGGGGTATTTGTCGTCAGCCTCGTATCCAGTCCTGGCGCCGGTAAAACGACGCTTTTGCGTGAAACGCTGCGCGCACTAGGTCAAACTCATCGAGTTGCTGCCCTGGTTGGGGACTTGGCGACCGAAAACGATGCGAGACGGTTGGCGGAAAGCGGTGCTCCGGTCAGGCAGATCGTCACCGGGACCATATGTCATCTCGAAGCGGAAATGATCGAATCAGCCCTGATCGGCTGGGATTTGGATTCCATCGACCTGCTATTCATCGAAAACGTCGGGAATCTCGTTTGCCCGGCTAGCTATGACCTGGGCGAAGCGATGCGAATCGTCCTTTTCTCCACGACCGAGGGAGAAGACAAACCGCTGAAATATCCGACTATTTTCAACACGGCCGACGTTGCGATTATCACCAAATCCGATCTTGCCGAAGTGGTCGGTTTTGATCGGCAAGCGGCATACGAAAGCATTCAAAACGTTCGTCCGGGCATGCGGATAATGGAGTTGTCATCGCGCAGCGGCGAAGGAATGCAGGCATGGATCCACTTTATGCAATCTGGTATCGAGCGCACCAGGCAAATGGAAAATCGGGGGACTTTCAATGTTGGTTGAAACTCCAATTGCAAACATCTTTGACCCCGATTCACAGGATATTTCGGCGTGGTCAATCGATTGGGTGGATTTCTCCTGGATGGAATGCGCCTCGCGCGCCGTTCGTAAACAGTCCCGAAATGGACAAGATATACGTATCCTGCTCAAGCTTGGCGTAACGCTCAGGCACGGCGATGTTCTATGGCGGTCGGAAGATAGATCCGACGCGATCGTTGTCAGCGTCGAACTCAGTAACGTGCTGATCGCCCGGCCAAGGAATTCGGTGGAAGCGATTTCCCTGGCGTTTGAACTCGGCAATCTGCATGTTCCGATCGAAGTGTCAGACGACGGCATCGTCACTGTAGACGATGGTCCGGTTGAAGCCGTTTTCAGAAAGCTGGGCGTGCCATACGAGCTGCAAAGTCGCCGGTTTGAGCCGCCGCTTCGTGGAACTGGTCAATTCGCCCTGTCAGACAAATTTGAAATTTCCCGCAAATCATGACGGACAGCTTGGACATTGAAACATTGCAAAGAGGTTTTGCGACCGGGCGGCTTGATCCTGTCGAGTTTTTTGATCGATTGCTGGCCAAAATCGACAACTATTCCGAGCCTGCCGTCTGGATCGATCGGTTTTCCCGTATCGAGATCAAAAATCAGCTTGATGCCGCATTGAAACGAAAGCTATCCGGCATTTCACAGCCGCTTTTTGGGATTCCCTTTGCGATCAAGGACAATATAGATTTCGCGGGTCACGCCACAACGGCGGGATGTCCGGCTTTTGCAAGAATGGCGGAACAATCGGCGACGGCCGTCCGAAAGCTTTGCGACGCCGGGGCGATTGCAGTCGGCAAAACCAACCTCGATCAATTTGCCACCGGCCTGGTGGGAACGCGATCACCCTACGGAGTCTGCAAAAATCCGTTTAATAGGGAATACATTTCCGGCGGATCGAGTCAGGGATCGGCCGTTGCGGTTGCAGCAGGGTTGGTCAGCTTTGCGCTGGGTACGGATACGGCTGGTTCGGGTCGAGTTCCCGCCGCTTTTAATAATGTTGTGGGCTTAAAGCCATCTCGTGGCCTGATCAGCACCAGCGGCGTCGTGCCGGCATGCAAGTCGCTCGATTGCGTTTCGATTCTTGCCCTCCGCGTGGATGACGCCCGGACGGTTTTCGATTTGATCGTCGAGTATGACTCTGAGGACCCTTATTCGCGCAAGCCTGAAAGTATCCCGCCAGCCAAGCCGATTCCCTCATCGAATTTTCGATTTGGAGTGCCACGCGACTCGCAGCTTCGGTTTTACGGGGATCGCGAAGCGGAATCACTCTATCGCAAGACAATCGAGCGAATGCAGTCCATCGGTGGTCTGCCGGTTGAGATCGACTTCGAGCCATTTGGTCGAGCCGCTGAATTGCTTTATGCCGGCCCCTGGGTTGCCGAGCGGTTTATGGTCGCCAGGGAAACCATGCTCCTTAAGCCCGACGCGCTCTTGCCTGTGACGCGGCAGATTCTTGTGTGGGGTGAAGCAATAAAAGCGACGGAAGCGTTTGGCGCGATGTACGAGTTGCAAACGCATTGCCAGGCCGCCGAGGCTCAATGGGCCAAAATGGATATGTTGCTGCTTCCGACGGCCGGCACAATTTATAAGATCGCCGCGGTCGAGGCTGATCCTCTGCAGACGAATATCAACCTGGGATATTACACCAATTTCGTAAATTTGATGGACTTGTGCGCAGTTGCTGTCCCGACCGGGTTCATCTCAAATGGCCTGCCGCTCGGAGCGACCTTGATCGGTCGAGCGGGACAGGATCGGCCGTTGATGCAGGTTGCGGATTTGCTCCATCGAAAACTGGGAATTGGACCCGGGGTTTCCCGCCTTCCGATTTCATCAAAATCCCCAACGAGGAGTTCCACTTTGAAAAGCGCGAAGCTTGCTGTTGTTGGAGCCCATTTATCTGGAATGCCGCTAAATCACCAATTAACCTCGATCGGCGCTACCCTGGTTCGTGCAGTACAAACTGCGCCAATATATCGATTGTACGCTCTGCCCAACACCACTCCCGCTAAGCCGGGCATGGTTCGCACGAGCAATGGCGATGGCCATCACATCGCGCTTGAAGTATGGGAAATGTCGGCTGAATCGTTTGGTCAATTCGTTTCGGCGATTCCTTCGCCGCTCGGAATCGGAACAATCCAACTCGAAGATGGCGAACAAGTGCAGGGGTTCCTCTGCGAAAACTTCGCCATCGAAGGGGCAACCGATATCTCTCATTTCGGCGGCTGGCGAGCCTTCGTGAATAGCCGCCAACATTGAAAAACCATCACAAATCATTATTCCCCTTTCGGCTTGCTCGGAAGTTCAAACACCGGCAAATATGCAGTTTGAATTACCGTTTTATCCTGTTTTACCGCAATCGAAACTGGAAGCAGCGGGCTCAAATTAGTCAATTGCAGCGTCACAACGCTATCTTTGGAAAGTGTAAACGTCGATGATCCGTCTTTGACTGTTGTATCGATCTTCGTTCCATCCGAGTCAGCTTTTGTCACCTCCGCGCCGCTCACCAGAACGGTGGCGGGTGTTCCCGCTGGAATGCCGGATACGCCGATTTTCACGATGCCGTTGCCGCCACTGGAATTGACAGAACTGGCGCTGAGGGCGAGTTGGATCGTACTGGGTTTGGGCGCTGGAATGGGCAGCATGCTCACATCCGCCGAAAACTGGACGCTGTTAACTTCCAGCCTTGAATTAACAATTCGAGCGTCGAAATGGACATCCCATTCAGCGGGCTTGAGATGCAGATTATTCAGCGATGGAAAACTGCCGACAAGACTGTTGCCTTTCACTTCCACCAGTTGGGCAGGAATTTTCATCACGGTCTTGTCTTGCTTATTGGTCAACGTCAACCAGCTTATCACCTTGGTTGAGTCAAAATCGGCGACAGGCGTGACGGTGATCGTGGCAGTGCTGGCTGAAACATCGGTAAGCGGGCTGATAACCGTATTTGCCCCTAAGCTGATAGGGCTTTTGTCCAGCGGCAATTGAAATGTCGCGGATTGGTATGGGCTGAGACTTCGAATGGACGCGAGGTCTGCCCACAATCGGTCAGGAAAGGTAATTCCTGGATAATTGTTATCGAAATCGCTTCGCCACCATTTTAGAAAGGCGTCATAGTCATTCGCTGCGATCAGGCGAGTGAGTTTCCCAGTAAATTCCGAGGCATCTGAATTGTCATCTGAAAGGGCATGGTGTGAAAACTTAATTTGGTTGTTCAAAAGCGCGTCACGCAACGCGGTATAGTACACTTTATCTTTGACTGGCAGTACTTCACCAGTATTTGCGTCAATAAACGATGTTTTGGCTACCAGGTGAACCATTCGAGCATCACTATCTTTGTTCACCGATACTCCAAACGCATCGTGAGCATTGTCGGCGATTGTTTTTGCTCTTTTATCCGGCTTGGGGACTAAAACCAGCAGTGAAACATTATGAGTCTGAGGGATCATTGCATAACCCGATTTTGGTTGCTGCAACGCGCCAAATCGCACTCTAAGTGTATTTTCCGAAACCCTGGCGACGGTGAAGGTTGAATTGAAATCTCGCCCCAATGCGACCTGGAGTTTATCGTAAACGGAGTTGACTCCGAGTTCGCCTGTGATTCCTGCATATCCGGCTTGAAGCGCTAGGACCAATTGTCTCATTTGTTCAAGCGAGCGGCTTTCGATAGTGGCCTCAATATCGTCTGTGACGAGCAGGGGTATCAACCGCACATTGCTTTTTCCTGTAAGCGTGGCGTCATACGGCAACGTGGTTACTCTGGATGTCTCTTTTTTATGGAAAAATGAGAGAAGTTTATCCCCAAGGGATGGTGACGAAGGAGTTGACACTGTTGGCGTGGATGGAACGGGAAAGTCGCCTGAGAAAAACGAGATATTTGAATACGCATCGTAGGGCGCGTTTCTCGCAGAGGGTAGAAGTGAAACCTGAAGTCGAACAACATAAGGATCGAATTCATCGTTAATGGCTGCATCTTTGACATAACGATCGATGATTGCTCCTTCCTGGAACAGCGCGGTCGCAGCCAGATAGCGGAGCATTGGATCGATGTTACTGGGCATCGAAATTGAGCCGCCTCCCGAAATGGAACCTGCTCCGCCGCTGGGCAGGTTGGTGATTTGCGGGCCTGTCAATTTGCTCGGGTCGTTACTGGAGAAAGTTTGAGTCGCGGTGTTGGTTCCTGAATTGGATCCTGTATTGGTGAGGGTAATTGTTCCGTAATTGGTATTGACCAACGTCGAGGTTCCAACTCCCGCGGCTGCGGTTCCGCTTGAAGCGGTTGAGGTTGTGCCCGAATTGTTGGTGGAAGTTGAGATCGAACCTGTATTGACCGTGCTGGTTTGACCACCCGATACGGTGGGTGTCGCAACTTTCAGGCTCAGGGTTACTGCGTCCAGGACCTTTTGTTGGAAAGCCGCCGTTTCGGGAACGGATTCCGTTTTAGCGGTGGCTTCGTTTATGCCAAAATGAGGTTGCAATTCATTTCGATAATCATCCCATCGCCCGACAGACAGCACGGCCAGATGCGTCGAGCCAGCCTGGTCGAGGGAGTTGAATCGTTTGACCTCGTGCAATTCTTCGGGACATCCTGCCAGTGAAAGTAGGCAGCACATCATCAGACCGCGCATTAAGCTGATTCGACGCATTGGATTTTGCCCTCAATTGGAAAAAAAGACCGATCCCTTGGCCGCATGCACTTGATTGACACGGATTTGGTGCGAAAAAAAGGCTTCTTCTTTCAATATGGCCTGCGGCGTTCTCATCATGGCCGGCCGGAAATGAAGTCGAAATTCACCTAAATGGGTTAGGTCGCATCAATGACTTGACGACCGTAACCGCAGACTGGCCTGTGTCTTGCATTTCGATACTCGGTCAATAGCAATTTTGAAATTATTGCCCACTTGGTGGGCACGCTGGCTTTTGCGCAATTTGACGGGTGCTATATGCCTAATTTTCGCTCGCCTGTTGGCCAAGCGCAACCTTCCCCCGTCGCTTCGCGGGGCATGATCGGCAGCTTGGCGCTGGTATTGGTCGTGGCGGGTGGAATTGTCCTATCGGTGGGCGCATTTCGTTATGTCCGCAGCATCGAGCTCGCCAGCCTGCATACCACCATCAATAATCGGGCCAAAGAGCGGGCCGAGCTTGTTCAAACTACGGTGCTCCGTTCGATGGAAGTGCTTAACTCGGTTGGTTCGCTCTTTCGTACGCAAGGCAATGTAAGCCGGCAGCGCTTCAGGATGTTCGTCAACGATGCGTTGACAGGCCATCCCGAACTTCAGGCGCTGGGTTGGACGCCTCGCGTTTGGCACGAGCAACGGGCCGAGCTTGAAGAGGCCGCGCGAAAAGATGGCTACTCGAATTTCAGCTTTACCGAAATTGGCGCATCCGGCGAGATCGAGCGGGAAGCCGATCGCGACGAATATTTCCCAATTTACTACCTGGAACTCGATGGCAAAAATCGGGCGGCCATCGGGTTCGACCTGAATTCCAATCCTGTTCGGCGCGACGCATTAAGACTTGCTCGCGATACCGCAATGCCGGCTGCCACCGCGCCGATGCGGCTGATTCAGGAAAGTTCCGATCAGCTCGGTTTCGTGGTTTACGAAGCGCTGTATGCCAAAACATCCAACGATCTGAATTCCCGGCGTGCCAATCTGGTGGGATATGCATCGGCGGTTTTCCGGTTTGGTGATCTCCTTGGACCAGCCATGGAAAGCCTCGCCTTGGAAGGTTTGGATGTTCAAATTCTCGATGAAGCCGCGGCGCGGCCAATCATTTTTGCTTCACACTCCATTGCGCCGGCTGCTATCAATTCATCCATAAATGGGCATGCCCCGGTCGAAATTGCCGGCAGACGATGGACGCTTATTTTGCACCCCGATACGGCGTTTCTTGCAGCACAGTCCACCAATCAGGCGGTCACTATTCTAGTCGGCGGGCTGCTGCTTACGGCACTCCTCGCCGGCTTTTTGTACACGGGCCTGCGCCAAATGAGCGAGATCGAGCGCCGCGTGGTCGATCGAACCGGCGAGCTTTCTCGTGAGGTTGCCGAACGCAAGCGTGCTGAAGAGGCCGCCCGCATCGCGGAATCCAAGTTTCGCAGCATCGTCGAAAATTCCGTTGAAGGAATTTTTCAGACCTCAAGCGTCGGCAATTATCTCAGCGCCAATCGCGCGCTCGCCAGAATATATGGATATGAATCGCCGGACCAGTTGATCGATGCGGTCGCGAACATTGCCGGGCAGTTATATGTCGATCCATCGCGCCGTGATGCATTTATCAGGCAAATTCAGCAAAGTGGAGAAGTTTCGAACTTCGAATCGCAGATTTACCGCAAGGATGGATCGGTGATTTGGATCAGCGAAAACGCACGCGTTGTTCGCGATTCCAAGGGTCAGGTGCAATACTACGAAGGCACGGTGGTTGACATCACCGAGCGCAAGCTGGCTGAGCAGGCGTTGCGACGTGGTCGCGATGAGTTGGAGCAGCGCGTCGAAGAGCGCACCAGCGAATTGGCGCGCTCCAATGAGGCGCTTCAGATCGAAATCGCTGAGCGCACGCGTGCGGAAGAGACCGCGGCGTCGGCGAATCGCGCGAAGAGTGAATTTCTGGCGAACATGAGCCATGAAATTCGCACGCCGATGAATGCCATTCTTGGCTATGCGCAGCTCCTGCGACGAGACTCGACGTTGCGACCCGCGCAAAGTGATGCCATCAAGACCATTCTCGCAAGCGGGCGACATCTCATCGAGTTGATCGATGACATCCTGGATATTTCAAAAATTGAAGCTGGCCACACCGAACTGAACGTGACCGAGGTTGACTTGCACGGCCTGCTGCGTGACGTGGCTGGCATGTTCCGTCAAAAATGTGAACAAAGATCCCTGCCGTTCAAAATCGAAGGCGTCGGGCCAGAGCCGCTGATTGTCAGCGGCGATGATCGCAAGTTGCGGCAGGTGCTTATCAACCTCATGGGCAATGCAGTGAAGTTTACCGATGCGGGGTTCGTCGTGCTTGGACTGACTTGCGAAGGCCATGATCGCTACCGATTTGAAGTGCGTGACACCGGCACGGGTATTCCGGCCTCGGCGCTGAAAGGCATTTTTGATCCATTTCAGCAGGCATCCAACAGTGCGGGCCGTGGCGGCACGGGGCTGGGGCTGGCGATTGCAAAACGTCACGTCAATCTGATGGGCGGACAGCTTGTTTGCGAATCGCAACCGGGTGAAGGGTCGCGATTCCATTTCACCATTCATATGCAGGCCGTGGCGAACCGCGTGCAGTCGAATTCGATCGAAAGCGAATTCGAGCCGGGCTTTGTTCAACTCGCCAAGGGTACGCACGTTTCGGCGATCGTGGTGGACGATATTCGTGAAAATCGCGTATTGCTGGCCGACATGCTCGGCGCAGTCGGTTGCGACGTTCGCGCTTGTGAAAGCGGCGAAACGGCGATCGAAGCAATTATACAGGCCAGGCCGAATATTGCGTTCATCGACATCATGATGCCCGGCATTGATGGAAAGGAAACCGCGCGACGGATTATCGACGCCTGCGGGCGCGAGAACATTTGCCTCGTTGCGACATCCGCTTCGGCTCTTTCACACGAGCAGCGCAGTTATCAGGCCGCGGGGTTTGACGATGTGATCGCCAAGCCATTGCGCTGCGAACGGGTTTATCTCAGCATCTCAACATTGCTCGGCGTGCGCTTTGAACACGCGCAGCGCCCTGAAACGCCCGAATCGGCACAGGATTGTTCGCTGCCGGCCAATTTGCGATCGCGGCTTCGTGAGGCCGCGGAGATTTGCAATATTACCGATCTCAAGCGAATCGTTGCCGAGATCGAATGGCTTGGACCTGCAACCAAACGGTTGGCGGAGCAATTGCGTGGTTGCGTGCATCGTTACGATCTGCCCGCCATTTCCCGCTTGGCAGCGGAAATCGGTGAGAGTCCCGCGGAGGAAGATGAACGATCGGTTGCAACAGCCTGACGGGGAACTGATCCTGATCGTCGATGATACACCGGCGAATCTCGATCTGCTCACGAGCACTCTTGAACCGCGCGGATATCGCATTCTGGCTGCACCCAGTGGTGAGATGGCTTTAATGGTGGCTGCTCGCGCCAAGCCTGATCTGGTTCTGCTCGATGTGATGCTTCCCGACATGGACGGATACGAAACCTGCCGGAGGCTGCATGCCGACCCGGCCACTCGAGAAACACCCGTACTTTTCATCAGCGCCCGCAACGAGACCAACAGCCTTGTCGAAGCATTCCAGGCGGGTGGCTTGGATTACATCACCAAGCCAATCGACCCCGAGGAAGTGGTCATTCGCGTCGAGAGTCATTTACGTGTAAGCCGTCTTGCGAGACAGTTGCGGGAAAAGAATAGTGAACTGACCGTCGCGATCGATCAGCTTCGCGCCGAAATTGACCGACGGCAAAAAGCGGAATCAGCACTCCGTGTCGCCGATGAACAGCTTTCCACAATCTCTGAACAGGAAGCCGAGAAGTGGGGAATCAAGGCATTCGTGGGCGGGAGTCAAACGATCAACAAGATCATCCAGGACGTTCGCCGGCTTCAAAATTTCAGTTCGGTCAACGTGCTGATTACCGGCGAAAGCGGGACTGGCAAGGAACTGGTCGCGCGAGCGATCCATTTCGGCAGCGGCCGAGCCAAGGGACCGTTTATTGCAGTGAATTGCGTGGCGATACCTTCAGAATTGGCGGAATCGATGCTCTTCGGACATGTTCGCGGGGCATTCACAGGCGCTGCGATGGACCGAAAAGGGTATTTTGAACTCGCACATGGCGGCACGCTTTTTCTCGACGAAATAGGCGACATGCCGGCAGCGCTTCAGGCGAAATTGCTTCGAGTCCTTGAAGACGGCAAAGTCACGCCGCTGGGTGCAACGCGCGAAAGAAACGTCGATGTTCGGGTCGTTGCCGCCACCAATGCCAATCTCGAATCGCAGATATCCAACGGTTCATTCCGGCAAGATCTGTTTTTCCGATTAGCGCAGTTTCCGGTTCGTCTGCCGCCGCTGCGCGATCGGCCGGATGATATTCCGCTGCTGGCGAATCATTTTCTTCATCTATTTGCAGCGGAAATGGGAATATCGACTCCCACCATCGATCCAAGGGCAATGCAACTCGTCACGCGTCATGCGTTTGCCGGTAATGTGCGTGAATTGAAAAATGTAATTGAGCGTGCGCTAATCGAAAGCGGCGGGGGTGTTGTCGAAGCGCGTCATATTCACCTGACCGCATCGTCAGCCGCAAACCCGGTCTTTGCCACGCCTGAAATTGCCACTACAACCCATTCCAATCTGATGAACGAACTGCCTCTGAACATTGAAGCAGCCGAGAATCTGTTGATCAAGCGGGCATTAGCCGAGACGGGCGGCAACATCGCTGAAGCCGCCCGTCTGCTGGGGATTAATCGCACGCGCATCTACCGCAAGCTCGGCGAGCAGGGCACGCTGAGCCTGGGCAGTGCGGAATGATTTTTTATGGTGCTCCGGTCGAGCCGTTCACTCCTTCGACCAGGTAATTCATCTTTTCCAAAACCGGATCCGTTTGCACGAGACTCTTCCCGTCTTCGAGGATCACGCTGCCTTTGTTGTCTTTCAATGGGCCCTTGAAGATCACGAAGCTGCCATCCATGAACTTGGCTTTGACGGCGTCGGCGTCTTTCTTCGCGTCATCGGAGACCGCCGGACCATAAGCGGAGGTTTTGACGATTCCTTCCTTCAATCCGCCGCGAACAAGATGCGGGAATTCCGCATCGCCCGGCTTTTTGCCCGCTTTCACCCATGTCACATAATCGGTGTACACTTTCGACCAGTTCCATTCAGCGCCGGTGAGATATCCCTTGGGCGCGAGCGTCGCCTGGTTGCAGTGATAGCCGGTGCAATAGATTCCACGACGTTCGGCCGTTTCCATGACAACCTTGGGGCTATCGACGTGGCAGGTCAGCACATCGACGCCCTGATTGGCCAGCGTGGTCGCGGCTTCAGCTTCCTTGACAGGCATGGACCAATCGCCGGTGAAAATGACGGTGGTTGTCACAGCCGGATCAACCGACCGTGCACCCAGTTCAAACGCATTGATGTTGCGAAGCACCTGGGGGATTGGCTTGGCCGCGATAAAGCCGAGCTTTTTGGTCTTGCTGGTATGTGCCGCCACGATGCCCGACAAATACTCCGGTTCGTCGATGTATCCGAAATAACTGCCGACGTTTTTGGGATGTTTGCCGTCCTGGTACATGCCCCCGCAATGCAGGAAGATCACGTTGGGGAACTTGACTGCCTCTTTGAGGATATGCGGGTCAAAATAGCCGAATGACGTGGGGAAAATCAGCTTTGCATCATCGAGATTGATCATGCTCTCCATCGTCTTGGTGACTTCGAGCGTTTCAGGGACACGTTCTTCTTCCAATACCTTGACGCCCGGCATTTTCTTGACTGCCGCTGCGCCTTCGGCGTGGGCTTGGTTGTAGCCGTAATCGTCCTTGGGTCCGACGTAAATAAAACCCACTGTAATGTCCTGCGCGGATGAAATCGCGGGGATCGACAGCAGCAATCCTGCGACGATGGCAATAAAAGCGGAAATCGACTTGCGCATTGGGAATACCTTTCAAGCCAATGGAAAAGTTAAGGGAATGAAACCGGGCCCCGTGCCCGGTCTGCCGGTGCCCGATACAAGTCGCGTACCAGCGGCGAATAGCCAGTTCTGGCGATAGTCCGCAATGGGCATGGGCGCGCTGCGTGTTGCACCTGATGCGCCTGCAACGACGGGCACAGGCGGGAAGCAATTTCCCATCGCGGAATTCAGCGAAGATGGGGTATTAAGCACGGGCGGGCGTTGGCACGGACATTGTTTATGGGCATCTCGCGACCCGCCGACGGGGCGGATGACGGCATGTGCCGCCATGTCGCAAAAGTCCATACACCGATGCTCGCCAAAACCACGGGAAGGTGGTCATTGGCGCGCCACAGGAGCAATGTCATGTCGATTTCTGCCAAGGGTTCTCTTCGTATGCTTGCAGCAGCCGCGGCGCTGGCGCTTCCCGCCATCGCAATGGCCGGCACAAGCACCTCTCGGACGTTCAGTGCTGACGACCTAACATTACAGGCGCCTGCGCCCACCGCGCAAAGCTCACAGCAAAATAACCAGGATATCAAAGAGTCCGCAACCGTTCGGCCGCAGTACATGGCCGATGCCGCGGAAACGCCGAACATTCACGGCTTTCTCAATATCCCCTTCAAGTCCGCTTACGTGACGCCTCGCGGTTTGGTTGTCGAAAACCAGGGACTTGTCATTCAGCCGATCGTCGGATTGGTCTTTCCGATCGGCGACCTCGGACCGTTCAAGGACACCGCCATCGTGACCGGTATCTGGTCGGACTTTAACACCGCGCAAGGCGACCCCAAAGTCGGATGCTGGAACGAAGTGGACTACTTCCTCAGCTTCTCCGGCAAGATCGGCGACGATATCAGCTTCACCGCAACCTACAGCCCATGGTTTTTTCCACAGTCGACCGTCGGCAAGCCCGACACCGAGCACACGGCTGACCTGAAAGTCAGCTACAGCGATCACTGGTTTACCGACTTTTCGATTAACCCCTACGTCGATTTCTTCTGGTCGATCGGCGGCAGTTCCAACGTCGTGTTCGGCGACCAGGGCGATACCGGATACGTCGAACTGGGCATCGTGCCGACCAAAGTCATCAAGGTGAGTTCGGATATGCCGCTGACCTTCACCTTCCCGACTTATTTCTCAGTCGGCCCGGAAGGTTACTGGGATACGGATGGCAGTCACGATGGAGGAAACTTTGGTTTGTTCTCCATCAGCGCCAACGTTTCGTTGCCGATCACCGCAATCCCCGTGAAGTACGGTCACTGGCATTTGGATTTAGGCGTGACTTACGACTACCTGATCAACGATGCCTTGCTTGATGCCGGCAATTTCGGAACCGGCGCGGGCAATGACAACCGCAATGTGTTTGTTGCGGGTGTCGGCATTGGCGTGAACTTCTGATTTGGCTGGACGTCAGCCGAGGCCGTGCGAACTGCTCCCGTCGCGGCCTCGGCGACGCTCCATCCTTCGCCCGGAGGTTTTTGTGAATACGCAAGTGGCGACGGAAGAAACTGACGTGCCGCTCACAACCGATTTGACAACGTCCCCCCCAAAGCCGAGGGTCTGGCCTCGCCTGCCGCTGCATTATCTCGAACCGATTGCCATCTCGTTATCGGCTTTGGTTGCTTCGCTGATTTTGTTCAGCCTCTTCATTCTGGTTGTCGCCCATGCCAATCCGATTGAATCGATGCAATTGATGTATCGAGGCTCGTTTGGGACGGCATTCTCCTGGCAGAACACGCTGATTCGTGCTGCGCCGCTCATGTTGACCGGCCTGTGTACCGCTTTGCCGCTGCGACTTGGGATGGTCATCATCGGTGGCGAAGGAGCACTGGTTCTTGGTGCGCTCGCGGCTGCTGGTACGGCGCATCTCATGCCCAATTCATCGTCATTCGCAGTGCTGGTGGCGATGATGCTGGCCGGATCGCTGACCGGCGCGTGCTGGATCGCGCTGGCGGGCTCGTTGAAATATTATCGCGGCGTCAATGAAACGATTTGCAGCCTGCTCCTTAATTACATCGCCATCGCCATTCTCAACCAGATGGTCGAAGGGCCGATGCACGATCCGGAAAGTCTTAACACCCCCTCCACCTGGTACATCGGCGATGCGAACATGCTGGGGAAGATGTTCGGCACCGACGTGCATTGGGGACTGGGGCTTGGCCTTATCATCTGCATCGTTACTTATTTGTTGATGGATCACACGGTCATCGGATTTGCCGCGCGCATCGCGGGGGGCAATATCCGTGCAGCGCGCGTGGCGGGACTTTCCGTGGGGAAGATCACCGTGTTCATCTGCGCCTTGGCGGGCGCAGCGGCGGGTCTGGCGGGCACGGTTGAAGTGGCTGCGATTCAAGGCCGCGCCAATGCCAATATCACCGCGCCGGGATACGGATACACCGGAATTCTTGTCGCATTTATTGCGCGAGCCAACCCTTTGGCGGTGATTCCCGTTTCCATACTGATCGGCGGTATCGGCGCAAGCGGTGGGCTTCTTCAGCGACGTCAGCACTTGCCCGATGCAACCGTGCTCGTCCTGCAAGGCATCCTCTTTTTGATGATCCTTACTTTCGAAACGTTCTACGGACGATTCAAGATCTTCCAGAGAAAGGAGCCCACCCATGCCTGATGCAGGCTCGGTCGGCTTGTGGGCAGTTCCGCTGGCGCTTTTTGGCGGCGCGATTCGCGTGAGCACGCCTTTCATCTTCGTCAGCCTTGGCGAATGCCTCACCGAAAAAAGCGGACGTATCAATCTCGGCCTGGAAGGCACGCTCATCATGGGCGCAATGAGCGGCTATGCATTGTCCTATCTATCCGGCTCGTCATTGCTCGGCGTGCTCGCTGCGGGCTTTGTCGGAAGCATATTCGGGTTGATCCATGCGTGGCTCTGTTCGCGGCCACGCGTCAATGATATCGCCGTTGGCATTGGATTAATGCTGTTTGGAACCGGCTTGGCGTTTTTCCTCGGCAAACCGTACATTCAACCGACAGCCCCGCAATTGCCCGTCATCAACCTCGGTTGGTGGAGCAATATCCCGCAGGTTCGAGAAGCGTTGAAGATCAATGCGCTTTTTGTCATTGGCGCACTACTCGCTCCAGCAATGTTATGGATGCTTAATCGGACACGTTGGGGTTTGATCGTTCGCACGGTGGGCGAAAGCACCGACGCCGCGCGGGCCATGGGTTATTCAATCAATACGGTTCGCGCAATCGCAACGGCGGCGGGCGGATTTCTCGCGGGCATGGGCGGGTCGTTCCTCTCTTTGTGCTATCCCGGAAGCTGGAGCGAAGGCCTTTCCAGCGGCCAAGGACTCATGGCTGTCGCTCTGGTTATTTTCGCACGGTGGAATCCAATGAACTGCTTATATGCGGCGCTGCTCTTCGGGGCCGCGGGCGCGCTTGCGCCGGCGCTGCAATCGGTAGGGGTGACTTCGTACCGATATATGTTCATCGCCGCGCCTTACATGATGACGCTGGTCATCATGATTATGACTTCATCGCGCACTCGCACAATGGTGGGCGTCCCCGCTGAACTGACCGTAAGCCGCTGAATTTCAATGACCAGGATCAGTGAACAATATGTTGATGCCAGCCCATACCCCTGGCCGTGGAATGGCGATCTTCGTCCACAGAATACGACGTTGATCATCATCGACATGCAGACTGACTTTTGCGGCAAGGGCGGCTATGTCGATTTGATGGGCTATGACATCGCTGTGACGCGCGCCTGCATCGAGCCGATCCGCAATGTGCTGAATGCCATGCGCAAGGCGAAGTTCCATATCCTGCATACCCGCGAAGGCCATCGATCTGATCTTTCCGATTTGCCCGTCAACAAACGCTGGCGGTCCAGGCAGATTGGCGCGGGGATTGGTGATCCCGGCCCGTGCGGACGCGTGCTCGTTCGCGGCGAACCAGGGTGGGATATTATTCCCGAACTTTACCCTCAGCCGGGCGAAACGATCATCGATAAGCCGGGCAAGGGCTCGTTTTACGCAACCGATCTCGACATGATCCTTCGCCAGCGAGGAATTCAGAACATCATTCTCACAGGCATCACGACAGATGTCTGCGTGCACACGACCATGCGTGAAGCCAATGACCGCGGTTATGAATGCCTGCTTCTGGAAGATTGTTGCGCTGCCACCGACATGGGCAATCACCAGGCAGCGGTGAAAATGGTCACGATGCAGAACGGCGTGTTTGGCGCGATCAGCAATTCCAGCAACCTTATCACGGTGATTTCATGACAGATCTTGAAACTCCCAAGAAAATTCTTGCGCCCGGCCTGGAAGTCATCAATATGACCAAGCGATTTGGTTCGCTGGTCGCGCTGGATAATGTGTCGATGAAACTCCGCCCCGGCACGTTTCATGCCTTGCTGGGCGGCAATGGTGCCGGCAAGAGCACGCTCGTCAAATGCATCATGGGCTACTACCAGCCGGATGAAGGGGAGATGTCGATCGATAACAGGCAAGTATTCATCAAAAATCCGCGCGAGGCGCGCGAGCTGGGCATCGGCATGGTCTATCAGCACTTCACGCTCGTGCCGAACATGACCGTGGCCGAGAATATGGTCCTCTCGCGAGGCAAGTTGCCGGCGATCATCGACTGGGAAAAGGAATACGCCGATCTGCGCGCTTACATGAAGACCACGCCGTTCTTCATCCCCATCGGCAAGCCGGTGCGAGCGTTATCCGCCGGTGAAAAGCAAAAGCTGGAAATCTGCAAACAGCTTTATTTGAAGAACAGGATTCTTTTTCTGGACGAGCCGACCTCTGTACTTACGCCCCAGGAAGCCGATGAAGTGCTGACGATGATTCGGTCCCTGGTTTCACAAGGCCAGATCAGTGCGCTGATGATTACGCACAAATTTCGCGAAGTCACTAAATTCGCCGACGAAGTCACGGTTCTAAGAAGCGGTAAATTCGCCGGGAAGGGGATGGTCACCGACCTCACTCCGCATCAGATGGCGGAAATGATGATCGGCCCTGGAAAGACCATCCGCAAAACTGAGCGCGGCACGTCCAATCGCGGCGAGCCGTACCTTCATCTCAATGGAATTCATGCCCTCGACGAAACGGGTGTTAAAGCATTGGAAGATCTGAATCTGAGCGTGCATGCCGGCGAAATCGTCGGCATCGCGGGAGTTTCGGGCAACGGGCAAAGCGAATTGATTGAAGTCCTTGCCGGGCAAAGACCCATCGAGCAGGGCGAAGTCCGCGTGCATGGCGAAACGTATCGCCCGATCCGGGCGCATATCAATAAACATTCGATGTATTGTCTGCCCGAGGAGCCGCTGCGCAATACCTGCGTCGGCGACATGAGTGTCGCGCAAAACATGGCGTTTCGCACGTACGACAGCAAGCATTTTACCGTCGGCAGATTCTTTCTGCATGCGGGTTCGATTCGTAAGGCGGCACGCGACCTGATCGCACGCTATCGAGTTAAAACGCCTTCGCCCAACACTCCAATTCGAAATCTGTCCGGCGGAAACGTGCAGCGGGCGGTGCTTGCACGAGAATTGTCCGGCACGGTCGAAGTGCTCGTCGTCGCCAATCCTTGTTTCGGACTCGATTTTGAAGCCGCTGCCGACATCCGCGCGCAAATTATTGAAGCGCGCAATCGTGGCGCTGCCGTTCTGCTGGTCAGCGAAGATTTGGACGAAGTGCTCGAGTTGTCCGACCGAATCGTCGTTATGTTTGACGGCCAGTTTGTGTATGAGACGATTTCGGAGGAAGCGGACATCGGCATCATCGGCCGGCATATGGCGGGGCACGCCCACGATACCGCCGAAACCATCCAGACCTGATCCCTCTGCACAGCACCCTGACATGCCGCCCTCTCTGAGGCTACCATTGCGGCAGTGTCCGATGGGTGGAATTGATTCATGGCCCGGGAGGATAGATGCACAGCGCGCCAACCCGCTCGATTGCTCCGATCAATCTGTTTGAACTGCCCAAACAACTCGACTCGCTCAAGTGGGAGCCCTTCCGCACAGGCGTGAAAATCCATCGCATATACGGCAATCAGACAACCGGCCCATCCGCGGCATTCCTCTGGTACGAGCCTGGCGCTGGCATCCCCGCGCATGAACATCTGGGCTATGAACACATCTTCATTCTCTCCCACCCACAAACCGACGAACATGGCGAATATGCACCCGGAACAATGATCATCAACCCGCCCGGCAGCACACACACCGTATCCAACGCCCAAGGCGGCGTCGTGCTCGCCATCTGGGAAAAGCCAGTGATGTTTATCGATGGATAGTCAAGCGGAATGGAGTTGAACCCGAGGAAGAGCGTAATTCATTGGATAATTGGTGGGCTGGCGCCTTCCTTGGCGATGCGAATTTGTGGATCAATCAGTCGCGATGGCGCAAGCGACGTCGAAACCCGCTTGCGCCATCGCGACAGTGACTCAAGGACCGCGGGAAACGCGCAGATGCGCGAAGATTCAGCGCATTTCATCGACCAATCCGCTTGTCCGACTCGTCATATGGCGCGCACTTTTGTGCAGTTTCATGGAGCCTACAGACAAGAGTTTGATCCACAGATTTCACAGATGACCGACGAGCACTTCCAGCATGCCGCAGGCAAAGCAGGGGAGAACAGGGCGCTGCAAAATGCGCTGCAGCATAAAGCCGTTTTGCCTCGCACGGACAAGCAGGCAGAAACCGACGAATCGCACAACCCTGTGACGTTCCAAGAGATACGAGACGATGCGACTATATGCGATTTAGTGCAAAAGGCGGGAATGGGCGATACAGGCCCAGAACATTTAGTACCTATCTCAAAACCAAGTATAATGTCTTGACCGTCAAGGATGACGGCATTTCAAGGAGCCAGGGATGGCCAGAAGCAAACGCAAATACAGGGTTCTGCCGACGATTTGGGAGGTCGATGACGAACTGTGGTCGATCATTCAGGACATTCTCCACGAACTCGACGCGCCCGCACCAACGGGCCGACCCCGCACCGGACAGAGAGAAGCGCTCAACGGCATCATCTATCAGATGCGCAGCGGCGTGCAGTGGAACCAATTGCCCGGACGCTTCGGCGACGATTCGTCGGTTCACCGCACGATGCAACGCTGGATTGTCAGGGGCGTGTTCGGACGCATCTGGGCGGTGCTGATCGAGAATTGCGAGGAACTGAACGGAGTCAACTGGGAATGGCAAAGCGCTGACGCGGCGATGGGCAAGGCGCGTTTGGGGGGATTGCGTCGGCCCGAATCCCACGGATCGTGCGAAAAACGGTACAAAACGCAGCGTGATCGTCGAAGCCGACGGCGGCCCGTTGGGCGTGGTCATTGCCGGCGCCAACGTCCACGACGCCAAGCTGTTGAAACAGACCATCGAGTCGATCGTCGTCGAGCGGC
>DASZXJ010000022.1:0-10198 GCA_035545895.1 Tepidisphaeraceae bacterium | reverse complement strand
AAGCAGATCAATGCGGATCGCGGGCCTTGCGTGATTATTGCGTCGAGCCCGACGTGTGAGTTTGGACGAATATTGCATCATCTGAGCCACAGCGTGGAACAGCCGGACGATCTGGTGATTTTCGTCGGCTGGACCCCGCCCGGCACGCTCGGCAGGCGCCTGCAGGACGGACAAAAGCGCGTGCGAATATTCGACCGGTGGTACGACGTGCACTGCCGGACAGAAACAATTCACGGGCTGAGCGCCCACGCCGATGGTGATGAGCTTTTAAGGTTTCTCAAGCCGACCTTGTCTGGAAGGACGAGCGCGTTCGTTGTTCATGGAGAAATCGACCAGGCTGAAGGATTTGCCAAACGGCTGGTTGAAAACGGCATGGGCCGGGCGACCGTGCCGGCGTGGGAAACGAGCGCGCTTCAAATCTAAGCCGGCGCATTGCCGCAACGGATCGTGCCTCGACAGCTATCGCAGACAAAATGATGATCGACACACGATTGCGCCCGCTTGGCCAGCAGGTCGAGGATCAACTCGTCAATTCCGAGTGGTTTTGAAACGTGATAGTTGGTATTGGGATGCTGTTTTGCCGCCTCGGCGGTCAACCGCGGGATATCGTTGGTCCAATGTTTGCCTGGCCCGAGAAAAAATGGAATGACGACGACGCGTTGTGCTCCTCGCTCGACACATTTTGCATAAGCGGCTGCGATGGAAGGCTCGGCAATTTCCATGTGGGCCGGCTCGACGATCGGATGTCTGGCGAGAAAACGCTCGGCAAACAGCTTGGCGATTTCTTCAAGCATCTGATTGCTTTCGTTCAATCGCGATCCGTGATCGACGATGATGATTCCGTGTTTCATCCGGCTATCCCTTCCGTTCCGCAAGCGTTGCCGTCAGCTTCATCGTGTTTCCGTTGCGCTGAATTGTAATGTCAACGCGATCGCCCGCGCTGGCTGCGCCAAGGAAATTGGTCAGGTCGTAGAGATTGACGATCGTGCGATCGTTCATTTGCACGATCAGATCGCCGTCTTGAAGCCCCGCCAGTTCCGCGGGCGAACCCGGAGAAGTGCCGGAAATTTTCACGCCTTTGATCGATTCATCGGTTCCATAATCGGGCACAACGCCAAGCGAAACGCGCAGCCCGCGCGAACCTGTCCCGCTGCTGATGGCAACCGGCTGGCTGTCAAATTTCGCGATGTACCGGGGTCGCGGAATCGAGGCCAGTGCGTTGACGATGTCAAAAGTCAGATCGATGGACTGGGCAATTCCCGAGAAATTAACCTTTTCCGACGTATCGGTCGGCCGGTGATAATCCGGGTGCATGCCTGAGAAAAAAAAGAGGACGGGGATCTTTTTTACGGAGAACGACTCGTGATCACTTGGCCCACGACCGCCTTTGCCGATGGATTTGAGTTGCAGGGGCGATGTTTCGTCGGCGGCTTTGAGGATGCCGTCAAACGCCTCGGCCGTGCCATCGCCACCGACATAAAGCGTTTCATTTCTGATTCGTCCGACCATGTCGAGATTGACCATCGCGACAATTTCGTCCAATGGCACGGGCGAATGCTCGACAAAATGGTGCGAGCCGAGCAGGCCTTCCTCTTCCCCGCTGAACAGAACGAAAATGATGGATCGCTCGCGCGGGCCCGCAGCCGCGAATTTCTCCGCCAGTTGAAGCACAGCGGTCGTTCCCGACGCGTTATCGTCGGCGCCACGATGGATCTCATGCGAAGACGGCAGCAAACTCCCCGGCCCACCGTGGCCTAGGTGGTCGTAATGGGCGCCGATGACGATGTATTCGTCGGCATGCGTTGTGCCGGGCAGAACTGCGAGCACGTTTTTTGTGAGTGTCTTGTGACGGTCGAAAAGGACTTTGCCGGAAATTGTGACGTCCTTCAACTCGAACGAATGGGGAGCAACTTTGGAATCCAGCTCAGTTTGAAGCTGGGCAAGCGTTTTATCACTGCCGGCCTGATGCAATAGTTGGTCGGCAACATCCTGCTTGATATGAATAAAAGGGACCGATGAACTGCCGCCACCCCGGTTGACCGGCAACAGATGGTCCGGGCCATGAAATTGAGGTGGATTGACAAGCAGAATCGCGACGGCTCCATGTTTGGCGGCAACGTCGGCCTTGGTCGCCAGGGCGGCTTCACCGGACCAGTCATTGTCAGCAAAGCGGCTCGTGCCTTTCTCGTTGTGAGGCTCATATCGCAGGACCAGCACGGCCTTGCCCTTTACATCAATGCCTGAGTAATCGTCGTAATGGTGCTCGTCGCTGCTGATGCCATATCCCGCGAACACAACCGGCCCGGCAAATTCGGTTTCCGTGGAAAACCCCTGGGGCAAATACTGTTGTGTGAGCGTGAAGGTTGTGCTGCCGCTCACCAGAGTCGTGGAAGGGTTGACCGTTGAATCGATCGTGACGGAAAACGGCTGAAAATAGTCGGCATATCCTGACAGGGCAGACAAATGGACGGACTTGAATCGATCCGCGATGAAATCGGCCGCCAGGTCCAGGCCATGTGTGCCAAGTCCTCGGCCATCGAGATCATCCGATGCGAGGTAAGTTAGATCAGAAACCAGTTCGCTGGCTGAAGGCGAGGTGCTCGCCTGCTGTGCGGCAACGGGTCCCCGGCAGCAAATAGCCAGCAGGGCAGTGGTAATTAACAGCCCGGAGATGGACCGCAGTCTCATTGAGCGAATTGTACGCGCCCCCATCGGGCCGGACAAACCGGCGATTGCAATGGCCACAAAGGTAAACTTCACTTTACGCGTTGCTTTTGTCACCGCTCACGGGCAGAATCTCAGTCAGCCCAATGTCGTTCCAAGAATCCGACATCTCATGGCAGGTATTGGCGGGGATTATCAGGGATTGGGCGGGCTCGTCAGCAGAGCTGGGCGAGGTCCGGCGTCTGGAAGGGGGTGTCATCAATACAACCCTGGGGCTGACGCTCAAGTCTGGCGAGCGCGCGGTTCTTAAGATTTCCCCTCACCGGATCAATCGCGATTACCAATACGAAGCCTACCAGCTTGATCTATTGCGTTCCCTTGGCCTGCCCACGCCACAGGTTTATCGCATGAAAATCGGAACGCTCGAAGAACCCCATAGCCTGATTCTTATGCAGTTTATGGATGGAATTGACCTGGCGCAGGCCAAAACCCAATGTTCTGCCGAGCAATTTGATGATCTTCAGCGTGACCTGGCTGAGATCATCCTGACCATGCACAAGCAGACCTCGCCGGAATATCGCCGGGCCAGCGCGGACAATACCGATTCATTTGCAAGCTGGCCGGAGTTTTATCGAAAGCTTTATGATCCGGTCGTGCAGGAGGCCTGCTCGAATCGAGACTTGCCTCCCAAGGCGCGCAAGCATATCTCGAAAATACATGAACGCCTGGACGCCTGGCTTGGCCACAATGACGTCCCGCGACTTGTGCATTCGGATATCTGGGCCACCAATCTTCTTGCCCGACCGGATGGCGATGGGCGATGGCGAATCAATGCGGTGCTCGACCCCAACTGCAAATACGCGCACGCCGAGGCTGAAATCGCGTACATGGATCTATTTCACACGTGCACGCCGGCGTTCTTGAAGGCTTATCAGCAGGTCTTCAAGCTGGATGAAGGATATCATCGGGTGCGCAAGGCGGTCTACCAGCTTTACCCGCTGATGAATCATCTTTCCTTGTTTGGCAACGAATACGCCAAGCCAATGCTGGCGGCATTGGATAAGGTGCTCGTTTAGATGGAAGAGGGATACTGTTTAGACGACTTGCACGCTGCGGCCTGCCCGGCGCTTGCGATTGATCATCTGCCGACCCTTTTTCGTACGCATGCGCGCTCGAAAGCCGATCTTGCGGGCTCGTTTTACCTTGCTGATCTTGTGCGGATAATGCATGCGGCCAATCTCCAGACATAACGCCACAGAGATCACAGAGAACACAGAGAAAAATTCCTTTGCGGGTCTTCTCTGTGAACTCTGTGTCCTCCGTGGCTGATCTTTCTATTTTTCCACGGTTACATTTACCGATTCAAAGGCTCGGTTGCCATGTGAATCCGTCGCCCGGAACGTGATTTGATGAGTTCCGCCGGACAGGCCGGGCACATCAAACGAATACGCCTCCTCAGGCGAATCAGCGATATTATCCGAAGGAAGCACGGTCTGCCAATGCTCCGCCGAATCAATGCTGTATTGCAGCAACGCGACAGTGCTGGTTCGATCGGTAACGTGGGTTGAAATATTCACTTTTCCGCCTGAAATCGCGATTTTCACATCGCCAATCACGGGGACAGTATTATCGACCACCACAGGATCGCTCACTCGGGATGCCGTTTTCCCCTGGCCTGTGGGATTGGCAGCGGCATCGGAGGCGTCCACCTTGATCTGATATCTGCCATCCGCCACATTCCGCGTTTCCCAGTCATAAGTCGGATCTTTCACTTTTTCCTTCAGCAATATCCAAGGCCCAGCCGTGCCCATGCGAAAGTAGAGGTTGTATTCCAGATCGTCCTCATTGGCGTCGGTGGCGTCCCACTTGATCGTCATCTTGGTCTTGGCGGGGGCGTCTTCGTCGGACCGGTCTGAAGTGACCTTAATCGATTTCACGACCGGCGCCAGGTTGGGCGACTGGTAGGCCACGTCAATTTCATCAACCGTTGGTGTGGACTTGCCATCCGAACTGGAAAAGGTCAGGCGATATTGAAGATACCGCGCAGCCGGCGATGGATTTTGCACGAATTCGCTCGCGGGCAAATCGTCAGACCATTTCGACCAGCCGGCATCGTCCTCTTCCGAGACATTGCCGCTGCGCGTCGAAATCTTCAAACCCGTTCCCGACGGCAGCGTGCCGCGAAGTTCGATCTTGCCGAATCGGCTGATCTGTTCGGCATCGAGCACCTGGCTGACGAACGTCCCCTCTGAAGCGAACCCCGCACCAAGGACTCCGATTTGCCCGGCGTTTGCGGTGCCGAGGAAAACTCGTCCATCCTTGACCGGCAAAAGGCAGAGCACCTGTTTGGGATCGAGCTTGGCCAGCAGGGTGGTCTCGTCCGCCTGCGGGTTGATTTGGTAGATATTTCCTTCTTCACCAGTGGCGGCCAAAATCGCGCCATCGTTTTCAGTCATCGCCAGGATCGTATCGTTGCTGTGAAATACTTCAGTGACAAATCCTTCGGGATCGATGCGGTAAATCACATTGTTATTTCCCGACGATGAGGGAGGCGGCGATCCAGAGGCGGATTTTCGACGCAACGACTTGCCCGGACTTGCAGGAGCGCTGGTTGGGCTGGCTGCCGGCTCATCAGCGGCTTGCAGGATCATCATCGACAGGGGATGTGATTCCTTTGGAATGCCGGGCACTTCGCCAGGCATGGTGGTTGGCGAATCGGCCGGCTTGGGCATTCGTCGCGGCAACGATGGGATGGCGGAATCATGGCTATCGCCTTCCGGGCGACCCTCATGATCGGGTTCGGCGCTGTTTTCCGATGGCTGGCCGGAATTGGATGAGCCGGCATACAAATTCCCATGACTGTCGCGCGCCAAGGCGCTGATTTCATCCTGCTGCGAGTCGTAAACGACAAATGCATCGCCAGTCTTTCGGTTTACTCGATAAATCAGCCCATTTGGATCGGTGCCGATGTATAATAAATCTCCGCCATCGCTCAGCAGGCAAAGCAGGTTATTTTCGTTGCAGTCAAACAGCACCTTGTGCGAACCATCCGGATTGATTTGAAAAAGCTGGCCATTGGGTCCGGTGGCGGCATAGACGTTGCCATCGGGCGTCTGCGCCATCGCCCAGATATATTTCACCTCGTCGGATGAGAAAATCGAATGGGGCTTGTCACCCGGCTTATCGATTCGGAGAATCTCTCCCTTTTCCCCGCCCGTGCCGATCAATAACCGCCCTCGCGAATCAACCAGCAGGCTGAACAAGTTGACATGCTCGCCCAATTCCGCAGCCGTCGAGATCTTGTCATCCCTGATCGCGAGCAAAATTCCATCGGGCCCGGTGCCGGCATAGATCGTGCCATCAGGCGATTGCGCCATCGCAAAGACCGCGCTAAACCGCGCATCCTGCTCCACCAGCGTTTTAACCTGACGTGACAACTTGAGATCGCCAAGATTGGTCGCCACCACGTGATTGAACGTGCCGCGCTGATAATCGGATTCGCTGGAATGAACCCAGTGCGACGTTTTGACCGCCCAGGCCGGAGCAGTCAGGCAACCGATCAACACGCAAATGACAATTCTCATGAATTCTCCGCAAGGCAAGGCTCAAGGCGAATCGCCTGGTTCATCGGGCATCGGTTGCATCGGCTCGGCGCGATGAGTTGACCCACCGCCGGGCAATCGTGCCGGCGGCATCGTCGGCGTCGCGTGTCCGGGTCGTCCTTCAGCTTTGACACTTCGTTCAACGTCGATTTCCACTTCGCTTGAGCCGCTCATCGCAAGCTCACTTTTGATGATTTTGACGGTCGAACCCATCAAAGGCGTGATTTCATCACGGCCCGAATCGAGAAGAATCTGCCGCCGAGACCCCGGCAATCGTGGCAGGGTGGTATGTCCGATGGCCACACCATCCACCTGTCGCATGAGTCGCACATACACCGCATCCTCGCGAACGGATGTGATGTCATCGATCACCTTGAAAACGTCGTCGATATTCTGGGCCGTAAATCGATATGGCGAGGTGCGCTGCTCATCCTGCAAAAACGTCTCACGATCACTCACGCTCAGGCTGTAGCTGCCGTCGGGAATGTCGCGCGGAAGCTGTAACTCAATCGACATCGTTTTTTCGGGCAGTCGAAACGGGCGATAGTGAACTAGGCCGTGAATCGTTTCGCCGGGCTTGAATTTCGTCTTGACGAGATCGACCGACAGAATATCGGCTTCGTGTGCCTCGGGCGTGACGCGTATCGTGCCGGATATTTTTTCCAGTTTAAGCGACTTAAACGGATTTTCCGTTGCAAAGCTGATCGGCGTGACCAGACTGCGCATCAGCAATGGAGCGGGTGCATTGACCGCAATATTACGGAGCTTGATTGATCGGGATTCATTGAATGACAGATCAAGATCGTATTGAATCGTGTGGAACTCAGGCAAATCCTGCCGGCCTGTCAGCGCCGCGGCGATTCCAACCGTGAGCAGTGTTGGAGTCAGTCGCGGATGCCATACTGCATTGAAGTGGTACAGGGAATCAATCGACCCATCGGTATAAACAAGGTGAATGTCGATTGGCACGGTAGGGGGTGTCGGCCCAAGATTCCCAGCTACGCCGGTCGAAACATCGGATGTGAGCGTGCCTCGAATATCGGTCAGCGAACCGATTTTGAAGCTTTGCGAAAGGCTGGGAATGACCGCGTTGATCTGGCCCGCGCCCATCGGCAGCGAAATTGAGCCGTCGCTGTTGAATGGATGACCGAACCCGAACACGCGATTGCCGAGCACTTCAGTGGTGGTGCCAACGGCAGTCATCGACACATCGCCGGTGAGCAGCGGGGCGACCAGCACCGAGCCCGGCACGATCTCCACCGGCTGGGTTGTTGATGAATCTGATGAGCCGCCGGCTTGAAGCAAGACCAGGCCTTGCGAGCGCAACAAAGGTCCAAATTGCTCGATCAAACGCGGCGACAAACCGCCAGCCATCAATGGCGTGGCCAGGGGTTGAAGCTGCGTGGGATCGATTTCACTACCGGTCAAACGAGTTGAAAGGGCGACCTCGCTGCTTGATTTGCCGGGGCTTGGCAGTTTCAGCGGGTTGTAAATATAACGGATCGAACCATGGTAGCCGGAAGCATCGGCCGAGGGTTTCTCGGTCACTGATGGCTTCCCTGCCGGCCCGGTATCGAGCATGTATTCGATCGGTTGCAAGCCGCCAAGCGGGTCCTTGGTGAGCGACCATCCAAACGCAAATGCGCCGGCGAGCCGTGAACGGCCTTGTTCATCGGTCAGATAGACCGGCGAACCGCTCATGCCGGCAATTGCGCCCGTATGTTCAAGATTTGCGCCGCTGCAACGGACCAAGATCACATCGGATTTGGGATTGAAATTTCTGAGAATCGAAATGACTTCCACTTCAAACCGGTCGATCCGGCTGCCCGAAAACACGCTCAGGCCATAACCCTTCATGCCGGGACGGACCTCGGCGACTTTCATATGTCGGGCGGGATCGAAAGGCGAAGCCGGCGCGGTGCTCTGCCCGCGCGCGGCGCACGACAGCGAGAAGAGGACCAGGATGATCGACAGCCGCACCTTCACGAGGAAGGCATCGTAGGCCGCGAATCGACCTGTCGCAAGACGCGGGAAGATCAAAATGGATCGAGCTGGGCGGCGTAGTTCTTGAAAGTCGTTGTCTTGTTGTCAAACGTCAATTTCACTGTGCCGGTCGGACCATTTCGCTGTTTGGCGATGATGATTTCGGCAACATTGTCGGGAATGAAGTCCGGCTCGCTCATGCGGTAGTAGTCTTCCCTATGCAGCAGGATGATGACGTCGGCATCCTGCTCGATGGAACCGCTTTCTCGGAGATCGCTCATGCGCGGACGGTGACCGTCGCGGCCTTCGGACGCTCGATTGAGCTGTGAGACAGCGATCACGGGAATATTCAATTCGCGGGCGACCGCCTTGATGCCGCGACTGATCTGGCTGATCTGCTGCTGGCGGCTTTCCGGAACTTCGGGGCAGTCCATGAGCTGCAGATAGTCGATCATCAAAAGCTTAATGTCGTGTTGCCGTTTAAGACGACGCGCCTTGGCACGCAGTTCGAGAACGGTCAATCCCGGTGAATCGTCCACCCAGATGGGAGCTTTGGACAGTTCGACGACCACGGCCGCGAGTTTTTGATATTCAGCCGCGGAGAGCAATCCCTTTCGTACCTTCTGCGCGTCGATGCCCGCCCGGCTGCAAAGCATGCGCTGGGCAAGCTGCTGTTTGCTCATTTCCAATGAGAAAACCGCGCACGGCATTCGGTGATTGGCGGCGACGTTTTCGATGACGTTCATCGCATACGCGGTTTTGCCCATCGAAGGACGCGCCGCCACGATGATCAGTTCGCCATTCTGCAGGCCGTTGAGCATGTCATCCACGTCATGGAAATCGCTTTCCAGGCCGCGGCGGCCCTTCTCTTCAAGCATGTCGTAGACTTCGTGAAGAACGCCTTCCAAAGGCACCATCGCGCCGCCGATGCGCTTTTCGGCGATTTCGAACATTCGGTGCTCGGCCCGATCGACCACAACGTCGGCCTTGTCGTGCGGGGCATACGCATCGCGCAAAATTTCGTTACTCGCTGCAATGAGCTGGCGCAGCAGGGATTTTTCACGAACGATTCCAGCGTAATGCGCTCCGTGAGCGGAGGATGGAACCGTATTGAGCAGAGTCGCCAGGTAAGCTGTGCCGCCAATATCTTCAAGCAGGTTTCGCTTGGCCAGTTCCTCACGCAGAACGATGGCGTCAATTGGCTTATTCTGCTCGAATAGCTTGACGAGGATGTCGAATAGAATCTGATGATCGTCCTGATATACATCGTCTCGACCAAGAATCTGAATTATCTGGCCAATCATCTCTTTATCGAGAATCATGGAGGCGATCATGCACATCTCGGCTTCGACGGCCGCTGGCGGCAACTTCTCGAATTGGCTGGCCAGTCCATGGTCCATTAACTCGCTCATTTTCCATGCATCTCCTGCCGCATTTATAAATCGCGGCGAAACTTCCGGATCTCGTCCATGATTCGGTCAACGCCCATGTTGGCATCTGCTCCTGGTTTCATGATGCCGCGCGCCGCAAGCTCTTTGACGATAATCCCACGAACGATGGTTGGCGCGGCCAGTGCTGTCACCAGCGGATCAGGCAAAGTCGTATGGTCGATTCCTTGAGAACGCAACTCTGTAATGCGCGCTCGCGTTTGTTCCACCGTGTTCTCCAGTGATCCCAGAAGTACGACCCAATGCTTCTGATGTAATGGAATTGAAATGAGTTCGTCATCGGACCCCACAGATTGATCGCCCATGACAACTCCCTACAAAAAAGTTGCTTCGATCGAGAGCAAGCCAAAAAACTGTGGGGTGGAAGTCGGTCAAACTGGCCGGAGACGGGATCGATCAACTGGCTCATGGCACCTTCCTTGGCGTTACTTCTGGCAGACCGAATAGTTTTATCAACGCCTGCGCTATTCGTAAATCGAAAACTCGCGCAATGCAACTTGA
>DASZXJ010000021.1:0-2444 GCA_035545895.1 Tepidisphaeraceae bacterium | reverse complement strand
TTGGCTTTCTCCTTCAGGCGGATTTGCTCATCGACAACCTTTGCTTTTGCATTCTTGTACTCATCGAGGGAAAGCACATTCTCCACGTAGGCACTGGTCAAGCGTTCTAGTTTGTTTGAGACCTCGGCTAGCTTCGCCTGCACGTCAATCTGTTGAAGTTCTCGCTGGATGGTCTCGGACTGCTGGCTACTTTGAAGTTCTTGAAGCATCGACCAAATCCAATCCTTGGGCACTGCCAGGAACTGCAATTTGGATGCGACCTGCTCGCCAATCAGCTCTTCCCGAAGATACCCTTGCGTGCACGGTCCTTTCTTCTTGGTGCAGCGAAGATAGTTGTGCCCTTTTTGGGTTTCCATGGTAATGAAGCCCCCGCATTCACCGCAGCGGAAAAGTCGGCGATACAGGTAAGGCTTAATTTGCCTTTTCGTTCGTGGTTTGCGTTTATTGCGAATCACATCCTGGACTCTGTCAAAGAGAGATTTGGAGACAAGCGGCTCGTGCTTTCCCTCGAAGAACTCTCCGCTGTGACGGATCAGGCCATAATAGATCGGATTGCGAAGCAGGCGGTGATATTGGGTGCGGGAGAATCCACGGTGCGTTTGCCGCGAGGTCATGCCAAGATCGTTAATCGTTTCGGTAATCTGATCGAGGGTGAAATCATCGGCGTATATTTCAAACGTTTTGCGAACCAAGAGACCACGGAGTGGATCGGGCACGATTGTGCGTGTCAGCGGATCATTGAGATAGCCAATGGGTGCCTTCTGCGGCCAGATGCCGTTGCGAAGTTTCTGACGATGACCTCGCCGAATATTCTCGGATAGATTATCCACGTAATACTTGCTCTGCCCGAACATGATGGAGAGCATGAATTTCCCCGACGGTGTGGGATCAAAAATGAATGTCGGAAATTTGAGGTCGGCGATCTTCTTGGTGTCCACAAGGTAAATGATTCTTCCGCCATCGACGCTGTTGCGAGCCAAACGGTCCGGGTGCCACGCCATGATTCCTTCGGCCTCACCGCGCTCGATCCGGGCGAGCATGTCATTAAAGACGGGGCGACCGGGGACTTTCGCGGTCTGCTTTTCCTCAAAAATCCGGACAACGCTGAACCCGCCCTTGCGAGCCATTTCCTGTAGCTCGGCAATCTGATCCGGCACACTGCGAACTTGCCGCGATTTATCGTCGGTGGATTTGCGGGCGTAAATGAAGAACCGTTTTTCTTTTGTCATAAGAACACTCTAGCGCGGGAACCTTTCGGCGCGAAGGGCGTGATTATCCACAATCCCCGCGCGGGGCCGCGCGATGTGAAAATAGATTTTCGTTGGTCGGCAAACTTGGGGTGATTACGATGAAACGATGCAACTCCGCTGTAATCACTGCGGCTGGGAGAAGGATGTGGCGTTGAAGGCTACGCCGGTCCGGGCAATGTATAAGTGCCACCTCTGCCGCCGGCCAATCACCAGCGTCAGCGCCTTTCGCTGGGCGGAATGGATCGAAGCGTATGCTGATCGCTTGAAACGGGATCGGCAATCCGGCCGAGTGGGTTCGCGCAAGCAGAGCGTTCGCGAAAGCGATCGGGACATTTCATGCGCCGGATTGGGAGCGGAACTGGCAGCCTGCGTTATCGTCTCGCCTTGGCATGTTCGAGATTGGATGGAGCGAGCGGAGAGTAATGAAGGCAATCGTGGCTGCGATTTCCCCGCTGCGTGGTTTGCCAATGGCCGAGCGGCTGAGGTCAAGTTCACGGGAATAGCCAATGGTCACTTGCTCGTGCGTCCCCCGCGTAACACGCCTGGTCATATGATGACAAAGTATATCGATGACTCAATTTATATATTGATGACCGGACAGCCGTACACTTTTCATGCCGTCGGTTGGGCGGGGCGAAGTGACTTGTTGAAACGTGGTCGGTTAAATCCGCTGCCGATTAAAGGGAAACAGCGAGAATGCTGGGGCATTCACGCTGATCAATTAAACCCAATGGATTCTGTGTTCGACGTTCTGTATCGCAAACGAACTCGACATGAGGCGAGTTCACTTAATTCTTCTTCGTTACGAACCTAACCCGTAGTCATGGCCGTCTTGCCCAACAAAACGTCGCGCCGGAAATTTCCGGCGCGCCGCCAGTCGGTAAACTCGACCACGTTTTCACAATAGCGGAGAGCATGATACCACGCTCGACCGCTCAGGCGCTATTGGAGGATCTTAAACACTTTTTTAAGGACAATCCGACCTGGGAATAGCATCCTTTAGAGATGCGCGCCTATCCCCTCATGGGGATACCCTCATCGTTGCATATAGTCTGTTAAATAAGGGGTTTCTGGCGATTCAGCACCTGCTGCCCATCCAGACACCCTCAGCTTTCCGTTACCGGCTCACGGGTCTGCGCTCCCTCCCTCACGGTCGGTCGCTTCGACCAAAGCTTCGGGTATCCCCATGAGGGG
>DASZXJ010000020.1:0-7934 GCA_035545895.1 Tepidisphaeraceae bacterium | reverse complement strand
AGAAAAAATGGGACAAGGGCCTGGGTCTGGGGCGCGAGAAGATTTTCGAAGTGCGGCGAGTCTACAACGACGTGAATTTCATCGACGAATTCATGACGCCCGAATGGATTGAGAAACACAAGTTCTACCAGTATGGCCGGGACACCCACACCGGCCAGCTGCGCATCGTCAGCCGCGACCCGGCGCGCATCAAACAGACGATGCTTTATCAGCTCACCAACATGGGCCGGCCGTTCATTTTTGTCGCGGATGGCAACTACTGCAATCGTGGCGAGCTATACCTGGCCCACAAACACAACGGCCTGGATATCGAAATCAAATTTGCAGTCGAGACCCTGAAAAACGTCTACAAAATCTGGCAACGCCCGGTGCACCTGCAGGCGCGGATCGATGACGAGATGATCCTGTTCACCTTTGACGGATCGCAACCAAAACAGCAAACCATTCACGATGACTTGCCCAAGCCGGCGAACGCAGTGGGGTAGTTCAGACCATTTATACGGCTCTTCGATGGGGTTTGTGACGGCTGATCGATGTTCTCGGGGTTTCGGTCGCATCTGGCAATAGTTTTGTGGACTGGTTCAATTCCGCAGCCTGGATTTCATAATGGATATTACCCAGCGGCGCGGCTGCTCTGTTTCTTTGCGGTTTCGATGACTACGCCCTGGTTGCGGAACTTGTCGTAACGTTTTTCGAGCAGGCTCGGGATTTTCAGGCGTTTAAGCTCGCGGATGGACTTGGCGATGAATTGTTCGAGATTGTGAGCAGCCGAATGGGGGTCGCGATGAGCGCCGCCGAGCGGTTCGGGGACGATCGCATCAATGACTCCGAACCTGATGAGGTCTTTGCTGGTCAATTTGAGGCTTTCCGCACATGTGGCTGCGTCGGTACTTCCCTTGTAAAGAATGGCGCTGCACGCTTCAGGGCCGATGACGGAATACCATGCGAACTCCATCATGGCGACACGGTCAGCCACGCCGATGCCCAGCGCTCCGCCGGACCCGCCTTCGCCGATGATAATGCTGACCACCGGGGTCTTGAGCCGGCTCATTTCCATCATATTGCGGGCGATGGATTCAGCCTGTCCACGCTCCTCTGCACCGATGCCGGGATACGCGCCGCAGGTATCGATCAGGCAGACGACCGGCAACTGATATTTCTCAGCCAGCTTCATGCAACGAAGGGCTTTGCGATATCCCTCGGGATGAGCCATGCCGAAGTTGCAGGCAACGCGTTCCTTGGTATCGCGGCCCTTGTGGTGGCCGATGAGCATGACCTTGTGCCCGCCCAGGCGAGCCAGGCCGCATTTAATGGCTTGATCGTCGCCGAATGCGCGGTCGCCGTGGAGTTCGCGGAACTCACGACAGAACATCTCGACGTAGTCCTTGAACTGGGGCCTCTGTGGATGGCGGGCGACTTGGACGATTTCCCAGGCCGTCAGATTCTCGTAGGTCTTGCGAAGGGCGGATGTATAACTGGTGCGAAGCTGGCGAACTTCCTTGGTGTAATCGATGCCCTTGGCGGTCTGGGCTTCAAGCTCGTGGATCTGTTGTTCGAGGCGCGCAAGAGGCTTTTCAAATTCCAGCGGCTGACGAACCGGCGCCTTTCCATTGGCTGGAAGATTGACTGTAATGGGGAGTTCACTGCCGAGTGCGGAAGCGACTTGTGACATGATCCTCATTCGGCCGGTTAAAAACGGCCGCCTTACGAATTCGCCACGGAATTTATATGGCGCTGACTGAACGGAAATAGGGTATGAATGGCAACGGCGAAATCAAGTTTTCTTGACACCGCGCCAAGCGCCCGTCATCCTTTGGCCGCACGCGGCCAACAAGAGTTTTATCGGACCATGACCTTTCAACGCTTGAGTATCATAGGGGTGGGACTTCTGGGCGGATCAATCGGCTTGGCGGTTAAATCAAAGTCAAGTCATTGCAGTATAATGGGTTACGGTCATAGGCCGGCCACGTTATTGCGTGCCCGGGAACGAGGGGCGATCGATCAGATCGAAACCAACGCCGCCCAAGCTGCGCGGGATGCCGATTTGGTCATTCTCTGCACGCCGGTAGGGGTTTTCCCCCACATCCTTGCCCAGATTGCCCCAATTCTCAAAGAGGGTGCAATCATTACAGATGTTGGGAGCACCAAGCGGTCGGTGGTCCGATGGGCTGCAGAGTCCTTGCCCAAATCGGTTCATTTCATCGGAAGTCATCCCATGGCCGGCAGTGAAAAGCAGGGCATCGAAGCCGCCCGGTCGGACCTGTTTGAAAAAGCGCTATGCATCACCACTCCCAATTCAGCTACGAATTCCGATGCGCTGGGCCGGCTGGAATCGTTCTGGCAGGAGCTGGGCATGAGGACTACGCGTTTGAGTGCCGACGATCATGACCGGATGCTGGCGGAGGTGAGTCATCTCCCGCATATGGTGGCAGCGGCCCTGGTGGCGATGCAGTCGGATCAGGCCTTGCCTCTGGCGGGCAAAGGGTTTCTGGATGCCACGCGCATTGCCGGAGGGGATGGAGCGCTCTGGCGGGATATTCTGTTGGACAACGTGGACAACCTGCGGGGTGTGCTGGGCCGGTTACGGAGTCAGCTTGACCGCCTTGAGCAGATGCTTAATCCCCAGCAGTCCGAGGAACTCCGCCAATGGCTGGACCATGCTGCCAATAAACGCCGCAGTCGGTCCGAAAGCAGCAATTCCGGGGAATAAATTGCAAAAACAATTCGGGCGAGCTGTTGCCAGCTCGCCCGATGCATTTTCCCGCCCTCAACGATTGTTGCACCCATGGTGCAGATATTCTTAACCGTCCCGGTCACGCCATTGGATGGAATGATCCAGAAAGGGCTTTATGGTTCAAACGGCTTAAAATTTTGAAAATCAACCTCTTTCAATTTGCACCGACCAACTGCCTCACGCCATCGAAATGTAGGCGGAAGTATGCCGATAAAAACATGTATAGTCAAGAAAAATTGATGAAAAAGTCGGAACATCTACATTTATTTCGACTATTTCATGTGTCCGATCATCTCGGTTGCGAACTCGCTGCACTTGACCTGTTTGGCGCCCTCCATCAGCCGGGCAAAGTCATAGGTCACTGTCTTGGCGGCGATCGATTTTTCAAGGCTCTTAATAATCAGGTCGGCTGCTTCCTGCCAGCCCATGTATTCGAGCATCATCACGCCGCTGAGCACCACCGAACCGGGATTGACAACATCCTGGTTGGCGTATTTCGGAGCCGTGCCATGGGTGGCTTCGAAGACCGCATGGCCGGTGATGTAGTTGATGTTTCCGCCCGGCGCAATGCCGATGCCACCCACCTGGGCGGCGAGAGCGTCGCTGAGGTAGTCGCCGTTGAGATTGGGTGTTGCAATGACGTCAAAATCCTCTGGACGAGTCAGAATCTGCTGAAGCGTGATGTCCGCAATGGAGTCTTTGATAACGATTCCATTGGGCAGCTTGCACCAGGGCCCGCCATCAATTTCGGTCGCGCCGTAGAACTGCTTCGCGACCGCATATCCCCAATCACGGAAAGCGCCTTCCGTGAACTTCATGATGTTGCCTTTGTGCACCAGCGTGACACTCTTGCGCTTGTGTTTTACCGCGTAACCGATCGCGCTGTGGATCAGCCGTTCGGTTCCAAGGTAACTAATCGGCTTAAAGCCAATACCCACCTGCACGCTCACATCGCGCTTGGGAGCCCCGATTGATTCCAATCGGCTCTGCCAACCTTGGGCGGCATCCTTTGTTCCAAAGCGAATCTTCTTAAATTCCTTGGGGAAGTTCTGCGACAGAAAATCGAGCACTTTTTGCGATTCCGCACTGCCACCGGTGTATTCGATGCCGGCGTAAATATCTTCCGTGTTTTCGCGGAAGATGACCATGCCCACTTTTTCCGGGCGTTTGACCGGCGAAGGCACGCCATTGAAATATCGAACCGGGCGAAGGCAGACATACAGATCGAGCATCTGTCGCAGGGCGACATTCAGCGAACGAATGCCGCCGCCCACTGGAGTCGTCAGCGGGCCTTTGATTCCCACGAGGTATTTGTTGAATGCTTCAACGGTTTCATCCGGCAGCCAGGTGTTCAGTTGCTTAAAGCTTTTTTCACCCGCCAGAACCTCATGCCACGCAATTTTCCTCTTTCCACCATATGATTTTTCGATGGCTGCATCGAAAACGCGGACGCTGGCGCGCCAAATATCCGGGCCCGTGCCATCGCCTTCGATGAAAGGAACGACCGGATGATCTGGAACGCTGAGTTTCCCGCCACTGATCGTAATCGTGTCGCCTTGAGCGCTGGCCATTTGCTGTTCTCCGCTGAAGATGATTCAATTTTGACGCCGCGATTATGCGGATTTGTCGATAAAGCTCAAACGTCTCTGAACTGAAGATGAACCTTCGCAAACTTCATCCAGCCGCGATCTTTGGAACCGTGTTTCTTGTCGCCTTGCTGATGCGGCTCGTGGTTCTTTACCAGATCAATGGCGACCCGCATCTTGATTCTGTCGGAGGCGATGGAACCGCCTATCTCAAATGGGCCGATACCATTGCGCGAGGTGATTGGATCGGGCACGACGTGTTTTATCCATCGCCGCTTTATCCATATTTGTTGGCGGTGTTTCAGAAGGTTTCTGGGTGGAACCTCAACAACCTCCTGATGACGCAGGCGCTGATCGGATCCGCCGGTTGCGGATTGCTCGCACTGGCGGGGCGAAAACTGTTTGATCCTTTGACCGGCTTGCTGGGTGGGCTGCTCATGGCGATCTATCCACCGGCTATTTCTTATGATTTGCAGGTTGATAAGACCGTGCTCGACCCACCATTGGTCGCGGCCATGCTCTGGTGTCTGGCAAGCGCTTTGAGCCGATCACGCCCGAAGGTTTGGCTGAGCTGTGGCCTGATCATCGGAGTTTTTGCGCTAACGCGCGAAAATGCGCTCGCGTTTGTCCTTCCGATTCTCATTTGGATTGGGTGGCAGCTTCGATCGATACCCATGAGACAGCGGGCAGTTTCTTCAATCATGCTGCTGATCGGCATATCGTGCATCGTCCTGCCGGTCTGTTTTCGCAACAGCCTGGTGGGCGGTAAGTTCCATCTCACGACCGCGAAGTTTGGCGCGAATTTCTATTATGGAAACTCAGCGAAAGCGGACGGAATCTATTTCCCCCTTCGGCCCGGCCGGGGGGATTTGCTTTATGAACAGCAGGACGCAGTCGAACTCGCCGAAGAAGCGACCGGACGTCATCTGACTTTGTCCGAAGTGTCCGGCTATTGGACATACCGTACGCTCACGGAAATGGCTGCCAATCCATGGGGGTGGTTCAAGCTGACTCTAAAGAAAATCGCGATGTTCTGGTCGGACACTGAAATCGCCGATGCGGACATTCACGATCGGCACATTGTTTTTTCGCTATTGCTTCGAGCGCTGGACCATGTGCTTGGTTTTGGATTGATCTTCTCGATGGGAATGGCAGGGGCTGCAATTGTTTGGGACCGCCGTCCACAAATCGTGATTTTGCTGATGTTGCTGGCGATCTATTCGCTGGCGATCGCGGCATTCATTTTATTCGGCCGATATCGACTGCCTGCCGTGCCGTTGCTCATGCCGCTTGCCGCGGCCGCGGTTGTTCATTTACCTCAAACGGTGAATGAGAAAAGATGGGGTCGAATATCCTTCGCTGGGCTGGCCGCGTGTTTTGCGATTGGCCTGATGATGCTCGGAGAACATTGCATTCCGCAGCGAATTCGCGGGACCAATCCGTTCAATCGGGCATCCATATTCGCATCGATCGGCCAGACCGGCCAGGCCATCTCGCAATATCAAAAGGCCATACGACAAAATGCGGATCTGCAGCCAGCCTGGGTGAACCTTTCGTTGCTTTTGACTGAAAAAGGTGAATTTAAGCAGGCTGAATCCGTTGCCCGCCGAGCTGTGCAGCTCAATCCCAACGATCCGAAGGCCCACACCAATCTTGGGATTGCATTGGCCGGCGATAGCCAAATCGATCTTGCAATTGAGGAATTCACCAAGGCTATTGAGTTGGATCCAGCCAATCGCACTGCCCGGCTTGATCTGGCCAGCGCACTGTTGAGAACCGACCGGCGGGAGCAGGGAGTTGTTCTGCTGAAAGACCTTGCCACCACCCAGCCGGCCGATGAATCGTCGCAGCGCGCCAGGCAACTTCTGGACAACCTGCCGCAAGCGAAATGACGTCCTTATTTTGTTGACGCCTTCGCATACAATCTGATGCAATGCCCAAGAGTTTCTACATCATTGACGGCCACGGACAACTGTTTCGCGCTTACTATGCCCCGTTTCGCGACCTGACCTCGCCCACCGGCGAGCCGACCAAGGCCACCTTCGTTTTTGTCCAAATGCTGCTGAATTTGATCCAGCAGCGCAAGCCGGACTATCTGGCAATGACCATCGACAGCAGCGATTCGGAAGTCTTTCGTCGCGAGATATATCCTGAATACAAAGCCAACCGAAAGGAAGCCCCCGAGGATTTCGCTCCACAGGCCAAGCGAATTCTGCAAGTCGTTGCCGACGCGGGCGTGCCGATTTTCGTCAAGCACGGTTTCGAAGCCGACGACCTGATGGCCACCATGGCGCGAAAACTCACCGGGCAGGACTTTGAGGTCTTCATCGTCTCCAAGGACAAAGACCTGCGCCAGATCATGAACGAGAGGACGCATCTGTATGATGTGCAGGCCAACGAGGTGCTGCGAGCCAATGAATTAGAGGCCAAAGTCGGTTACACCCCGGCCCAGGCGATCGAAATTCAAACGCTGATGGGCGACAACATCGACAATGTGCCCGGCATTCCAGGCGTGGGCGAAAAGACCGCGTGTAAACTCATCAAACAATACGGCACAGCCGAGGCGATTCTCCAACATCTGGACGACTTAACGCCAAAGCTTCGCGAAAACTTCGAAAAGTTCGGGAATCTGCTGCCCATCACCCGGCAACTTGTGACTTTGAAAACCGATGTCGAATTCGATTTCGATCCGGTGGCCTGTGAATTCAAAGGACTGAACATCGACGCGTTGCGGAAAAATTGTGTTGAACTGGGTTTCAAAAACCTGGTCGCCCGGCTTGATCAATTGCCCGGCATGCGCAAGCCCGAGACGTTTGCTGAAACCCTGTTTTCGGAATTACAGGCGCCGGCAGTCGAACTTCAGACCCATGCAAATTGTACATACTCACTGATCGACACCGAGGAGAAGTTTAAGGAATTCATCAAGGAACTGAGCCGGCAGGAACGATTCGCCTTTGACACGGAAACCGATGCGTTGGGTGCGATGCAGTCCAACCTGATTGGCATGAGTTTCAGTTGGAAGGCAGGGTGCGGGCATTACGTTCCCGTGCTCGGGCCGGTGGATTCGGTTCATCTGTCGGCTGAGCGGGTGCTAAAAGACCTGCGCCCGATTCTGGCGAATGAAAAGATCAAAAAGGTGGGTCACAACCTCAAATACGATTTAGCCGTCATGCGGCAGGCGGGGGCACCAGTTCGCGGCGTGGAGATGGATTCGATGATCGCAGCCTTTGTGCTCGATGCGTCGCGCATGCAATATGGAATCGACCGGCTGGCCGAGGAGTTTTTGAAATTCAAGAAGATCGCCACCGCCGAATTGATCGGTAAAGGCAAGAATCAGATCAGCATGGTCAAAGCTCCGCTGGACCAGGTCGCGACGTATGCTTCTGAGGATGCGGACATTGCCTGGCGACTTTATGAATATCTCAGTGCCCGGCTTAAGGAAATTCCAGAGCTTCAGAAGCTAAGTGATGAAGTCGAGACTCCGCTCATCGACGTTCTGGTCGATATGGAAGCCAGCGGCATCGCCATTGACCCGGCGGTGCTGAAAGAGCAAAGCCTCGCGATGGGCGAGCAGATCGCGGACCTTCGCGACCGAATCTGCAAAGCCGCTGAGA
>DASZXJ010000019.1:0-12330 GCA_035545895.1 Tepidisphaeraceae bacterium | reverse complement strand
CAGTAGGCGCGACAAATTAGTGATTTTTGCGTGTAGCGCAGGCTGCGACAAATGTAGTCGGGCAGCTGCGTGAGTGAAGTTACCGGATTCGGCAAACTCAGCAAACGCTTGCAACGCATCCCAAGAGATATTTCGAAGCATATCCATTATCCAAGAATCCTATAGTTCATAAATAAATACAAGTTTTTTTGAAACATCATTTCTCGCAACATAGTTACATGTCAACTAGGAGAAACAATATGAAACTTGGAATAGACGTTGGTCGAGTGCTGATTAGCCCAGGAGATGACTCGTCCCCGGACACGTCATTTATTGGCGGAAGCATGGCAGATGCCTTACGAACGCCACCCTACGAGGGAATGTTTGATGTGGTGCCATTATTGGTTCAAAAATTTGAGTCTAGGGTTTGGATCGTTTCCAAATGCGGTGCGAAGGTGCAAGATAGAACTTTGCAATGGTTCGATCATCACCAGTTTTACGAAAGAACTGGGATTCCAAGATCGAATGTTCGCTTCTGCTTGAAACGCCCTGAAAAGGCAATTTATTGTCGCGAGTTAGGAATAACTCATTTCATTGACGACAGAGAAGATGTCTTGAAACCGATGATTGGTATCGTGCCTAATCTCTATCTATTTGGTCCACAGCGAGATGGGTTGGAATCTAACGAGTCATTTGCGAAAGTCTTAAATTGGGGCGAAGTCGCAAAAAGTCTGCTTTAGTTTGATAAGCCTAGCTGAATCTGCGTTGAGCCTATCTGAAATCCCAAAATCAGTCATTCGAACGGCAGCTTTGGGGGAAATCAAATCCGCAAATCGAAGGTCCGCTCCTGGCCGATCTAAGCCACGGCAACCAATCAAGATACACCAAATCTCGCATTCATCCATTCAACCCCAACACCTGATACGCATAGCAACGCACAACGCGGACGTATTCGTGCACGACCACATCCATGATCACAAAGTTGTAAAACATCGGCACGAACCGGAACAGAATGCATAGATCGCCGCTTCGGGCGCTAAATGCTGCTCCTATTACTGTCGCTGCTTATTTTCCACGTAATCAACGCATTTTTTCAGACTGGCGAGCTTCGGATAATCGGCTTCCGGAATCGGAATAGAGAATGCTTTGTGGATGGCAATGGCGAAGTTGAGTTGATCCATGGAATCGAAGTCGAATTGATCGCGGAAATCGACATCCGCTTGCACACTTGCCGGGTCGACGTCGGGCGCAACGTCTGTAAGCAATCGAAGAATCGTCGATTGCAAATCGTTTGCGCTCATAACTTCTCCGGCGCTTGCAGGTAGTCGCGAATGCGCGCCAGGAATTGCGCGCCGCTGCGGCCGTTGCTGACGCGGTGATCGGCCGCGAGCGACAAGGTGAGCACCGGACGCGCGTCGATTTTCCCCTCGCTCGCCCATGCGCGCTCGCGCACAGTACCGGCACCGATGATTGCGACCTGCGGCGGATAAATCACCGGCGACAATGAATCCACACCACCGTCGCCGAGACTTGTCAACGTGATGGTGCCTTCAGAGAGTTCCCTGTTATTCAACCGCCCGGCACGCACGCGATTGACAAGATCACGCAGATTGCCGGTGAGCTGTGCCAGTGTTTGATCTTGTGCATCAAGCAACGCCGGCACGATCAATCCACCGCCGCGCTGCGCGATGGCAACACCGAGATGAATCGCGTCGCTTGGCTTATAAGTGTTGTCTTTGAAATAACCGTTGAAGTCCGGTGTGGTTTTCAGCGCCAGCACAATGGCACGAAGCAATGGCACGATCGGCAGCATTCTCTGCTCAATCGGCAGTTCGGCGTTGCGACGCGTCAGCCACGTCATCGTCGCGCTGTAGTCGACATCGGTCGACAAATAGTAGTGTGGTATTTCACGTTTGCTGCGCGCCATCGCCGCGGCAATCACGGCTTTCATGCTGTCGCTCGCGGATGGTTTCGGTTTGGTCGCCGCGCTCTCGATATCCTGCAAGGTAACGACACCGCCCGGCCCACTGCCGTGAACCTTATCGATATCGATATTCAACGCATGCGCACGAGTGCGGGCAGCGGGAGAAATCTTCACATGTCCATGCATCGCAGGCGCGACGGTCGGCGCCGGTTCCGGTTTCGATTCTGGCTCAAGGGCAGGCGCGGTAGGCACGGCGCTGGTCGTCGCTGCCGCTGGTTCTCCAGCGATCAGTGCAAGCGGTGCTCCCACGAGCACACGCGTATCGGGTGCCACCAGCAATCGTTCGACGCAACCACTCTCATAAATTTCAATATCGATCGCGCCCTTGTCTGTTTCGACGACCGCGACCACATCGCCGCGTTTGACGATATCGCCCGGTTTGATCTTCCACTCAACAAGCGTCGCGGCTTCCATGTCCGCGCCGAGCGAGGGCATGCAGTACTCGATGCTCATGCTGCCTTCCCCATCATGTCTTGTACGCTTGCGACAATCTCGGCCACCTGAGGCAGCGCCGCTTCTTCCAGATGTCTTGGATACGGAACCGGAATCTCGCGCGTACACACGCGCACCACCGGCGCATCCAGATCGTAGAGACACGATTCGCCTATGCGCGCAGCGATTTCTGCGGAAATTCCGCCGCTTCTCCAGCCTTCATCGACGATCACTGCGCGATGTGTTTTCCGCACTGAAGCAAAAATTGTTTCATTGTCGAGCGGACGCAGCGTTCGCAAGTCGATCACTTCCGCATTTACGCCTGCTTTGGCCAATGCATCCGCCGCTTCGAGACATTTAAACAAGCTTGCGCCGTAGGTGATGAGCGAGACATCGCTGCCTTCGCGTCGCACCGCGGCGTGTTCGATATCTGCCTGCGGCCACGATGAAGTTAACTCGCCTTCCATGTTGTAGAGACCAATGTGTTCGAATATCAGCACCGGATCGGAACACTTGAGCGCAAGGCCGGGCATCGCGCGAGCGTCATCAATGGTCGCGGGCGCGAGCACGCGAATGCCGGGAATGTGGGCATACCATCCTTCAAAACTGTGCGAGTGCTGTGCGGCGAGCTGCCGACTGGCACCGGTGCCGAGTCGAATCACCAGCGGCACCGGCAACTGACCACCCGACATATGGCACAGCGTTGCGGCATTGTTCACGATCTGATCAAGCGCGAGCAAACTGAAATTGCCTGTCATGATTTCGACAACCGGTCGCATGCCAGCCAGCGCTGCACCGATGCCCGCACCGGTGAAAGCGGATTCAGACAGCGGCGTATCGCGAATGCGTTCTTCGCCGAACTCGGCGAGCAGACCTTTGGTCACGGCGAACGAACCGCCATACATGCCGATGTCTTCGCCCATCAGAAACACGCGCGCATCGCTCTTCAACGCTTCACGCAATGCATCGCGAATCGCTTCTCTGTATGTCATGGTTGCGTCTCGGCTTGAGCAAAGCGCATCAACTCGTTCACCGGCTCGAACGCCGATTCCTCGGCGAATTGCACTGCCGCATCGACTTCTTTGCTCGCTTCACGCTCGATTCTCTGATAGTCATCTTCCGTCATAAGTCCGCGTTCCTTGAAACGCTTTGTAAAGGTGATCAGCGGACCGTGCTTCTGCCATTCCTCGACTTCGGTCTTGCTGCGATAGAGCTGCGCATCGAACATGGAGTGTGCGCGAAAACGATACGTCAACATTTCAAGAAGCATCGGACCCTTGCCCGCGTGTATGTTCGTCAACGCATCACGCGCGGCGTTCTCGATTGCAAATACATCCATGCCGTCGATCGTTTGCGAGCTTACGCGATAGCTGGTTGCCTTCGTGGCGATACTGGTCTCGGCTTCCGATCGCGCGAGCGCCGTTCCCATTGCATATTGATTGTTCTCGCAGACGAACAATACCGGCAACTTCCACAGCGACGCGAGATTGAGCGCTTCGTGAAACTCGCCTTCCGCGGCGGCGCCTTCGCCGAAAAAGCAGACAGAGACGGCATTGCGTTTCTGCATTTTGAAGGCGAGCGCGAGTCCGACTGCGATCGGAATGCCGCCGGCGACGATCGCGTTGCCGCCGAAGAAGTTTCTGGACTTGTCGAAGATGTGCATCGAACCGCCACGACCGCGACTGCAACCGGTGACCTTGCCAAACAGCTCCGCCATCAAGGCATTCATCGGCACGCCGCGCGCCAGGGCATGTCCGTGTTCTCTGTAAGTTGCGACGACCGCATCGTCCGCAGAGAGCGCCTGCATCACGCCGACCGCCACTGCTTCTTCGCCGTTATAGAGATGAAGAAAGCCGCGGATGTGTCCCTTGGTGTACATCTCTGCGCAGCGATCTTCGAAGACGCGGATACGCAGCATCTGCGTCAAATGTTGCAGCACGCGCTCGCGATCAACAGGGAGTTCGTCGCTCATGCGCCGCTTTCCAATGTCGACAGATCGCCTTCCGGCAATCCCAGTTCGCGTGCCTTGAGCAGGCGTCGCATGATCTTGCCGCTGCGCGTGCGCGGCAATTCTGTTGCGAAAGCGATTTCCCGCGGCGCGACCGCCACGCCCAGCAGTTTTCTCGCCGTCGCCATGATGGCTTTGTTCAGTGCTTCGCCCGCTTCGAATCCGGGTTTGAGTTCGACAAATGCTTTCACGACTTCCCCCATGATCGGATCAGGCACGCCGATCACGCCGGCTTGTGCGACAGCCGGATGCATCATCAAGGAAGACTCGACTTCAAATGGACTGATGAGATGACCGGAAGACTTGATCACATCGTCGGCGCGACCCACGAACCAGAAATATCCGTCGGCATCGCGTCGCGCGAGATCGCCCGTCAAATACCAGCCGCCGACGAAGCATTTTTTGTAGCGCGCCTCGTCGTTCAGATAACCGCGAAACATCGATGGCCAGCCAGGTTTGAGCGCGAGTTCGCCGACTTCGTTGGGCGGCAGTTCATCCACGGTATCGTCGCGTTTGCGAATGATCGATGCTTCAATGCCGGGAATGGGTTTGCCCATTGATCCCGGACGGATATCCATTGCTGCGTAATTCGCAATCATGATTCCGCCGGTTTCAGTTTGCCACCAGTTGTCGTGAAAGGGTTTGTCGAACGCGCGCATACCAAACATCACGCCTTCGGGATTCAACGGTTCACCGACGCTCGCGAGAAACCGCAGCTTCGGATACGAATGTTTCCTGACGAGATCGAGACCGGCCTTCATCAGCATGCGAATCGCTGTCGGCGCGGTGTACCAGATGGAGACGTTCTCGTTCGCAAGAATCGCATACCAGCGCTCCGCGTCGAACTCTTCTTCATCGACAATCATCGATACACCACACACCAGCGGCGCAATGATTCCATACGACGTGCCGGTCACCCAGCCGGGATCTGCCGTGCACCAGTAGATATCGTCGTCCTGCAAATCGAGCGCGAAGCGCGCTGTGACTTCGTGCGCAACGACGGCGGCATGAACGTGCATGACGCCTTTCGGCTTGCCGGTCGTACCGCTTGTGAAATGCAGCAGCGCCAACTCTTCGCCTTGCATCGGCGTTGTTGCAAAATGTTCCGATGCGCGATCGAGCAATGTCTGCAGATCGAGTGTGTTGGCTGGTAAATCACCGCCATCCTCGCGAACCAGCAACACATATCTGAGCTGCGGCAGTCGCTCGCGAATCACGGCGACCTTGCGCTTATAAAGACGATCGGTCGTCACGAGTACACGCGCGCCCGAAATATCCAGCCTGGCGTGCAACGGTTCGGGTCCAAACGCAGAAAAGAGCGGTAGACAGACAGCGCCGGCTTTGAGTGCTCCAAACGCTGTCATATAAAGTTCCGGAATGCGACCGAGTAAAGTGGCGACGCGTTCGCCGCGCCTGATCTCGAGTCCTGCAAGAAGATTGGCGAATCGATTGGCGGCAGCACGCAGCTGCGCGTAAGTGAAGTCGCGTGGGCGAAGATTGCGATCGAGAAAACGGATGGCGCGCTGCTGCGCGCGTTCGCCATCCGCGTGCCGATCGAGTGCTTCGGTTGCGATGTTGATGCGTCCATCCGGAAAACGCATAAGCCTGACGGCGGCATCTTCCCAAGAGAATGTTGCGCGAGTCGTCTCGTAATCGCGCAAATTGTGCGGACGATCAGGCGGCTTTGCTATTACAGCGGGAATAGACACTGGGTTACTTCCACCTTAATTGCAACGCCTCATGCAAGCGCGAAGGTTCACCTCGCAGGGAACAGCATTCCGCTTCATTCGTCATGCTCGCTCCTCTAATGACCGAGTCTGAGACTTTGCATGCCGGTCACAGTACTGCGCCAATCAGAGGATCGACATTGGTACACGTACGTAAATAAATGGGATGCGCCGCAGAAATGACTCAGCAGCCGGTGATTCACCGACGAGTACCAGCTTGCACCGCTCCGGCTACTTCACTTGAATTGCATACAGCGAACCACGCGCAGCGATGTATAACGTATGCCGATCAGGTCCACCGAAGGCGAGACTGCCGGGGCGTTCTGGTACTTCCAATACACCGATCTGTTTTCCATTACGGTCGTAAATCCACACCTGCCCACTGGCGATATATACATTGCCAGATGCATCGGTGACGACTGATGTCCCACCGCGTTCAGCAAAGACAGTGGTACTCAGCTTGCCATCATTTCCCAATGTAGCGAGATAAGTTCGGCCATCATCTTCACTCGTAAGATAGTGTGATGTTCCGGGCGCGAATGCGGCTAGCTGTGAGCTTTGCAGATGGGGTCGCCACGTCCCGCCTGCCATGATGGCCGTGTGGCTATCAGGTGCATAGTAGAAACCGCGATGTTCATTCCGCACAACACTGACGATTGCCGTATTGCTTCGCGGTCGATATACATATCCGCGATGCTCCATCATGTCCTGCATGACCGAGAGTTGATTGTGCAGTCCCACCGGCAATAGCAGCGTGGTGTCAGGTAATGGCTCAACCGTCTCTGTCACCAATTGCGCCACACTGGGTTCCGCCAGACTTAAATGATATACCGCACATTCATTCGCAATAGCCAGCAGGCTGGCGGGTGCAACAAAACCCATGACTTGAGGCTGGCCGGAAATTTGCGCGATTACTTCTGCTTTTCTTGCTGCATCATTCCACCGATAGATTTTTCCCTTCACTGCATCAGTAAAAAATACCGTCCCATCATCGCTCACCGTCAGGCCGGAGGCATTGCTGAAACCAGTCGCGAGTTGTTCCAGCTTCGCGTTTTGTGCAAACACGTTTTCTGGCAGTGAGGATTCGGTATGTGGATTTGCACTTTCATTCACCACATAACTGGTGAAGAAGTGCGAACGCACGTATGCGCCGTTCGCTTCGTTCAGCACGGCATTGTCGAAAGCGAGTCGCGTCTGGCTGAATACTTTCACGTTTTCAAATGCAATGTCATTCGAGCGGCGCGTCAGAATTGCATATGTTTTCGGCAGCACATTGCGAGAGACTCGATACATATAGGTGTTCGCAAACAGCAGGTCGCGGGAATTTTCCACATCGGCCGCGTAGGCTTCTGCACCCGCCGGATTCTCTTCTTCCGTCTGAAGCGCATAAATCTGCCAATGACGGACGTTGTGAAACTCTGACTCCACACGCATATGATGTTCAACGGACATCTGGTAGATTTTTCCCGGTGTGCCGGTATTTTGCACACGCAATCCAATTCTGGCATTGGTACCATGCGGCCAGTTGTTGCGGAATATGCCACCGCCACCATTGGTAACAAGAAGATCAGCAGCAACGGGGGATAGTTCGAAGCTTTGTCTGGTGGATGCAGTACTCATTGAAGACGAGCTCGCAGCGGCCGGTCTGGGTGGCCCAAAGCCGCGAAAGCCTGAACCGGAAAAAAATCGTCCTGGAAATGAAACGTCATCAAGCAACGAATGTGGCCCTGCCATCCATATCACTGCTGCTGCCCGCGGATTTGAAGTACCGGTTGTAACGGCAATTGAACTGACAATGTTGTGTCCATTCTTCGGTGCCACAATGACACCAACCGGATCCCCTGCTCCACCAAATTCGCTTGAATCATCAATCAGCGAAATCTGAGTCGTTCCCGGATTCAGGCCGATCAACACTGTGTTCGGCTTCAACAACAACGAGCGACTGACCCGATACGTGCCGGCTGGAAAGAACAGCACAGGACATTTCTTAATCGCGGCGATTAACGCTTCACTGTCGTCGGTTTTACCATCGCCCTTCGCACCCAGTTGACGAACATTGGTCCATAGCTTCATGGGTGGCAATGGCGGAATATCGGTTTGCACGGCTATCGCGGGTGACGTCAAGGCATGAGCTTGATGGTGCATTGCGATGTCCTGCTCTTTGCCATCCGCACCTATTGCAAGCCCCAATGAAAAGCGATCCATGATGTAATGCTTCGATGGACCTTTAATGGCCGTCTCGCCATGATAGAAATACGGCACATCACTGCAGGTAACATTTGTCAGTGTTACTTCTGAATGTGCGTTACGGGCATTGCCGGCAACAAAGGCCGCGTCGCGAATGTTTTGCATGTACAGATCACGGCCATACAGCTGCTCCACCTGATCCGGTGCAATTTGCAATGCCACTGGCATGTTGGCAAAGTGCACGCGAATCAGCGTGAACCCCGCTTCTTGCGTGTGAATGGCTGCGACGCGTTGCCCATCGAAACTCGAATCCATCAATAGAAATTGCCACACGGGTGCAGTGCGTTTGGTAATGATGCCATATTCGCCACCGTGCACATGGATGTCGCTGGCCTGATTGCCGATGTCTTCAACTGCTGCGCGCGCCGTGCCCACCTTGAAATCCATATGTGTAAGTGCGCTGTGCTGCGCTACATGAAAACGCACGGCAATCGCAGCAGGATTGCCATCCTGCATTTCAAAATCGATATTGCTCATGCCGCTGAAGAAGGTGAATTCGGTGGCATCGACAATCGGACCACCGGGCTCGGGTCGATTGTCAGCAAAGTGAATCATGTAACGACCTGATCCCTCCTGATAACCCGGTGTGTTACGTCCCAGCACGAATACCGGCCGCTTTGATCCATAGCCTAGTAATCGAATACCCTGCCACACATACACCGTCTTGCTCAGTCGATAGCGGCCTTCTGGAATCAACAATACGCCAGCACCGGTGGTTTCCTGCACTCGATTGATCGCCTCCTGCAACGCATCGGCATCATCACCAACACCATCGGCATGCACACCAAAAGATTCCCTGGTGAAGTCGACTGCGCGCGGGTCATCCGGACGAATCGGATAGCAGGATTCAGCGTGTAATTGAGACGTAACAGTCACCATTAAAATAAAGAGCGCTGCACCACTCCAGCCCAACACCGTAAAGCGCGCAGATGATTGACGACTGCGGAGCCTGAAATTCTCAATACATGGGTGTTTCATGCACGAAGCATAGTGCGGCAGTGTCCGCGGAACAATACGCAACTGTTTATTTCTTTAACCCACACGCCATCACGCGAACCGTTGATGAACACTGTCGATGCTTTTGAACGTGTATGATGAGCTAATATCAAGTGCGAGTACTATTAATACGGCTTTTCATATCCCGGTATGCAGCCATGATCAACTCCTCCAGCGCCACCTGGTTGATTTCATCGGATGATTTGATTTTGACATGGCGCATGAATTTGCCAGTACCCTCCATCAAACCGTGCGGATCGGGCAAACCGGCACCGAGAAAGAATCCCACATTGACGTGCGCGGAAAAAGCATTGACATAGCAGAACGCCGCCTCACCCACACATGCCGTTGGGTGACCATCATGAAGCAGTTCGCGAACGTCATCACCGCAGGCACGCATGAAATTAAACCAGTATTTAGCTATATCACGCAGTGCGCCCGCACGTGAGCACATCCAGTCTTCTATTGCAGGTTCATGCGATACTGCGTTGGGAAATAACATGAGCCGGCTCATAGATTGGAATTCCGGGATGTCGCCACATTTACTTCTACGTTAACAGAATCTATCGCAACTGGAAGGTTGCTTTATTGACTGGGTTATCGCAAGCCTGAAAGATCATATCAAACGCCACGGTTTCTATCGTTGTAGGCTGGTGATGGAACGAAGCGAAATCCCAGCATTCATTCGGCGAATCGATTGAAGATGCTGGGATGAAGCATCCCAGCCTACGGGCTATTCCCCGGTGACCATGCCGGATTTCTGAGGCAATCCCAAGAATTCTCGACATCCCTAGTAAGTTCTTTTCTAACCTAACCCACCGACAGTCGACTCCAGGTTTTCAACCACGATTTCCCTAACAAACCAGAAGTCCGGAAGAATCCCCCAACCCGCAGGGTCCGTCGAACGGTTCGGTTGAGCGGCGCGCGTTAGCGCGTCCAGCCGGCAGAGCGATTTTGCCTTGCCTTCTTAAATGTTTTATTTGCTACGACAATGATTTTCATAAAATTGCCTAAGAAACTCATCTGTCTCTTCATTCCCAGCAAACCAGTCATACCCAAACCAATTATCCCGGCCTGATCCTATAACAAGCTTACCGCGATGAAATCTTGGATGAACAGCTTCGTCTGTTATCGGTGGGACATAAGCCCCCCAGCGGTAGAAACCATAACGGAACATTAGCAACAAGCTCACTTTCCATGAACGCCAAAAACCGAACGTGGAGATACAAACTCTTCCGCTAGCATTTTCTCTAATTTCAAATCCCTTGTTCATACTCTCTGGTACATTTAACTTGTTTTACCTATTCTGAATAACATTGTGGCTGCAAGATAATATCGTCGTTGGAATCAAAACGGCGGTCCATTGTGATGGGGCTATCTCCTGCTTCCCATAAGTATAATCACGATTTCACCACTGCTTGATATTACCGATGACTCAACATATTTAATGATGGGTTACACGGAGAACCCGCTAACCCACCTACACAAGAAGTATCATGGAATGACGACTGTAGCGAAACGACACAACCATCCTCCATCGTGACTCCAAGCTCAAAGCGATTAACTCCGCTTCGCTGACAATGCCAAGTATCTTTCGTTCTGGTTTTATATACCGTTCGATCAACAGCCGCTAAGGCACAACTCAATTCTTTTCCCGGAACCATTTTTGCCATTGATCCTGGTCTGTGCCGAAATTTCTGCCGCTGATTATTTCCAGTGATCTCAAGGCCGTATCACTGACACTACGATTCTTGTCGGAAAGCAGGGAAATAAGTCCCGGCACCGCCGGCAAACACTTGTCGGGGTGAGGGTGCGCATATCCTGAAAACATCGCTGCGGAAACAAGCCGGACGGAAGCATGTTCATCGTTAAAGCCACAGGAAGTTATGTAGGGGATGGGTGTGGTATGTCCGGGATCATGCATATAAAGGAACAATATACGTTGCTTTAGCAATTCGTTCGCCGAACAAAATGCGGGCAATAATCTCCGGTCCATTTCTTTGCGTACGGCCGCTAAAATATATGCCGGATTGCCTGCAGGCCAACCACGGGCATCGCCGGTAGAGTCCACGTAAAGCTTCATGCGGATGTGGCTAATCGCGTCCGCAGCAAGATATCCCACGGTGATTTTCGCGTCAGGCATGAACATGCCCATTTCGCGCGCCGAATCTGTCCTCGTATCGTTCACCTCTCGGGCAAGCGCGGCGGGTACTGGTGTTTCGTCTTGTAAAAAACCCAGCAGGACAGGCACAAACGAAGCTGTTTGTTCCGCCGGCAATTTTTCTAAATCCCAGATTGATCTGCCGCGTTCTTCCGGACTGCCATGCTTCATTATTTCCGCTGTTTGGCGCATCGGCTCTGTCAGAGCCAATTTGAACGGCTTCAAGCCAAAATAGGAAATACCAATAACAGCTAAAGCGGCAACGGCAAATTGCAGCCACTTAGGCGGTCCTTTTAGCAAAGTCATATGTTGCTCGCCATGATTGCTATTTTATCTCCAGCCCAATGGGCCTATCTTGTCTGAATAACATCTCGGTGCAAGACAACACTGGAAAGAATTCTGCCGCAATCATCTGAAATTCAGAATGTCCCAGTTCCTTCTGCGTGCGCCCGAACACTTGGCAGCATTCCGGGCGCTTCTGTTTCCTGATCGTGGTTACTTCATCATGCCGTGCATACGGAGCCAACGCGAAAAGGCATCGAACCAACCCGTGCTCGTCGTTTCCTTCGGGTACATGCCGAAGCCATGGCCACCTTGTTCATAAAGATGGAATTCCACGGGACGCTTCGCAGCCTTCCAGCTATCGATGAGCCCGTAGCCGCCGTTACCGAAAAACGGATCGTCGGCGGCTAATGCAACGAACAATGGCGGCGCATCAGCGGGCACTGTGATAGGTGCAAGTGGACCGTAGATGGTACCGATGAAAGCGGGTTTGGCATCTTCGCCATTAGTTGTC
>DASZXJ010000018.1:0-5556 GCA_035545895.1 Tepidisphaeraceae bacterium | reverse complement strand
TCGCTTGCGGCGGGTTTGGCGCTCGAAAACCCGCCGCAAGCGACGGGGCTAAAATAACGTTCGCCAAGCACCTGAAGGCGATTAAAGGGATATTCTGCATGTTTTGCGCGATCAGGGAGATTCCAAAGATCATTTGAATGATTTCCACGCGGCTGAAGGCGCTAGGGTTGATAATGAAAACCCAGGCCTGCCCAACAACGACTTCGGCGAAGGATTTTTTGCCCAAGCGGATCACGCTGTCGCAGCTGCGCGAAGCAGCCAAGGGCTGCCGGGGCTGCGACCTGTATTGCCACGCCACGCAAACCGTGTTTGGCCGGGGCCCGGCCAATGCGATCGTGATGTTCATCGGCGAACAGCCGGGCGATCAGGAAGATCACGCCGGGCAACCATTCGTCGGCCCGGCAGGACGAATTCTTGACCAGGCGATGCAACAGGCGGGCATCTCGCGCGATGAAGTGTACGTGACCAACGCCGTCAAGCATTTCAAATTTGAAGAACAAGGCAAAAGGAGAATTCATTCCAAGCCCAACCCGCGTCAGATCAAGGCCTGCCGGCCCTGGCTGGAATCGGAAATTCAAGTCGTCAAACCGCGCATCGTGGTCGCACTGGGCGCGACGGCTGCGCGGTCGCTTATGGGGCTGAGCTTCCGGTTGACGCAACATCAGGGGGAATTCTTCGAAAATACCGAGTGGGCTCCGTATCTTCTCGCGACGGTACATCCTTCGTCGCTGCTGCGAATTCCGGATGAAGCATCACGACACCGTGCAAAGGCCGCGTTTGTGGCGGATCTAAAACTCGTGGCTCGCCGGGCTCGACGAGCGACTCGCTGAATGACAATCGCCGCCCGCGCCATGGTGACGAGGGCGGCGAATTGCACAACGACGAGAGCCTCGGAAAAATAATGCTATCGACCGTTCGTGTTGGACATATTGCCCGAAGCGCTGTTGGGCGCGCCCGGTTCAGGCGAGGTGCGCGGGGTGCTGCCGGTGCCACTGATATCACTCGAGCCGGTCATATCGGATGAGCCTCCGGTGCGCGTTCCGTTGATCGCGCCGGGCATTCGCGCGCCGGCCGGCTGAGCTTCATTGTTGCTCGGCAGCCCAAGCGCCACTGCGGCCTGCTCGATCAAACGATCATGCTCGCGCAGCGCGGGCAACTGCTTCTGGGCATACTGCCTCACTTGATCCGATTTGGACAATTGCGCCACGTCCTGGAATTTGCTGATGTCCTTGGCATGACCCGCACGCATGTGCGAAACGTAGCACTGGTCAAACTCCTTGCCGCTGAGCGATTGCATGTTCTGGAATTCCTGCTGCTTCAACATCGGCGTGCCCTGGGGAAGCTGAATTCCAACTTCCTGGGCAACGGTCTGCAATTGCTGCTGCGCTTGCTGATGATCCTGCACGATACGCTGGGCGGCCTGCTTCACCTGCGAATCCTGCGCTTTTTGCTGAGCCAACTGCCCCAGCTTGATTTCACACTGATTATCCAGGGCCGCTTCAACGATAAAGAGCTTGTCGCCCGTATTGGCCTGCTGGATGATCTGATGCAGGTTTCCCTCGGACATCGACCCGCTTTGCGAGTTGACAGAGGGATCGTTTTGCCCCGCTTGGCCGATATTGCCGCTGGATCCGGTTCGCATCTGTGCCATCGCGGGACTGACTGCAATCGTGCCCACGCTCAAAGCCGCCGCTGCCGCAAGACGAATTACGTTCGTTCGCATACAACACCATTTCCTTTCCGCCTCGAGAGAAATTGATGATTAACGAGGCGTCACGACTCGCACCGGCCTTGCCGCCTGCCATGGCGACAAATACATCTCCAGTGCGTACAGGGATATTGGCTGGGCACATTGGGAAAGTATGTCCGATATTTTCCGATTCACTCTTGGGTATTTCCTTTGGACCCCGTCGGGGCATTTGCCGATGAACAGGGGCCGGCCTACAATATTTCCTGCTCTTTGAAAGATGGATCCACCGGGGGCGACCGGTTTCGACCGGATGGCTGCGGTGGCGGTGGCATGCCCAGGACGCTCAGTTGGCCTGGTTAATCATCTGAGCAAAACATTAATTGCTAACACCAATGATGTTGCCGGTCGCGTTGGTTTCAATGCGCCCGTTTTCGCAATGGCTGCCTAATTAACTAGGCGGTCTCGGCACAGGGTGGATGTCTGCGACGCTCTGGCTGAAAACAGCAGGCTGGCCTCAACGCTCGGACGTTGGCTTGAGGCGAGATCAAGACGTCTGGACGCAAGCGAAGGGTGGCGATCCTCGTCGCGGGCGTCGAGATCAAACGATCGACTAAGCATGTAGAGGCCGACACTGACGTTGTCTTGGGACGAGGGTTCAATTCCCTCCGCCTCCACTTCAGTTGAAAAAGGTGAGATTCGAACCAAGGAATCTTTTCTTCGCTGACCTTAAAATCTTCTTCAAAGACGATAGTGCGTGAGAACAGCGGTCCTTTTGGTTGGTTTTAGATGTCTCCGATGGTATCGCCGGGCGGGATACCAATTCGTTTTGTTTGAACCCTTTTTTGTGCGTGTTTTTGCCTCACTATCACTAACAGGCTGAAAAACCCCGGCACAAGCGAGACGTTTTGATCACTCGCGGTACTTCCGCGACAAGAAGTCATTCACTCCTCTTCCGCTTTCGGCTTGTATTGGGCTGCGATGTTGGCCTGCACTTGTGGCGGGACGGGTTCATAGTGGCTGAGTTCCATGGCGAACGAGCCTTGTCCGCCGGTGACGCTTTTGAGCTGGCTTTGGTATTGCATGACCTCGGACAGCGGCGCTTGCGCCTTGACGACCGCCATACCGCCGCCGACGAAGTCCTGTCCCTGGATGCGGCCTCGCTTGCCGCTTAGGTCGCCGGTGATCGTGCCGACCTTGTCTTCCGGCACGGTCACTTCCATGTTGACGATCGGCTCGAGCAGAACGGGCCTGGCTTTTTTAATCGCATCGATGAACGCGTATTTCCCAGCGGCCTTGAAAGCGACTTCCTTGCTGTCCACGGGATGATGCTTGCCGTCGTAAACGATGACTTTGACATCGGACAGGGGATAGCCCGCGATGGCGCCCTGTTCGAGCACTTCGCGCACGCCTTTTTCGATGGCTGGGACGAATTGTCCCGGAATCGCTCCGCCGAAAATTTCATCGGCGAATTCAAAACCCTTGCCACGTTCCAGCGGCTCGATTTTAAGGAAGACTTCGCCGAACTGTCCCGCCCCGCCGGTCTGTTTCTTATGACGATGGTGTCCTTCGGCCTTGGTAGTGACGGTTTCACGATACGCGATCTTGGGCGGCTTGGTATCGACCTGCAAGCCGCGATTCTTCATCTTTTCCAGCACCAGGCGCAGATGCAGTTCGCCCAGGCCGTTGATAACCACCTCGTGCGTCTGGCGGTCGGTGTGCCATTTGAACGTGGGGTCCTCTTCCGACAATTTGTGAAGCATCAAACTGATCTTGGCCTCGTCGCCGCGCGCCTTGGGCGTGACTGCCAGTCCGTACATGGGCGTGGGAAAGTTCAGCGGCTTGAGATGCACGCTGTCCAGCGCGTGATCATCGTGAAGCACATCGCCCGTATGAATTTCTTCAATTTTGGCAACGGCGCCGATATCGCCGGCGATGATCGTCGGCTCTTCGTGATGATCCTTGCCCTGCAGATGAAATACATGGCCGAGCTTGATTCCCTTTTTGTTGTGCCCGATGAAAATCTGCGAGCTGCCCGCGCACTTGCCCTGGTGCACGCGGAAAACCGCCAGTTTTCCGACGAATGGATCGGTCGTTACCTTGAAAACGTGCGCCAAGAGCGGGCGATTGGCGTCGTTGTTATAGGGGAACGGTTTTTCATCGGCTCCTTCGCCATAGACGAAAGGCCGGGGGTTGCCTTCCAGGGGCGAGGGGAAATGCTTGGCGATGGCGTCGAGCAATTCCTTTACACCCACGCCATTCCTGGCATCGGCGAACAAGATCGGGACCAGGTGCCCTTCATCCATCGCTTTTTCGAACGGCGCATGCAGCGCATCGTAATCCGGTTCTTCGCCGCCGAGATATTTCTCCATCAGGTTTTCGTCCATCTCGACGATCTGATCGAGGATGGCGGCATGACAACGCTTGACGGTGTCGAAATCACTTTCGCCGGAACTGCCGAGCAGGCATTCGACGACCCCTTTCCCGCCACCGAAGGGCAGGTTGATGGGCAGGCATTCGGGCCCGAAAGAATCCTGGATGCGCGCGACCAGGCTTTCCAGATCGATCTCAGGCATGTCGATCTTGTTGATGATGATGACGCGCGGAAGATTGAGATCCTTGGCGGCTTCCCAGATACGGCGCGTGACCACTTCGATGCCCGATTGCGCGTTGATGACGATGGCAACCGTCTCCACCGCGGGCAGGCAGGTGAGGACCGCGCCGAACAGATCGGGCGAACCCGGCGTGTCGATGATGTTGATCCGCTTGCCCTGATGATCGCAATGCAAAACGGAACTGTAGATTGAATGGCGGTGCTCTTTTTCCTCTTTTTCAAAATCGGAAAAGCTATTGCCGTCGGCAACGCTGGCCTTGCGGTTGACCGTCCCGGAGGCGTAGAGCATGGCGTCAGCCAGAGTGGTCTTTCCAGAACCTCCATGACCGGCGAGAAGCACGTTTCGTAAATCGGCGCTGGTGTAGGTTGGCATGACCAAACAGTATATCTTTGATCAAATGCCGGTATAGGGAAATTTGCTGTAAACCAACAGCGGCGCGAATTTGCACCCTCATCCGATTTACCGGGTAGCGGCGGCTTCCGGCACGATGCCGATGTCTTCCAGCGTCGCCAGCGGGTGGTAGGGAATGCCCTCCTTTTCCATGAGTTCCCGCGCCCCGCCGTTGCGGTCGAGCACGGAAATCGCCATCAAAACCTTGCACCCTTTATCGCGCACCGCCTTGACGGCTTTGAGGATCGATTCCCCGGTCGTCACCACATCATCCAGCAGAACAACGCTGCAGGGAGCAGGCAGATTGCCTTCGATCAGCTTCATCGTGCCGTGGGCTTTCACGTCTTTGCGAACGATAAACGTGGGCATGGCTTTGCCGATGTAAGCACAGCGATTGACGAATGAGCCGACGATGGGCGTTGCGCCCATGTCCATGCCGCCAACGGCATCGACGGGCAGGTTTTTGATTTCGTTCAGGATTGCCTCGACGATGAGCTTGGAGCCTTGCGGGTCAAAGCAGGTAAGCTTGCCGTCGATGTAATATTCGGAGGTTCGGCCGCTCGCCAGGACGAAATGGCCTCGCTTCAGTGACTTTTGCTGTAGAAATTTTGCAAGTTCCGGGTATTTGGCAGGCATGGGAGCACGTTAATGGATCAGATCGTTGTTGACAACTTTGATCTCAAATTTGAAATTGATTTTTCGTGACATGGGCTTTCCAGCCCATGCCGAAAACCGCGCACGGGCTGGAAAGCCCGTGTCACAATAAGAACCGAGCGAACAAGGTGAAACTTATCACGATTGTCATTTTGTCGTTGGCAACTCTTGCCGCGGGCCAGGACCAATCCAACCCATTGGCCGGGGTAA
>DASZXJ010000017.1:0-19565 GCA_035545895.1 Tepidisphaeraceae bacterium | reverse complement strand
GGGGCGGCGCTAAACGAATAAATCCCTGCGAATTCACCGAATTTATCCCCGTGTCCGGTTTGGATACTGTGAAACCACGCATTTTCGGACCTTCCCCGCAATCAAATAACCTGAATAAGGCACGTCCAGGTCGGAAAATGTATTGTAAATTTCGATCAACAAGGGGGCTCGCGGGGAATCTGCGGGAAACAAACCGTGCAATCATTACTCTGCAACATACCGATCGACCACCAGGACAATTGGCCGTCTGAAGTTCGGCTGATTACATCCGTCCTGGAACAGCAGGAATCGCTGTTTGAAAATCGCCGCTCCATGACTCGATATCCATATCGCGTGAAGGCCGGTATTGAAATCATCGAGGGTTCCGGCATGCATCCGTCACGATCCGTCCAAGTTTACACCCGCGATGCCAATGCCCGCGGGCTGGGGTTTGTGAGCAATCGCGAACTCTCATTGGGCGTGAAAGCGCGGCTGCATCTGCCCTCGCCCGCCGACAGGCCACGCTGGATTGCTTGTTCGATCGTCCGTTGTCGATCATTCATCGACGGCTGGTTTGAAGGCGCCGTCCTGTTTGACAACGACCAACGAATGTTTGAACCCGGCGATGCCGATTGACCGGAGGATCTTCGACGCCCAACGTCTCATTTCCGGCCGGCCGCTTGTGGCTGAGCATTACACGGCTCGGGGAGGAACCCGTCGCCCAACCGCAAGCGGCCGGCACCTGATCAACCGCTTCTCCTTTCAATTTCAGACTCCTCAATGGCCCCTTCCGCCGTAAACACCCCTGTTTTATCTCACATAAACTTGAGGAATAATCTGTCGGGTACTGGTGCCGTTTGAAGAAAAAGGAGAGTTTATTGTGACATGGGCTTTCCAGCCCATGCGGTACTAGCACGGCCTGGAAAGGCCGTGTCACATCAAATTCATCTGTCGAGCCTGCACGCCAGCGCTTGGCGCATGCCGCCGGCCGACTACAATCTCGCCCCATGGCAAAGGCGGGCGCTGCTCTTATCACGTTGATCCTCCTCCTGCTCGCTCCCCCGGCAAGCGCGCAAAAGACCTCCGAACTGCATGGCGGACGATGGATCGAGTCCCTCAACCCCACCACCCAGCAGGCCGTCGATCCCACGCTCGTTGAAATCGAACAACTGATCCAGGACGGCAAATATTCCACCGCCCAGAAATCCGCCGTCCGATGGCTCAAAAGCCATCCCGATTCCCCGTTCAAAGATCGCGGCCTCTATATCGAAGCCGAAGCGCTCTACCAGTATGGCGACCGGATCAAGGCGTATTACTACCTCGACGAACTCCTCGATGAATGCCCCGACAGTCCGCTTTTCTATCAGGCCCTGGAAAAGCAGTATCAAATCGCCGATGCCTACCTGAACGGCTACAAACGGCGCTTCCTCCGCATGCCGATGTTCGGGGCACAGGAGGAAGCGATTGAAATGCTTTTCCGTATCCAGGCCCGCGCCCCCAAAAGCCCGCTGGCGGAACAATCGCTGCTTCGCACGGCAGACTATTACTACGTCACCGCCGAATACGATCTCGCCGCCGATGCGTATCACGCCTACGTCCAGGCCTATCCGCGCAGCGAACGCCTGCCCCGCGTCATGCTTCGCGAAGCGTATTCCAATCTCGCCCAGTTCAGAGGCCTGCGCTACGACTCGACCCCCGTCGTCGAGGCAAAGGTTCAATTCGAGGACATCGTCAGCAAATATCCTGATCTGGCAAATGAAGAAAATATTCCAGCCATGCTCCAGCGCATCGACAGCACGTTTGTCCGCAAGCTTCAGATGACCGCTGATTTCTATCGTCGCACGCACGAGCCGCGCGCTGCCGCTTTTGTTCGCGACTATGCGATGAAGAATTATCCGAATGCTGTTGAATTCCGCGGCTATACGTCGCAGCCGCCGCGCGCGATCGGTCCTTCCACCAATCCCCTTACACCATGAACCGCCTGAAAACCGCCCTATTATCGGTCCTGCTCGCGCTGGGTGGCTGCGGCTATTCGCAGGTCGGAGATTCACCTTCCGGCGGCTATCAATGGCGATCCCTCTATCGCGAAGACGTCAAAACCGTCGCAGTCCCTACCTTCGTCAACAAAGACTATACGCGAGGCGTGGAATTTGCCCTGACCAAGGCCGTCGTCAATCAACTTGAAGCACACTCTCCTTATAAGGTCGTTCCGCGCGAACGCGCCGATACGATCCTGGAAGGTGAAATCAATTACGTGCACCGCGAAACAGTCAGCAGGGATTCACAGACCGCCCTGCCGCAGGAGCAGTTGTTCGTGGTGAACATCGATTTTACCTGGAAGGATTTGCGCACCGGGCAGATCCTGGTGCAACGACGCAACTTTGAGCAGACAACGACGTTTTATCCCACGCTGGGCGAGGGCCAATTTGTCGGCAACCAGCAGGCCGCCGAACGTCTGGGAATGGCCATCGTACAAGAGTTGCAGGCGGATTGGTGAGTTTGTTATTGGTTCCTTGTTACTGGTTACTGGTTACTTGGGGATTTTTGGAAGAAAACGTGTTTTAACCAAAAAATCCAAGTAACCAATAACAAGTAACAAGATTCATAGAAATCCCCTGCACTTTTGCCGTATGATCTGGTTTACGGACGAGCCTCGAATTTAAGGAAGTTTTATGTCAGACCAGCAACCTGAGAAACCAGCCCGCAAAAACGGCCGCTCCCCTGTCAGCAACGGCGGAATGCGCTTCGGACGCGGGGTCTTTGGATGGATGCTCTTTGTCGTGCTCGTCGTCATGCTCTTCGTCCTCGTGCGAAGCCAGAGCCGCGCCTATACCCAGATTTCGCTCGACGCGTTCTTCGCTCACCTGGATAACGGGAAAATCAAGACGATCTCCATCGAAGGCGATGACGTCAAAGGCGACTTCAATACCGCCATCAAGCTGCCCACCGGGCAGGATATCACCGCGTTTCGCACAACACTTCCCACCGGCACGAGCATGAACTGGGAATTCACCAATGCCGTCCTGGAACGCGCCCGCAAATCCGGCTCCCAACCATCCATCTCGGCTGAAAATAATCAGAACATTCTGCTTCAATTTATTCTGCCCTTTATCCCATGGGCGATCATCGTTTTCTGCATCTATTTCTTCGTCTTCCGCCAGTTGCGCAATAGCGCCGGCGCGGGAGGCATGCTCGGCAACTTCGGGCGCAGCCGACACAAGATCACCTCCAAGGAACACACCAATGTCACCTTCGAGGATGTGGCCGGCATCGAGGAAGCCAAGGACGAGGTGATGGAGATTGTCGAGTTCCTCAAGAACCCGAAAAAATTCCAGCGCCTCGGCGGACGCATTCCGCGCGGCGTGCTGCTCGTCGGCGAACCCGGCACGGGCAAAACCCTGCTCGCCAAGGCCATCGCCGGCGAAGCGGATGTCCCCTTCTTCTCGATCTCGGGTTCGGACTTCGTCGAAATGTTCGTCGGCGTCGGCGCCAGCCGCGTGCGCGACCTGTTCAAACAGGCCAAGGACAATTCGCCCTGCATCATCTTCCTGGACGAAATCGACGCCGTCGGCCGACGCCGAGGCAGCGGGTTCTCCTCAGGCGGACACGACGAACGCGAACAAACCCTCAACGCCATCCTCGTCGAGATGGACGGGTTTGACACCAACGACCAGGTGATCGTCGTCGCTGCCACCAATCGCGTGGACGTGCTCGACCCCGCGCTCACGCGCCCGGGTCGATTTGACAGGCAGATTTATGTGCCGCTGCCCGATGTGAAGGGCCGCATGGAAATTCTCAAAGTGCACAGCCGCAAGATCAAACTCGGGCCAAGTGTCGATTTATTGCGACTTGCCCGTGCAACCCCCGGATTCAGCGGCGCCGACCTGGCTGCGATCATCAATGAATCCGCCCTTGGCGCAACGCTGGCGGGCAAGGATTTCGTCGAGCAGGACGATCTGGAAGAAGCCCGCGACAAGGTCCGATTTGGCCGAGCCAACAAGAGCCGCGCGATGGACGAAAAGGAAAAGATCGCCACCGCCTATCACGAAGCCGGCCACACGGTCGTGCAATACCTGCTTCGACCCGATGCCGATCCGATCCATAAAGTCACCGTCATCCCGCGCGGACGAGCGCTGGGCTCGACCATGACCCTGCCGGAAAAGGATCGTTACAACTATTCCAAGAAATGGTGCCTGGCGTTTTTGAAGATGAGCTTCGGCGGACGCATCGCCGAGGAAATGTTCACCGGAGATACCAACAGCGGCGTGTATGGCGACATCCGCCAGGCCACCTCCATTGCCCGCAAAATGATCACCGAATGGGGCATGAACGAACGGCTTGGCTTCATTTTCTATGGCGAAGATGAAAATCGCTCACCCATGTTCGACCTCGGCGGCGGCCGTGAATATTCCGAGGAAACCGCCAAGCTGATCGACGAGGAAGTCAAGAAACTCATCGACCGCTTGTACGATGAAACCCGCGAACTGCTCACGCAAAACCGCGACCGCATCGAAGCCATCGCCAAGGCCCTGATGCGTTATGAAACGCTGGACAACAATGACATCGACCGGATCATGAAAGGCGAAACCATCAGCAAGCCGACCATGAGCGACCTCTTGGAAAAAGAGCAAGGCCGCCGCGGCACGACGATTCAGCCATCCAAAAACCCCTCCGAACCCGACGTCCACCCCGGTCTAGGCGGCGGCCCGCTGCCGGCGCCGGGATGAACCGTCTTGTCCCCCTCTCTCCTCCGGAAGAGGGAAGAATTCCGATTCGGTTTAATAATTGCCGGTGATCTTTTCTTAAGATTCGCGACTCCTAAAAAGCCTGCCTTGGCGAATTCGATCCGTATTTCAGTGCCCGCCCGTGGGTTTATGTGTTATATTGTTTTTGGACGCTGGTTGCCGACCATGGGCCGGCGACATCATTTTTTCACGTCGACCCTGCTCGCCCGCCTACGCCCGATCTCGATCTGTTCATCTCTACACTGCGGGAGGTAGTTTATGACGCCTATCAGCATCACCAGCCATATCAAGCCGATCATGGGGTCCATCCGAACGATCCCGATCTCCGGAAAAGCAAAGACCCCCCAGGTGCCCGACGCATTGCCGTTCGTCACCATCAGCCGCGAAGCCGGCGCCGGCGGATTGACGCTGGCGCGCCAACTGGTTGATTCGCTGAATAAGCTCTGGCCCGACCCGGCTTCGCAATGGACCTGCTGGGACCGTGAATTGATCGAACGAGTCGCAGCCGATTTGAAGCTTTCGACGCGCGTTATCGATTCCCTGGAGGATCAGGAATATTCCTGGCTCGGTGATTTTCTGGAATCACTCTCATTCAGCAACGATGCTCACACCGCCCGCGAGGCGAAAGTTTATCATCGCGTGGTGGAAACCATCCGGGCGCTGGCGCAATCCGGCCGGGTCGTGATCGTCGGCCGGGGTGGAATGTTCATTACCCACCACCTGCCGGGTGGCATTCACGCGCGGCTGGTCGCGCCATTTGAGGAACGGGTGGCGCTATTCGCGCGACAATACGATTTGCCCGCCGACCGCGCTGCCGTTCGCGCCGCCGAGATCGAGCGCAACCGCCGAGCCTTCTACCGCCGCTATTGGCCCAACGAATCGCTTAGCCCGGAGAATTTCACCCTCACCTTGAATACCGCCAAGATGGATTCGAATCAGATGGTGAACATTCTGACGACCTTGATCAAAGACGCCGTGCCTTCCATCAAAGCTAAGAAATAGACTTCAAGCAATCCTAAAAAATCGGCTCTTTCCTTCCCAAAGGAACCGACCTACAATCAGGATTAAATAGTCCGAATTTGTCGGTTCGTAATAATGTTGTAAATGACGAGGACGCCGTGATTTTTGTGAAACATTTGATGGACCCGAGTGTGCCTGAAGATGGACATCGACTTTGGGTCGAGCCGATTGATCTGACCAGGGATTTGCGCCAGTGGTGCAAGGTCGATTATTTTCTGGTGAGCCTGGCGCCGCCTCGCGAACTGTGGGACTGGTTTGAGCAGCATCCCGACGGCTATGAGTATTTTCGAGGCAAGTATCACGAGCTTTTGGAAGGCAAAGCGCCGAAAAAACTGGCGATGCAACTGGCGAAAGTGGCGACGCAGAACAACCTGACGTTGCTGCATCAGTCCAGCGATCCGGAAAGAAACACCGCGGCAGCGCTCTATGAGTTCATCAGCGAACTGCAGGCCTACTGCGAGCCGGACCTGTAAGATTTGATCCTGGAATCGGAGGATTCCGTCATGCGACAACCTCATATCGACGAACATGTGCGAGTGACGCACGAAATTCCCGAACTGTCCCTACGCCAAGGCGACCGTGGCGTGGTGCGCAGCATCTGGTGCTCGCCCAACAATTTCTACGAAATCGAATTCGATCGAGATGGCACGGACCTGCCCGACCGTTGCCTCGTGCCTGCCGGTCATGTCGAGATTGATGAAGAGTTCTCGGCCGCCGCAGGCCGGGAAAATGGCTGAGCGCTTTCCGGCGACTCAAAAGACGCCTATCTTATTGATCGATGAACAACCTCATTACGCAATATGAGCAGGAAGGCCGCTCTCCCAAGGCCGCGATCGCCGGTCTTACGAGCGAGCAATTAAACTGGGCTCCCCCCGCCAGCGCGAACGCCGGCGCGTGGTCGATCCAGCAGGTGATTCTGCACATCATGGATTCCGAACTGATCGGCGCCGACCGAATGAAGCGGATCATTGCCGAGGATAACCCGCTGATTACCTGGTGGGATGAAAACCGCTTCGCGCAGCACCTTGGATATGAACAGCAATCGGTCGAAGATGCAGTAACGTTAATCGAGATCAATCGCCGGCAGTTCGCCAGAATCCTGCGCACCCTGAAACCTCAAGCCATGGCCCGCACGGGCATTCACACGCAGACGGGCAAAATCACGCTTGAATCAGAACTCAACAAATACATCTGGCACCTGAACCATCACTTGAGTTTCGTTCATAAGAAGCGCGAACTGCTCCCAAAGAAAAAGCCTTAAGAAAAGCTGGCTTTGCGCCAGTGATTTGGTTCGGACGACACGGTACTGGTGTAACTTAAACGCGACATGGGCTTTCAGCCCATGAGCACGGGCTGAAAGCCCATGTCACATTTGGAAATGCACCAGTACCGGCGACACCTTGCAACTCAAGCCCGTTTCGCTGGATCAAAAGCTGAGTTCGGGACATAATCACCACCTTCCAAACGCCGTAGGCAACAACCGATCTCGAACCGATTGAAGGTGCTTCCATGAATCGTCTCTCACACAATTCAATTACAGTCTATGCAATCGTTTTCGCGGCCTTCATTACGCCGGCTGTCATAAGCCGCGCCGCGGAACAACCATCGCGGTCGCTTGCGGGCGACTGGCGATTTGAGATGGATCGCAACGATCATGGATCGGATGAACGATGGTTCGCGCGAAATCTCGCCGACCACATTCAATTGCCCGGCATTCTTCAGTCGCAGGGATTTGGAGATGAGATCAGCGTCGATACGCCCTGGGTCGCGGCGCTACCGCGCGACATGAGGTGGTATCGGCTGCCTCAGTACCAGGCCTACACCAAGCCCGGAAACGTGAAAATGCCCTACCTCGCGCAACCGGTGCGACACTACCTGGGCGCAGCGTGGTATCAGCGCGACATTGAGATCGATCAAACCTGGAGTGGCCGGCGAATCGTCTTCACGATGGAACGCCCGCGCTGGGAAACAACCGTTTGGGTCGATGATCGCAAGATCGGTTCATGTCGCACTCTCGTCGCCCCGCATATTTATGATCTGGGAACGTTATCGGTTGGAACACATCGCATCAGCATAAAGATCGACAACCGGATGATCCTGCCCTATCGGCCGGACGGGCATAGCGTGTCCGACTCCGAAGGGCAGACCTGGAACGGCGTCGCCGGTCGGATCGAGTTGTCCGCGACGACACCGGTATGGATCGAAGATGTCCAGGCCTTTCCAAATATCGAAGCCAAGTCCGTTCGAATGCACGTCACCCTCGGCAACTCAACGGGGCGCGATGGAGCCGGAACCCTTACCGCGGGGGAAAAAAGCCATGCAGTCAAATGGAATTCCAATGGCGCAGAGACGGATATCGAAGTGCCGCTTCCCGCAAATGCCCAGACCTGGAGCGAATTTTCACCAGTTCTCCAGCAAGTGAAACTGCACCTTTCGGGCGACAACGCCGACGACACGCGCGACATAAAATTCGGCCTGCGTGAAATCAAATCCGCCGGCAAGAAGCTGTTTCTCAACGGCACGCCCTTATACATCCGCGGAACACACGACGGCGGCGGATTTCCATTGACCGGATATCCCGCCACCGACGTCGATTCGTGGAAACGCATTATCAAAATCTGCAAGGACTGGGGCTTGAACCAGATGCGCTTCCATTCCTGGTGCCCGCCCGAAGCGGCGTTCACCGCTGCCGACGAACTGGGGTTCTACCTTCAGCCCGAATGCGGCATGTGGAACAACTTCGACCGCAACGGAAACATGCTGGAGGTACTCAACGATGAAACCGCCCGGCTGATCAAAGCCTATGGAAACCATCCATCGTTCATTCTGCTGGGCGCGACCAACGAACCGGCGGGCGACTATAAAAACCAGTTGCCCAAATGGGACAAGAAATGGCGCGAACAAGATTCGCGGCGGCTGTACACCGACGGCGTCGGTCGTCCCGCCATTCCATCCACCCAGCCTTCCGAAGCGGACTTTGTCGTGTCGGCCGACTCGGGATTGGCGGGTCGCGTGCGCGGGCCCGGCGGATGGTTCGGACTCGATTACGAACTGCCGATGAAGGACATCAAGATCCCGCTGATCGGCCACGAGGTGGGACAGTGGTGTGCCTATCCCGATTTCGACATCATCCCCAAATTCACCGGCTACCTCCGGCCGGGCAATTACGAAATCTATCGCGACTCCGCCGACGCGCACGGATTGCTCGAACAGAACAAACGAATCGCTCACGCGTCCGGACGATTCCAACTCGCCTGCTACAAGGAGGAAATCGAAGCCAACCTGCGCACGCCCGGCTTCAGCGGGATCGAACTGCTCGACCTGCACGATTATCTCGGCCAGGGCTTTTCGCCGATCGGGGTGCTCGATGCCTTCTGGGAATCAAAGGGATACGTCGATGCCAAGGAGTTCACGCGGTTCTGCAACACGACCGTTCCCCTTGCCCGCCTGAAGCAGCGCATCTTCAACTCAGCAGAAACTCTGACCACCGACGTGGAACTGGCGCATTTCGGCCCCGCCCCATTGGCCAGCGCATCGCCGCAGTGGCGCATTGAAGATGCAACTGGAAGGACCATCCTCAATGGCGAGTTCGCGCCGCGGGAAATCCCCATCGGCAAGAATATTCCGCTGGGCACCGTCACCGCCGACCTGGCCAAACTCCCCGCCCCCGCGATGTACAAGCTGATCGTCGGCCTCAAGGGCACGGAATTCGAAAACGATTGGAACATCTGGGTCTATCCCGCCAACCTCAATCAGGCCGCGCCCGGCGATGTCTTGGTCACCAGCGACTGGCCCGACGCGGAGCAGCGACTTCGCGCAGGCGGCAAGGTGCTGTTTCAACCCTCCGCCAAAGACCTGGATCAAAGTGATCCATCCATTTCCACCACGCCCATCTTCTGGAATTGGGTGATGAACGGAACCGGCACGACGTTTCTCGGCTTGTGGTGCGATTCAAATCACCCATCGCTTGGAGGCTTCCCCACCGCCGACCATTGCGATTGGCAATGGATCGACGTGATGCGCGGCGCACACGCATTGAACCTGGACCATTTGCCCAAAACATTGCAGCCGATCGTCCAGCCGATCGATGAATGGAATCGCAACTACAAACTGGGACTCATTTATGAATGCAAAGTCGGCGGCGGACGATTGCTGATATGCAGCGCGGATTTGTCGGCGGCCAAGCCCACCGCAATGGCGTTGCGAAAGTCACTGCTCGATTATGTGCAAAGCGAGCGGTTCAACCCGTCCACGGAAATTTCCATCGACGATTTAAGAAACCAATGGACCAGCACCCGAAATCGAACATCGGATGATGCTGCAAAATTTCAACCGTCGCGCGTCACCGCGCCGGAAGTGAGCGCGCCGCCGGAAATCCCGGCCACAAACCGCTAGTAGCCGGGTAATCTCCTTGGGACACGGCAAGCATCGGAAGCATCCAGCTAGGGCCGAGTAGTCGATTCATTAACGATATGAAACAGCGCACTGGCAGGCACATGCTCTTCCTCACCGCCGGAGAGCCTCCAGAATAAAATTGCACAACCTTGCGCTTGAATATTCCGGTACTCGATCTGGAGCCTGTGCTGGCCCGGTGACAGGTCATTGTCCATCATTGCCTGGCTCGGCCGATCAAATGACAACACCAACTGTCCATCCACGTAGACCTGCGCGCCGTCATCCGCGCGAATCCCGAAACGGCTCGCGCCGGACTTTGGAACCACGAGGATGCCTTTCCATCGAATTGAGTAACGAGGTATGCGCATCCCCGGCACGGGAGGTTCGCCGCGCTCCCAAGTGAAGTTGATCTCATAGTCGGTTCGGGTCATGACAAACTGATCGAATGTGCCGTTGTACAAATCAGCTGATAAACCAGGCGTTAGAACTCCTGCTGGAAACATTGGTTGTGTTGCGCGGCTGGACACCACAACAGAGCCTCCACCAGAACGCCAGGCGATCAAAATAATGCCGCCAGTCAAAACGAGCAGCAGAAGAAGAAATGCCGCCAACCAGCGGAACTCTCCGTGAACGCGATCAAAACGACTTTTCACCGGAATACCCGCCAAATAGCACTCAACGTCATTCCCAAGAGCTTCCGCGCTTTGATGGCGATTCTCAGGCTGTTTATCCATCGCCTTGGCGACTATCCGATCCAGGTCGCCGCGCACTGTCCCAGCTCTTGCCCGAAGTTCAGCAGACTTCGGTTGTATATGCGTAAGGTTCCGAGTCTGGCTGGTCAGTCGCTCGCTGGGAACCGGAGGTTCAACCTTGGAAATCACCTGACAAATCTCCGTATAGGTTGCCCGCGCAAATTGACGCGCGTCAAATGGGGGAGCGTCGGTCAACAATTCATATAAGACAGCCCCCAATGAATAAACGTCGCTACGCCAGTCTACACTGACACGCTGCATCGAGGCTTGCTCGGGACTCATGTATTGCGGCGTCCCGAGAAAACGGGCGGAAAGCCCCTCAACATCCTCTCCCTGTTCCAACGCCTTGGCGACTCCAAAGTCGATTACTGTCGGAAATGGTTGGCCATCCCTCATCGCCAGCAGGATATTGCCTGGCTTTAGATCGCGATGAACGACTCCTTTCTGGTGCGCATGGTGCACCGCCTTGCAGACGGCGGTGAATATCGTCAGCCGGGAGCGAATATCGATGCCAAACTCTCTGCAAAACTCGGCAATTGGTTTGCCCGCGATCAACTCCATCACGAAATACGGCGTGCCGGAGCTTGTCGTGCCCGCATCAAATACCTTGGCGATGTGAGGATGATCCATCGTAGCCAAGGCCTGCCGTTCCAGGTCGAAATGGCTAACCGCTTGCGGCGTTGCCATCTCCTGCCTGATAACTTTGAGCGCGACCCGACGGCGCAGCGGCGGGTCCTGTTCGGCAAGGTAGACCGTTCCACATCCTCCCGAGCCAATTTTCTGAAGCAGTGTGTAACGATCGATGTGCGTGCCCGGAGGATACGCATCCGTTTTTATGAATTGCTCAGGAGCAATATACGGATCGGCAAGAAAATCGCCTGCCGCGTTGTGAGCGCGAAGCAGGCTTTCGACGGCACTTCGCAATTCGGCATTGTCGCCGCAAAGCGCATCGAGCGCTTTGATTCGCTGATCCACTGACAGTTCGACGGCTTCGACGAATAGGTCATGAACCTGGTTTTGTGAAGTCGGGTCCATTGAAATTGGTCTTCACGGCCGGGAACTCCGGAGTCGATGGGCATTGCTCGTTCAACCCGGCGGAGCCTTCTTCTTCGGTTCAATATTCCTTACCTTTGGAATGAGTCAAAGTTCACTGCCATCATCCAGCAGACGAAACAGCCAGGCGCGAGCATAGGTCCATTCACGGTTTACAGATCGCGGCGAAATGCCCAGTGCCTCGGCCGTCTCATCGACACTCAAACCGGCATAAAATCTTAGCCGGACAACCGAGGCGGCAATCGGCGTCTCTTGCTCAAGGCGCTCTACAGCGTCCTCCAACGCCAGGATTTGTTCAGAATCCGGCAAATGGGCCAAATCGAGCACGTTCAGTGGGACGCGGCGGCTTTCCCGCCCGCCTCGTTTCAGCCTTGCTTTGCTGCGAGCGTGTTCGACGAGAATATTCCGCATTGCGTTTGCGGCAGCTTTGAAAAAATGTGCGCGGTTCGCAAAACCCTGGGGTCCGGCGAGCCGCATGTACGCCTCATGAACCAACGCGGTTGCCTGTAGCGTATGTTCGACATTTTCCTGCGCCATACGATACTGCGCGAGAATCCGTAGCTCCTCGTATACTTGAGGCAACAGTTCAGCAGCATCATTCCTTTGCTCCGCCATTTCTCCATCTTGCCAAAGTATTGAATGCATAACAAATCCATAAAAATCCTGGCAGATTAACCCGGGGAATGTCGCTTTGTGATTTAGACCATTGTTATCGAATTGATGATTCAACGATATGGCCATCTTTCCGTGATCTCTAACCGGAGGAATCCCTTATGTGCACGAAATCACACATGAAATTTTCTGGAGTTGCATTCGTGGCGTGCACTTTAGTCCAAACGTCATTGATACTCGCTTCCGTAACACAGGTGGTCACCGACTCCAGTTGGCGGGCGATCGGGTCCGCTCCGCCAAGCGGATGGAATACCGAGTTGAGCTTTGACGACTCCAACGCGGCCGGCTGGGAATCGGCGTTTAAGTCGCCTTCTGAGAATAATATCTGGATCACCAGCAACATGAGCAGCCAGGCGCCCAACCAAGCCTGGTTCCGCCATGTCTTCACACTCGACGGCGCTGTCACCGATGCCAGCGCGGATTTTTTCTTTGATGATAACGGCGAAGGTTACATCAACGGCCACCTGGTCATTACCGATTCCGCCCGCGGCGCGATACACACCATTGTCCCGATCGACCCATCGTTTTTCGTCATTGGGGACAATCTCATCGCCATGCACGGCATCGACACCCATGCGCCGTTCAATAACATTGCCCTCTCGATGACGATCACCACACCCGAACCTGCAAGCACATTTGTGTTCAGCTTCACGGCACTGCTATTACGTCGTCGTCATTCTCGACATAACCGGTATTCGCGAAGTGCTTGATATTTCGCGCGAGCTCCCGGACCCATTCGATGTGCTGAGCCGCGACGCGGAGCGGAGCGCTTGGGCTGTTTGAGTGAATCCTTCCGCCGACACCGTCGGCGGCTTTACACGGCGGATGTCACTGCGGAAACGAACAGATGCGCGAAGATTTGGCGCATTTCATCGACCAATCCGCTTGTCCGACTCGTCACATAGCGCGCAATTCCGTGCAGTTTCATGGAGCCTACAGACAAGAATTTGATCCACAGATTTCACAGATGACACAGATTAAGAAAATGAAGGGGGAAAAAGAGAGAACGGTCAAAAGACCGTGGGACTTGAATTGTGGGGTGAAATTCATCTCCAGTTGATCGGTCCTCGGGCAAAGCCCGGGGCTTTAGCCCCGGGGCGGAGTATTTCGGATTGCGGATTTCGGATTGCGGATTTTGGAATTGGAGTTGCGCGGAATGAGTCCGCCTGGCGCAACAAAGGAGCCATTGGTCACTGGATCTTCGTCATTCTGATTTGGTCATTCGTCATTCAGGTTATGGTCATTTGTCATTGGGATTTTGTTGGTCATTGGGACTTGGTCATTGGTCATTCGATCTCAGAATCAACGCCAACCCCCGCCACTGGTTGCCTAGCGAACGATGCGGTCTCCCACCGTACCCTCCTACGGATCAACTCGCAGCATTCGCCTGCATTGCGGCTGGCAGGGCAGGCGACCATTTGGTTTTTACGCGGATTTTTCTTCGGGGGCTTTGGTATGGACGAAGCTGCGGTACAGCAGCAGGTCGTAGACGATTTTGAGTCCGCCGGCGAGATAGAACGGGGCGTTGAAAAACACGGCTGTGCCGAGCATGGGCGCCGCCAGCAGCGGCGCAACGGCGGCGCCGAGCGTGCGGGCGACGCCCGTAATTCCCGCAGCGGCCGAACGTTCGGCCGGTTTCACCACCGCCATCGTGTAGCTCTGACGCGTGGGAACATCCATCTGGCTGATGCTGAACCGCAAAAGCAGCACGGCCACAGCCAGCCAAAGCGACGACATGAACGGCACAAGCATCAGCAGCACATTGCTGGGTAAATGCGTGAAAAACATGGTGTTGATGAGCCCAAAGCGCTTGGCCAGCCGGGCGGCGGCGAGGTGCGACAGGCCGGCGAAAACGTTGGCGTAGAAAAAGATTTCGCCGAGCGTGCTGGGTGGAGTTTCAAAGCGTTTGTAAAACCAGAAGGCCACGAGACTTTGCACGACGAACCCGCCGCCGAACGCATCGATCGCGAACAGCGCCGAGAGTTTGAGGATGATCGGTTTGGATTCACCCAGTCCCGACCAGTGCGGGATTGCGTTTGTATCGGCTGGCGTGTGGATTTCGACGGCGGCGCTGAGGAGCATGAACATCGCCGCCAGCACCACGCCCAGCGCTGCGTAGAACAGCAGGATGATTTGGTAGGTGCGAAGCGTGGAAACACCGGCCTGCTGGAGGATTTGCCAGGTTTGTCCACCGACCAGCGAACCGACCGCGGTGGCCAGCGACCCGCTGAGGCTGTACCACGCAAAGATGCCCGTGCGTTTTTCATCGGAAATCACGTGGGAAAGTGCAGCCTGTTCGATGCTGAGAAATGGCCCGACCTCGTTGCCGCTGGGACTGATCACGCCGATGGTCGCCGCGATCAGCAGGGCCAGTGGATTGCGCGTCATCGCAAAAACGCATCCCGCCAGGAGCATGAGAATCGCGCCGACGACGAGCGTTTTGCGACGGCCCCACCGATCGGCGAGCGTGGTCAGGCGGAGCGAGATCACGGTGTCGCCGACCAGAGTGAGAAACAAAAGCAGCCCGATCTGATTTTGCGACAGGCCAGCCAGTTCGAGATAGAGAACGAGGATGACCGACAGCGAACCATAGGCGATGAGTCGAACGATGCGCGTCGCAAAAAGGATCAGGCTGTCACGGCGGGCGTTGTGGGCGTGGTGAATCAATCGAAAACTGCTTTATGGTTTTCGCCCGGCCAGTGCGCTGTTTGAACCGGGCGGGGAATAGACCCATTGAGACAACGCGTCGGTAGCGGTGTAGCCGCGAAAGGCGCGGCGCGGCATGGGTCCGGTGGCGCCGACGATTCCGACCAGCACGCTGAACACCATCGCCAGCCCGGCCAGGCTGAGCTTCAGCGCTGAATGCCTGCGGCGCAACCACGCGCCCGACCAGAACAGCAGCATCGGGGTGAATATCACAAACCACTGGCTGGCGAACATCGCACTGGCCCAGTCGAACCGAGCGATGCGATACAGTTCGATGATGACCAGCGAGGCTACACCTGTCGCGCCAGCCAGGATTTTGGTCGAGCCCGGCCAGTGACGATGCATGACCGCGAAAACTCCGAAAATCGCGACGATTAAAACGGGGAAATGACTGATCAGCCCGTGAGATCCGAACGCAGCGCCGCCCAGCCAGAGCAGGTGTTGGCCGATCGCGTTCCAGACCGGCTGGCCTGGCGGTTGGTCTTCATCGAGTTCATCATGGACCCAGACGGTTGGCGGCGCGCCGCTGTTTTGCAAGGCTGCGTGGACGGAGGCGGGGATCATGTCGCCGGTGATCGGTGCGTTCCACGCGCTGTGAATCGAAAGAACGGGGATCGCGCCGAGGATGTAAATCGCCACGCCAGCCGTGCGGCGCAAGGCGGAGAGTCGCAGGGCGGGGATGACGAACAGGAATAAAATGAGGAATAAAACCGCGGGCGGATCGAGCGTGGCCGCCAGTGCAGCCGACGCTCCCGCCAGCGCGAGCCAGCCGCTGGTCCATTGATTTCGCTCGACGCTGCCGACATGAACCAGGCATGCCGCCGATGCGATCACCAATGTGGCGGCGGGGACGTGCGCGTTCAAAACCACGGCGTAGCTGAGCAATCCGCTGCCCGCGACGGTCGAAAAAGCGAGCAGTGTTCGCCAGGGGCGTTTCAGTTCGAACATCCGGCCCATGCGGTAAATCAGTGCTGCCGCGAGTGCAGCAGGCAGCGCACAGCCCAGCAGGGTCAGGCCGTATTCGATGAACAGGGGATTGGATTCAAACGAGAAGCCCAGGCGGGTCATGGTCCACGCCGCAGGCCACAAAAGTATCGCCATCATTGGCGGCTGCCTGCTAAAGACCTGCCCGTTCAGGACTACCGCCCCGGGGACCCTTGCAAATCCCTTGTCCAACGTGAGCGAGCGATGCTCGACCAGCGCTTTCACACTGGCCAGCCGAAGCGATTCATCACTTGAGATCTCCGTTTCGTTGGGATGTCTCAACGGGCGAAGCAGCGGCAGCGCGATCAGCAGAACGAGAATCGGCCCGGCCAGCCCGAAGGGACGCACGATCGGCCCCTCCATCATTCGCCGGAAATATTCGCGAACATGTTCCACGAAAACTTTTCGCCTTGCAGCGTCCTAATAGGCTCTCAGAAACTGCACGAAATTGTTCAAGACGCGCTCACCAAGTCGCGCATACTTGGGGTAATATCGCGCTGTTTGTTCACGGATCTGCGTGTTTCCCGCGGGTCCGAGCACGTTTTTCCAGCTTTCCTGGTCGTGCATGACCATCGCTTCAATATCGACCTCGGTCAGTTCAAAGTGATACTGAAACCCGAACAGTCGCTGCTTGAATCGGAACGCCTGGTTCTTGCAAGCGCGACTCGAGCTGAGCAAAACGTTTCCGGTTGGCGGGGGCGGTCCCGGGGGCGCCGTGGGAGGAGTGGGCAAGCGGGGCAAATCGAACGTGTCGAAATGCCAGTGAAACATCATCGCGCCATCCATCAACCCCAAGACAAGCGGATCAGTTCCTCCGGGAAACGGAAAATTCACAGGCCCCCATCCAATTTCAGGCGCGGGGATCGGCGCATCGGCCGGCGTCGCGCCGGGTCGCGTATTGGGATAAACCTTCGCGCCCGCTGCATGAGCCAGCAACTGCGCACCCAGACAAATTCCCAGCACCGGCCGGTCCGCAGCGATCAATCGTTGCAGCAGCTCAACTTCTTTGGCTAGAAACGGATACTGCGGGCTGGCCAGGTCTTTCACGCCCATCGGTCCGCCCATGACCACCAAAACCCGAAGCTCATCCAGATCGGTCGGAACTTCATCTCCCTTGTAAAGGTGTCTGATCTCGACGGGAATTCCAAAGTCCCTGAAAACCGGCACGATCCGCCCGGGCGTCTCGTACGGAACGTGTTGTAAAATAATGGCCTGACTCATTGGCGTGGCGATCATCCTCAAGGCCGACTGTTACTGTCAAGTTAATCCCCATCACAACCGCTCGCACCCGTCGTCTCTATCTACCAGCCATTAAACGACATGCCGGTTTTTCGCATGATAATGGCTTTTTTACTTGACATGTACCAAACAAATACCTAACTTATCCGTGGTTTAGCAGTCATTAAACATGGCTGCGATCCGAAGAGGGCTGTGTCGTTATTACTGCGGGGTCTCGGCGATGACATTGTTAAAACCACAACTGCTCGACTCATTGTCCAATCGGCCAATTCTGCGCAATCGTCAACCCGCCGGACGACTTGAAAGGCGAATCGCGCACCTGACGGGTTCGGATCAACTCATGATTGAGATGGCGCTGGATCAGCGTCGCACGCGTCGGGAAATCGCCGACCATTTTCACCTTTCACCCGGCAACGTCACCCGCCGGCTTCGGCGCATTCTCAATCGTCTGCACGATCCGCTGGTGGTCGCGATCATCGAAAACGAAGAATCGCTCTCCGAGGAATATCGCCGCCTGGGAATCGCCTACTTCCTACAGGATGTTCAGATGGCGGACCTGGCGCGGGAACTTCGAATCTCGCAAGCGCAAGTTCGCGTGATGATTGAATACATCCGCGGCTGGTATGGCGGAATATGCGCGAAGCGAAGTCATAAATGACATCTCGTGACATGGGCTTTCCAGCCCATGCGTGCATCTTTCACGGCCTGGAAAGGCCGTGTCACATTGGCTGGGAGTTATCTTGAACAACAACGATACATCTTCATCGCTTCTCGAATTTCAAACTCCCACGCTTGTTCCTCATGTTCGTAGCGAGCGCGGAAAACAAATCGTCGAGTGGTTTGGGTTGACCGTTCCCCCCGAACGCGACCCTCCTTCGTCGCCCATTCCTCCCGATGATCTTCGCAAGCTGCTGCCTGAACCTGGACAAATTGTATTGATCGGCGGCCCCAGCGGCGCGGGAAAAAGTTCGCTGCTTCGCGCGATGCGTACGTCCGCACAACATCGGCGATGGATCGATCTTCATTCCATTCGACTTCCCGATGAATCGCTGGTCGATTGCTTTTCCGATCTTTCGATGCAGCAGGTGCTGTTGCTGCTGAGCCAGGTGGGATTGGCGGAAGCGTGGACTTACCTGCGAACGCCGGCGGAGTTGAGCGACGGGCAGCGCTGGCGCCTGCGTCTTGCGGCGGCACTGGCGAAATCACGGTTTCGGCGACTGCCCATCGTCATCTGCGATGAATTTTGCGCGCTGCTCGATCGAGTAACGGCTGTCATCGTGTCGCGCGCGCTTCGACGGGCGGTTGAGCAGTCGCCAATCGGGGTGATCGTGGCAACTTCGCACGATGACCTGGTTGAGGCGCTGATCCCCGATGTGCGGGTGCAATGTGATTTTGGGGTTGCGCGCGTGGAAAGATTGACGCAGCGCGAGCCCGGCCCCTGAAGGGGCCGGCTTTGGGGTCGCGTTGAACGGCGATTGGGGTTATTCAATGAAAAAACTGGCGCCAAATGACGATCAGGCCGAGGATTCCGAAAACCACTGCGAGAATGATGACGTTCTTCTTGTCCTGGGCGTTGTATTGGGAGGTGGCGACTTTACGGAACTTCTTTTTGTCGGCTTCCTGATGATCGTTGTAACACTTGCGGCAAATCTTGATGCCGTTGTATTCAATCAGCCCGGCTTCCTTGATGCGTTTGCCGCATTCCTTGCAGGGAACGGTTCCTTCGCGTTCCTCCTTGATTTCGTTCTTGGCGCAGTCGTAGCAGAGGTATCCGCGGCTGTCTTTTACACGGCGGTGCCCGGAGACATCCTTGCCGCAAAGGATGCAGAGCTTGGCGGGTTTTGTTGCAGGATCGACCGGCGGTTCCTGCGAACTCGACGGCAATGAAACCGTGTCGGACGAGTCTTCGCGCTCATCGGCAACCGCGGTGGCGGGTTCAGGTTTGAAGCAGCCGCACGGGCTTCGGCCTTGAGAATCGATTTGGGTTGCACCAATGACTCCGCCGCACTCCGGACAAATC
>DASZXJ010000016.1:0-38668 GCA_035545895.1 Tepidisphaeraceae bacterium | reverse complement strand
TGACCAACAAAATCCCAATGACCATAACCTGAATGACGAATGACCAAATCAGAATGACGAATCAATGACGAAATCCGAATGACGAAGATCCAGTGACCAATGGCTCCTTTGTTGCGCCATGCGGACTCATTTCGCGCAACTTCAAATCCAAAATCCGAAATTCCATCCGTTTCTCAAGGCTCTCAGAAACTGCACGGAATTGCGCGTAATGTGACGAGCCGGACAAGCGGATTTGTCGATAAAATCTACCAAGCCAGCGGTTGTTTCCGCTATTGTGGCTACACCTTGACTTTGGACGCGCGAATCTAGATCGCGAGTTCTTCGACGGGAGTGACAATTTTTGTGGAGATGGATCTTCCGGAGAATGCGGTTCGGAATTTTTCCATGTAAAGATAGAAGACAGGCGTGACAAAAAGGGTGAGGAATTGCGAGAAAAGTAATCCGCCCACGACCGCCAAGCCCAGCGACTGTCGTGATTCTGCCCCGGCGCCGATGCCCAGCGCAATCGGCAGCGTACCCAGCAGGGCGGCCATCGTCGTCATCATGATCGGCCGGAACCGCACGACGCAGGCTTCGTAAATGGCTTCTTCCGCGCTTTTTTCCTGGTTGCGCTGGGCTTCGATCGCGAAGTCCACCATCATGATGCCGTTCTTCTTCACCAGGCCAACAAGCATGATGATGCCCACGAACCCGTACAGGTTCAGCTCAAAGCCGAAATATTTGAGGGTCAACAGCGCGCCAAACCCCGCGAAGGGCAGGGCTGTCAGAATCGTGATCGGATGGATGAAGCTCTCATACAGAATGCCCAATACGATATAGATCACCAGGATCGACACGATCAGCAGCACACCCAGTCCGGTGAGGGACGACTGAAAGACCTGTGCGGTTCCCTGAAAGCTGGTAATAATCGTCGGAGGCAGGGTCTGGCGGGCAATCTCGCTGACCGCATTCACCGCATCGCCCAGCGAATAGCCGGGCTTGAGATTGAACGACAGCGTGACCGATGGCAATTGTCCCACGTGATTGACCGACAGCGGCCCGAGCGTTTGCGTGAGCTTGGTCAGCGACCGAATCGGAATCAGTTTGCCTTCACTTGAATTGATGTACAGCAGGGGCAAATCCTGTGGATTTTTTTGATATTGCGGGTCAAGCTCCAGGATCACCTGGTAGCTGTTGGTCGGCATGTAAATGGTCGAGATTTGCCTCGTGCCATAAGCGCTGGAGAGCGCCATTTCGACTCGCTGGGCGCTGACGTTCAGCGCCGAAGCGCGGTCGCGGTCGATATCGACCAGCACCTGCGGGTTTCGCAAAAGCAGGTCGGTGGTCACATCCTGCAAACCGGCAACTTCGCGCATCTTCTGTTCGATGATCGGCGTGTACTTGTACAGTTCGCTGGTGTCCGGGCTTTGGAGGCTGAACTGATACTGGGCCTTTGTGATCTGACCGCCAATCTGGATGGGGGGCGGAATTTGCAGGACCGCTTTAATGCCGGGCACCTGGGCGAGTTTGGGGCGCAGGCGTTGAATGATTCGCTCCGCGGACGTTTTTCGCTGGTCGCGATCCTTGAGCCGGACATTCATGTTGCCGCTGTTGGAAGTCCCGCGCGCCCCCGCCACGGACATGAACCCTTCCACGTCCGTGTCCTGGCGAATCACCGAGGCAACCATTTGCTGATATCGCATGAGGTCCTGGAAAGAGACGCCTTCCGCCGCCTCGGTGTTGACGCGAATCTGCCCGATGTCCTCATTGGGCAAAAAGCCGGTCGGCATTTTTGTAAAAAGCCAGCCCGTGGCGACCAGGACAGCCGCCGAGAAGACGAGCGTCACCAACCGATGCCGCAACGACCAGCGCAGGCCAACTTCGTATATCCACAAAAACCCGTCGAAGCCCCTTTCGATCATTCGGAAGATCGATCCATGGGTATGGGAGGGGGGCTTGAGGAAACGACTGCAAAGCATCGGCGTGAGCGACAGCGACACCACGCCGGAAAAGAGAATCGCCACTCCGATGACGATCGCAAACTCGTTGAGCAGTCGCCCCAGCAGTCCGGGCATGAACAGGACGGGAATGAATACCGCCGCCAGCGAAATGGTCATTGATACGATTGTGAATCCGATTTCGCGCGAACCGACGAGCGTGGCTTGGAGCGGCGGCGAACCCAGCTCCATGTGGCGCACGCAGTTTTCCAGCATGACGATCGCATCATCGACGACAAACCCAATGGACAGCGTCAATGCCATCAGCGAAAGGTTGTCCACGCTGAAGCCCATCATGTACATAATGGCAAACGTGCCGATGATGGACATTGGAATCGCCAGGCTGGGGATGAGTGTCGCGCGGATGTTTCGCAGGAAGATGAAGATCACGCCAATCACCAGCGCCAGCGACAACCACAAGGTGAATTTCACATCGGCAACGGATTCGCGGATGGTCAGCGAGCGATCCTGCAGGATATCCATGCTCACGGCCGCAGGCAGGCGGCGCTGGAGCACGGGCAGGAGTTTTTTCACGTCATCGACGACTTGGACCGTGTTGGTGCCCGGCTGGCGCTGCACGGCGAGGATGATGCCACGATCTTCGTTGAACCACGCAGCCGTCTTGTTGTTTTCGACGCTGTCGATGGCGTTGCCCACTTCGCGCAGGCGCACCGGGTTGCCGTTACGGTAAGCGACGATGACCGGACGATAGGCGGCTGCATCCACTAGTTGTCCGGTGGCCTGAACGGTATATGCGCGGTCGCGCCCATCGATGACGCCCGTTGGTAGGTTGACGTTGGCGGATGCAATTTTGTCGGAGACTTCGTCAATACCGATCCCTTTTGATGCCAGCTTCTGCGGGTCAACCTGTATGCGCACGGCATATTTCTGGGCGCCGAACACCTGCACCTGCGCGACGCCTTCAACGGTTGAGATATTCTGCGCAACCATTGTCTCGGCGAATTCGTCGAGCTGATAGAGAGGCAATGTTGGCGAGGTCAGGGTCAGAAAAAGGACCGGTTGATCGGCGGGATTCACCTTTTGAAACGACGGCGGTGCGGGCATTTCCGGGGGCAACTGGCGATTGGCGCGGCTGATGGCGGCTTCAACATCCAGTGCCGCGTCATCGATATTGCGGCTCAGGTTAAATTGCAGCGTGATCGAAGTTCGCCCCTGCACGCTGTTGGAACTCATGGAGTCCAGGCCGGCGATGGTGGTGAATTGTCTTTCCAGCGGTGTCGCGACCGATGCCGCCACCGTTTCCGGGCTGGCGCCGGGAAGATTCGCCATCACCTGGATCGTCGGAAAATCCACTTGTGGAAGATCGCTGACGGGCAGCTTCAGGTAAGCCATGATTCCGAAGATGAGAATCGCCGCCGTGACCAGCGTGGTCATGACGGGCCTGCGAATAAACGGTTCACAGAGATTCATGGCGCGATGGTCTGAGTGGTTGGACCTGTGGTGGAGACGGTTCGGATGGCGACCCTGGAGCCTGGCTTGAGGCCAAGCTGCCCGTCGGTGACAACCTGCTCGCCTGCGTTGATGCCCGATTCGATGACGCTGTTATCGCCGACCGCGCGTCCGACGGTGACTAGCCGCAGTTCGGCGGTCATATCGGGTTTGACGACGAATACGAAGGGACCCTGTTGCCCGGCCTGAACCGCGCGGGTGGGAATCACCAGTTTGCCCGTTTCGACGGTTAGCTTCAGGGTCGCCTGCACAAATTGTCCCGGCCAAAGCCGGCGGTCGCTGTTTTGGAACGTGCCTTTAAGCCGGATCGTGCCGGTATCGCTGTCCACCCGATTGTCGATGAAGCTCAATTCGCCGGTTTCGGAGACGTCGGTATCCGGGGGAATGGTCACATCGACCATCGGCGGCTTGTCCGAGTGAAAATATTTGCGGACAACTTCAAGGTCCTGCTCGGGCACGTTGAAGGTTACGTAAAGCGGTTTGATCTGGTTGACGACGAGCAATTGAGTGGTGTCGGCGGTGATGACGTTGCCGACGTCGGCCATGAGACTGCCCGTGCGGCCATCGACGGGGGAGACGATTTTTGAGTATTCGATTTGCAGCTTCGCATCATCGACGGCGGCTTGATCGCGGCGAACGGTGGCTTGGGCGGCTTGGGCGGTGTATCGCGCCTTGTCGGCTTCCTCCTGGGTGGCGGCGTGTTCGGCGAGCAGGTCGCCGGTGCGCTTGGCATCGACCTCCGCGTTGTTAGCCAGCGCCGTGTCACGCTCCAGGTTCGCCTCGGCCTGGTGCAGGGCGATATTGAACGTTCGGGGATCGATTTCAAAAAGCAGATCGTCCTTTTTCACATCCTGGCCGGGGGTGATGTGTACCTTCTGCAATTCGCCCGCCACGCGCGAACGAATGGTGACAGTAGCAAACGGCTCGACGGATGCAATCGATCGGATTTCAACCGGCACGTTGCGCCGGCTGACGGGCGCAACCATCACCGGGGCGATGTTGGCGGCAGCGCCGGATTGAGGCGAAGCCTGCCCCTCTTTGTTACAGCCGTTCAAAGCAAACAGCAGCCCGAATAAGATTGCACAGGTGGTGCGCGAGTACATCATGTCCCAACAATCCATACGGCTCTTGCCCGCCAAACGTTGAAGCAAGCCCATTTCTGGGCAATTATCGCGTTAATCGGGTGTCGCTGTTGCCGATTCCACGCAACGCCAGGTTCAGCGCATCAACATTGCTCGCCAGGCGCTTGGCCTCTGCGACGTCGATCACCTGTTTCATGAACAGGTCGGTGAGATGCTGATCGAAGCTCTGGCTGCCCGCATCACGATTGCCGACCGCGCCCTTGAGCTTTTCGAAATCGCCGTCGGCGATGTATTTCCTGACGATCGGCGTGGCAAACATGATTTCAATGATGGGGATTCGCCCCTTGCCTTCGCGCTTTTTCGCCAGGCGCTGGCAAACCACCGCCACCAGGTTGGCTGCGAGCTGCTGTTGCTGCAGGTCCTTTTGATCCGGGTGAAACAGCGAAACAATACGATCGACCGTGGTGGGTGCGTTGGTTGCGTGAATCGTGCTGAACACCAGATGTCCCGTGTCGGCGGCTTTGAGCGCGGTGCCCAGCGAAAATGCGTCGCGAATTTCGCCGATCAGGATCACGTCCGGATCCTGGCGCACGACGGACTTGAGCGCGTATTCGTAACTTTCCGAATCCGTGCCGATTTCAACCTGACTGACCAGGCTCTTGATATTGTCGTGCTGAAATTCGACCGGGTCTTCGATGGTGATGATGCGCTCGGCGCGCGTGCGGTTGATCTTGCCGATGATGGCTGCCAGTGTGGTTGTCTTGCCCGAGCCGGTCGTGCCCGAGACCAGCACGATGCCGCGCTGCTGGTCGGCGAGGCTTTCCACCTGCGGCGGCAGGTTCAGTTCGTCGAAATTGGGAATCTTGGTGATGATTCGCCGCATGACGATGGCATATTTGCCGCGGCTGTGAAACACGTTGGTACGAAACCGCGCGCCGACCGAAAGCGCTGCATAGGAGACGTCAACCGAACCGTGATGTTCGAGAATTTCCTGTTTTTTGGGATCGTGCACCACTTCCTTCACGTATTCGTTCATTTGCACATCGTCGAGCGGCGGGCAATCGAGAAACCGCGCCCGGCCATCGGCGCGAATCATGGGCACGGACCCTTCCTGCAGATGCAGGTCCGAGCCGCTGACTTTCACGGTCGCCTTGAGAAAGTCGAGCAGCGCGAGCCGTCTCGATTCGACTTTAATTTGTGATGGCGTTTCGGCTTCGGCAGGCTTGGCGTCAGGGGTATTGGCGGTGGTCATGAATTTCCTCGCTACAAATTCACCGGTGCGTAATTTCGCGGAGGATTATTATAGCAGGGAGACCAGCTTTCAATTGCAATTTTATTTTGTCATCGCCTGATCGACGGCCGTCTGCAGTTCCGGGCCGGACTTGAGGTCCTTGGCGATGATTTTGCCGTCGGGAGCGACGATCAACGCGGTCGGAGCCTGTTGAATGAGCAAAGCCCGTTGGAAATCAATTCCATCGCCACCATTGAAGGTATTGGCATCCATGGTTCGCAGGCCGGCAAGGCCTTCCCTTTGAGCGATCCTGTCTTCCCATCCGGGCAGAAGTTGGATCGCAATGTTCAGGATTTGCGGTCCGGTTCCATCTTTGTAGCGGTCATGAATTTGCCGGATCGTAGAGAACATGGCGGTCCGGTTGATTGACCAGACGTGTATAACGACAAACCTGCCTCGAAGTGCATTTATGTCAAACGGTTTGCCATTGGGATTGACAAGCTTTAGATCTGGCAATGGACTGCCCAATGTGAGCGATGGTGAAGAAGCGTTCAATTGAATCTGTCCCAGGTCCAGCGGCTCATCCGGGTCGCCTTTATTAAGCTCAGGCACGGTAAAGGTAAAATCGGCACTGCCCAGGTTTCGCTCGCGTGTCGTTCCCGGAGTGAATGGGTCCTGTATCGCAACATGTCCCCGATAAGTCCCGGGTTTTACATCGTCGGCCCGAATTGTTCCATCAGCCGCCGGAATGAAATCGGCTCTTGGGTATAGCGATTGCCTTTGCTGCACCAGGGCGTTGAACTGGGGTGATTTTGTGAACTCCGTCATCCATTTCTTCTGTTCATCCTCAGTCATATCGGGATAGTTTGTAGGAAATGGAAGGCTTGCAGCGATGGATTTTTGCGATTGGATTTCTGTTCTGATTTGCAGCGACCGGACCAGGTCCACGCTGCTGGCCTGATTGAGCGGGACGATCACCTTTGCCATGACAGTCCTGCCGCCGCCGCCGAGCGCGACGGTGAGCGTTTGGCCTGGCCATGTTTCATAATTGCCCAAATCTGTGTAATGCTGGGAGAGGTTGCTGGTTGCGGTCACTCGCATCAGGCGAACTTTGCCTGGCGGAACGCGCTCGATCATAAAATGGCCGCTTGAATCGGTTGTGGTCAACCGGCTGATCGTCTTATGCGTTTCCCGCGATGGCACCAGATCGATCTGGGCGCCGATCTTTGTGCTTGCTGCGGTCTTATTGCCGACCTTCAGCACGCCTTCAATCCTGGCCCAAGGCTGGATGGTCATCTTCGCTGATTTGGCAAGATCGGCTGCCGTCACCATTGCCATGCCGAGATCGTTGATCGCGAGGAATCGAGCCTCGTAGTCGGTCGCGCGAAAGGAAAAATGGCCGGAGCCATCCGTGCGGGTTTTAAGCACGCGATCGTCTTGATGGACGTCGCGTCCATCGCTGAGATCAAAAAACGAATCGGTTGCGATGGAATAAATGGTTGTATCGGATTGCGGATGGTCTTGCGCATCCACAACCACACCGGCCGGGCCAGTGCCTTTTCTCAACTCAAAATCGATGGTGAGATTGCCTTCGCTGGCGGTCACGATTCGAGAACTCGAGGGCACGTAACCGTCCGCCTCGACGCGCAGCCGGCCGCCACTATTGAAATCGGCGATGTTGGCCTCGTATTGGCCGTCGGTCAAAGTACGCACATCTTGATGTTGCCAGATGACGTCATCACCCCCCGCCCACCGGATGCCGTAAATCATCGTAAATTGCGGCAGCGGCTTGTGTGTTTCCACGTCCACTACCCTGCCGCTGATTTTCTGAATCGGGTAGATCGTGATTCGTACCGGCGGCTGTCCGGGGATAATTCGATAACTGTCCACAGTCGAGCGATTTTTTCCCAATATCGTCAAAGTGAATTCATCGCCTGGCGCCTGATCCCACTCAAAATGACCGTCCCGGTCTGTCCTGGCATTCCATGCCAGCGCATAAGTACCGCGCCACTGATCGACTTCCACCCGCGCGCCTGCCACAGGTTGGCCATTTGCTTCGACGACAAATCCTTCAATCTTGGAAGGGGGATCGAGTCGAACTTCCGCGGGCTTTGGTTTGTCGCTGGTTCCATATTGAATCAGTTGCGGCGCAAACCCGCGGGCGTTGACGACAGCCGTTCCTATATTTTTGGCAACTCCCGTGATTTCGAATTTTCCATCCGCGTCTGTTGGCGCGTTTGCCTGCGCGGGTCTGTCGCGATCGTCGCCCGCAATAACTGTTGCCCCTGCAACGGGTTTGCCGGAGCTGTCGCGCACGATCCCGCTGAACGTCCGGCCGCTGGGCTTGAACACATAGAAGGCCGAGAAATTGTGCAGTTCATCTGACGAGTAATTTGCCCCGGCAAAGCCCGAGTTGGGATGATCGGGGTGTTTGGTCTCGACATAAAGGTGGTCAAACCGTGCAGGCGCGAGATCGAATTTCCATCGGCCGTTGGCATCGGTGGCGATCTGCTCGTGATTGAGATAAGCGACCGGTTTTTCGGGGTCCTGGCTATCAATGGGCATCGACAGCGTGATGCTGGCGCCAGAAACCGGCGAGCCTGTCTGATCCGCGACCAAACCACCAATGACCGTGCCTTTTTCCAGCGGAATCGTATAGACCGGCGGCAGGCCGCCTTTGAGCGTGTAATTCTGCCAGGCGATCCACATGGGTACATGGCCGGGCGCGCGCAGGACCGCCGTCAGCGATCGAAACTGATCTGGAACATCGAAGACATATCGTCCGGTCGCATCGGTCAATCCTCCGCCATCGGCTTGGCCATCTCGTGTAATTTGAATATCGGCAGAGGCAATCGGTTGCTGGTTCGCCGGATCGATTGCAACCAGAGTGATCGTTCGTTGTTGCGCCGGCGCAGCCGCTTGACCAGCCGTTTGCGGCTTAGCGCTGGGCTGAAGAAGCATTAACAATCCAATCCCCAACACGATTGCGATTCCCGCCGCCACCGGGACCATCGGAAACGACATGCCCGCGCTTTTCGCCAGCGCGATTGCCGATGGCGAGGTACTTCCGCCGAGGCTCGCCTGGATTGAGGAAACCAATTTCGCAGGCGCGGGCCGTGTTGCGATTACGGGTAGTACCGTTAGCAACGTTGCCTCCGATGCCGTTACGCCGGATTGCTCGAGCAACTCTCGCAACCTGCCCAGCGCGCGAGAGACTCGCTTGGTGGCGGCTTCTTCACTGATGCCGACGATCTGGCCGACTTGTCGATGGCTTTTGGCATGGAAGAATCGCTGAATGATGACATTTCGATCGGTCTCGCTGAGTCGTGTCAGGGCTTGGTCGAGAATATTTGAGATTGCACTGGTTTCTGCGAGCAGCGATGATTCGTTTTGGCCGTGCATCTCGGCCGCCTTTCTTTCGCGACGCTTCAGACGTGATTCCCGCCGTCGCGCGTTTCGCGCAACGTTTTGCGTGGTCAGAATGAACCAGCCTCCCAGGGATGTGGCCGGCGATATCTTTTGTGCCCGCTGACTCAGGATCAGGAAGACCGCCTGGCAAACATCGTCCGCCAGATGCGGATCATGCACCTGTCGTGTCGCGGCAGCGTGGACGATGTCGATATAACGACTGACAATCTGCCCAAAGGCGTCTGCGGAACGCGATCGCGCATATTCTGCAAGCAGATCGCTATCGGACGCTGGGGTGGATGAATCGCTCATCGCCATTGGATGTCCGCCGGTATTGCAGATCGGACTTGGGAGTTTTTCGGATTTCAGGCTGTCGCGGGAAATAACGCAATCAAAATCTGAAATAAGTTGATTTGTATGCCTCGTGCCCTTAACGTTTCGGGGCTGCTATGAAACCTCGGGCCTTAGTCCTTCGTACTGCCGGCACCAACTGCGACGCTGAGACCGCATACGCCTTTGAACAGGTGGGCGGATCGAGCCTCTTCATGCATGTCAACCGACTATTGGAAAATCCCGCCCAGTTGGAGGATTTTCAGGTATTGGCCATTCCCGGCGGGTTTAGCTATGGCGACGACATTGCCGCGGGCAAGATCTTTGCCAACCAGATCGCCCACCATTTGCACGATGCGATGCACGAGTTCATCGCGGCGGGCAAGCCGATCATCGGCATCTGCAACGGCTTTCAGGTTTTGGTCAAGACCGACTTGCTTCCCGGCTCGATCGGCGGCCGAACGGGACAAACCTGCACCCTGACCAACAACGATTGCGGCCGATTCGTCGATCGCTGGATTCACCTCGCCAGCCGCGGCAAAAAATGCGTCTGGACGGCGGGCATCGAAGCCATCGAACTGCCCATTGCGCACGGCGAGGGGAAATTCGTCCCGGCCGACGAAAACGTTCGTCAGGCCCTTTGGGACAACGACCAGGTGGCTTTGGTTTACGCCAAGCCGGACGGTTCATCCGCCAATGGCGCGTTGCCCGACAATCCCAACGGCAGCGTGGACGATATTGCCGGCGTTTGCGATTCAACGGGCCTGGTTTTCGGGCTCATGCCTCATCCCGAGCGTCACCTTTCGCCTTTGCAGCATCCCGCCTGGACCAGCCGCGGCAGGCTCGATGAAGAAGGCCCGGGGCTGAAGATCTTCCGCAACGCCGTCGAGCACGCCGTGCAGGCGGTGGGTGCTGGTGTTTGAATTCCTCTTTGCTAGGATGTTTTGTTCGATTGTTCCTGATTCTGGAACACTGTTGAAAACATCTGGACTATAACTTCCTTTCCATTCTGATTAGAAATGCAGTTCATTCGCAAAATCGTCAGTGACTTTTTCGGGCTATGGCGAGTTTGCGGATTTGGCATTGCCGTCAAATGGGTGACAAAGATCATTGGCAGTTTTGGCGAATGTGTGCGGGAGCGCAATCTTCAGCCAGCCGATATCGCAATGGGCAAAGGACCATTCCCTTGTCGATATGGCAAGGCCCGGGCGAAGCTTACGGGTGTGCAGGCGATCAGTGGCATACGCGAACTCTGGGTGCGCGATGTTTATTTGAACCGCGGCTTTCTCAAAATCGTACCCAACTCCATCGTGCTTGATCTGGGCGCCAACATGGGCAATTTCACAATGCTGGCCCTGGCGCACGGGCCGGACGTTCGCGTTGTCTCGGTCGAACCGGTCAGCAGCAACCGTGAAAAGCTGCTGGCGCAGCTTGAGGCCAACAATTGGACAGATCGCGTCCGCATCTGCCCCAATTTTGTCGGGGCCAAAACGGCGTACCAGGAACAACTGCAGGCCGATGCACAAACGCCGGGCGCGAATTTCATCACCGAGGATGAACTGATCCAGCAATATGGATTGGAACGTATTGATTTTCTCAAATGTGATATTGAAGGCAGTGAGTTTGAGTTGCTTGGTCCAAACAGCAGGCTTTTGGCGATGGCGCGGCAGATCGCCATCGAATTGCACGGCCATGCCGGAGATCCTCGGAAATTCATCGAAATGCTTCGTTTCAAAGGATTTGAAATCGGCACTGGAGACCATAATAGCGAAGTGATTATTGTCAGCGCGCGCCGTGCCCCGTCGATCAACCCTACAATCTCTGCAACCAATTGAGCTGAACCGTCTTATAGATCGGATGGCGAATGGATTCTTGGTTATCTGACCTGACGGAGTTCGATATCTAAAAGCTTTTAGATTCAAAGTTTACATCAAAAGATGTCGATGCTGGAGCAGGCGGGTGGAGCTTTAGCGAACCGCTTTGCACTATTAAGGTTGTCCATGTCGTATTTGTTGGTCATCTTCGGGTTTTTCGTGCTCATCATCAGTAGCCTGCTGATTGTGATGCCCTATGTTCGGGGAAGGGCTGACCTGGTCACCGCTTGGACGGTTTTTCAGATCAGTTGCCTTAATTTTTTGGGAGTCGCGTCGATTCAGACGGGCCGCGCCTGGACGCATCAATACACGACCCCGCGCGACAGCGACTATGTGAAATATGCCCTGGGGGGTTTGGCTTTCTATGTGACGGTTATTTTCACCTACTATTTCTTCTCATTTCCCGACCGCGTGGCCTCACGAACGATGGTTAAGGTGGCTCCTCGCGTGCCGCGCGTCATGACCTCACTGCTGCCTGTGTGCCTGGCGCTTACATTGGGATATGTGTTCGTGCCCAACATTCAACTGCTGGGGCAGTGGATGATGATCGTGGGCAAGTCGTCCGCTGTATTCGCGGTTGTTTTTTGTTTCTGCGCCTGGGCGCAGCGGCCTTGGAATACCTGGCTGGTGGTGCTCGCCGGCATGTTTATGCTGATGGCAGTGCTGGCATCGAACACGGAATTCGGTCGCCGCGACTTTTTGGCGTGCCTCATGTCCGTACCAATCTGCTGGTATTGGCTGCGTGGCCGATATTTAAGCGCGGCACGCGTCGGCTCGATCAGCACTGTCTTTATTGTCATCGGCGGCATTGCCCTGGCGGGAGTCTCCATCACCCGACACATGTATCGCAACCCCGATCAGTCCGTCTTTCAGGCTGCCTGGGAAAAAGTCAAAGCCATTCCCGACGCGTTTCAGCAATCCGGCGGCAATACCGACGTGCTTTGGGGCAGCGACTGCGCAGAAGCCTCTCTGGCCGCCATTCGTCTTTACGATCATTCCAAGCCCACCAAGCCATTTCTCATTGCGCAGTACGTTTTGGCGCATCCGATCCCGCGCGCCTGGTGGCCGGACAAGCCGGATGGTCTGGGACGAACACTGCCCATTGATACCGGTTGGACCGCGCAACATGGCGCGGGAAACTGGGGACCGGGCATCATCGGACACGGCTACCAGGAAGGCGGCATTCCGTTCCTTGTCTTTTATGGCATTCTCGCGGGTTGGGGCTTGCGTTTCTTTGATGCAATGCTCAAGAAGGATCCCAACAATCCCTACCTGCTGGGCATTTTTGCCGCCGCCTCGGGGCAGTTGATCGCGTGGTGCCGTGGTGACGTTGCCTTGTTCACGGCAACCATCCTGGGTGTTTACGTGGCGGGATTTCTGGTTAATTATCTGGCCCGACTTATGTTCTGGACCGATCACTTGGGCGCGGTCACCGTCGAACAGCTACCGCCGGAATACGCCGAGATCAATCACAGCCAAGTCGACTGGCAATACTACTGAATATTGTCAGTTGATATTGCGGCGGAGATGCGTCTGATGCAAGCCCTGATCTTTGAACCCGACCATGGTGGTCACCGGCTTCATCATGTTCGACTCCTTGCGAACTCGTTGCTGGCCTGTTCCGTTGAAGTGACGGTAGCGTTGACCGAGAAGGCATTAACCAGTCCGGAATTTAAACTGCATTTGTCCGAGATCGGCGACAAGATCAAACTGTACTCGGAAATGCCTTTGCTTCCTCAAGGTTCGTTAAAGGTCGCGGCAATGCGGGTGCGGCAGTTGCGCCAAGCGGTGGAACGGGCAAATGCTGAGTGGGCTTATGTCCCTTATGCCGATGCGATGGGACAACTCCTGGGAGTTCGTCGAACTCTTGGGTTGTCCCACCTGCCCGAGGGTATTCCGGTCGAGGGGTTGATGTTTCGAGGAGGATTTGCATATCCACAACCCAATCGCTGGCGCCAGGTTGCTCAGCACATTTCCTGGCGAGCCGCCTGCGCGGCATCATGGAAGGTGATGCATATTCTTGATCCGCTCGTATATGAGCCAACCGTAAGACATGGCGGGACAATTGCGAAGCGATGCCGATTAATGCCCGATCCGGTTGAAATACACGACACATTTGATCGATCGATTGCGCGGACGCGCCTTGGCATCCCCGTCGATGGCCGATACGCGGGCTGTGTCGGTCTTATTGATCGGCGAAAGGGAGTCGACTTGCTAATCCGCGCGTTTGCTGCCGCGAATTTTCCAGTCGATTATCGATTGTTGCTTGCAGGACAACATGAAGCGGCTATCCGGGAAATGCTCGCGGGGCCATTCCGATCTTTGGTTCAAAGCGGTCGAATTGTGTGTTTTGATAAAGCATTGCCGATGCACCAATTACTTGATGCTCTGACCGCAATGGATATCGTCTGCACGCCGTATCCGAATCATGTGGGTTCGGCAAGCATAGTGATTCGAGCAGCAGCGGCGCAGCGGCCCGTGCTGGGTCACGCCGGAGGCTGGACAGGGGCGATCGTTCCACGATTCGGACTTGGCTGGACGTGCAATGTGCTCGACCTTGGTGCGTTTGTTGTATCTCTACAAAGGGCAATGGACCACGCGATTGAATATTCGCCACCTGAAACAGCTCATAACTTCGTTAGATTTCACAGCGTGAAGAACTTTCAGGCTTGTTGGACTGCGGAGATTCGAAATTATCTAGGTTTGCCATCCGAAAAAGAATATCAATCCTGGGAGTCGGTCGGCGAACCCAGTCGCGCTAGGACGGGGGCATTGTGATGACTGATCCCCATTCCGTCAGACCAACCGGGGTCGAAGGTGAATTGGTTGTCGATCCAGCTATTCAGCATCCATTGGGTGGAATCGCTGCGAGCGGTTTTCGATGGAATTTCGCGGTCACTTTGGGTTCAAAACTCGTTGGATTCGTTTCTCAATTGGTACTCGCGCGATTGCTCCTTCCCGAACAGTTTGGCGCTTATGCTGAGGCGACAATTGTCATGAGCTTTGCGGTCATCTTGCGTGATGCTGTGTTACCGCAAATTCTTATCAGTCGACAAAGGGAACTTGAAGGGTGGATAAACCCGGCTTTCTGGATTTCGTTGATGCTTGGTTTTGCATCAGCGCTCATCATGGCGGTTGCGGCAGTGGTGTGGCAACTGAGGTCGAACGGATCGCTGGTTGCGGGGTTGCTTTGGATGGCGGCGCTTGGATCGCCATTCATCGCAGCCGGCGTCGTGCCAACGGTGATCCTTCAAGTGCGGCTTAGATTTAAGTTGATAGCCAAGATCGCTGCGCAGATGGTGTTGTTGAACACGGCGCTGAGCATTGGCATGGCGATGTTGCACTGCGGCGCATACAGCCTGATGGTGCCGCAGGTTGTCACCGCCGTTTTACGAGCCTGCATTCTTTTCTATCTGGCATCGCCAAAAATTCGCTGGAGGATGCAGTTCGCAAAGTGGATCGGGCTGGCACAGGACAGCGGCATGATGATTCTGAGTTCGCTTGGATTGGTCGTGGTCGGTCAGGGTGATTACATAATTCTCACTGCTCGTTATGACAAGGCGATTGTCGGATTCTATTTTTTTGCATTTAATTTATCGTTACAGATTATCAACCTGACCAGTTCAAGCCTAGCTGGCGTTTTATCACCAACTTTGGCTCGCCTGAATCTAGAGCGCGAGCGGCAAGTAGGCGCTTATCTACGCGCCTGCAAGATTCTTGCTGCGATTGGAGCGCCGATCTGTACGCTCCAGATCCTTTTAGCGCGCTTCGCGATCGTTGCAATTTTCGGTGTACGCTGGGCGGATTCTGTGCCGCTCCTGCAAATTCTTAGCGCGGGAATGGCCTTCGCATTGGTCAATAGTTTTGCGGGATCCGTGCTACAAACGCAAGGACGCTTTCGCACTCAGGCACTTTGGACAATCGTTTCAACAACTGCGTTTGTAGTATTACTGCGGACGGGAACTGGACTCTTTGGTGTTGCTGGAACGGCGATGGCCGTTAGCGCCTACCATATCCTCGTCGGATCGGTCGGCATGCGACTAGTGGTTGGAAGGGGCGGATCTTGGCGACAGATTACTTGGGTGTTTGCTCCAACTGTAATGGCGTGCGCTGTCGCCTCATTGCCGATCCTTGCACTGCCGCAATTTTTACCCAACATTTACCATGACAACACTTCGCCGCTGCTTGTTCTCGCGGTGATTGGAGGTTGCGCGTCCTTATTTGCTTTTTGTTACGTTATATGTGTCCGATTGTTTGCCAAAGACATATATCTCGAAGTTCTATCACAATTCCGGCACGTCGCAGGTGTTTTTGGACGATTTGCAAAGCTCTTATTCATCTTTGAATCGCCGTCAACGTGAAACCTGACAAAGGTTGTTCGGCAACCTGTAATTTCACCAAGTCATCCGGTCGCTGGCCGACAGTGTCTCACAGGCCGTCAGGAGATGGAACACTACGGCGCATTACTACATACATGTGATCTTTGGCCGAGACCCATCCAGGCGCTCGCCGCTCGATGACGAATCGCCGAATCAAGGGAAGACCAAATCCGCAACATTTCCATCCAATCCAATATCCGACATTTTTCGCCATTTCCATTGTGCGGCCATAGAACTTTGCGCGTTCATGGCGCAAACGCTGGAATTCACGCATTTCCCAGCCCAATTTAGATCCGATGAATTGCATTGTTTCCCTTGAGAAGAAACCCACGTGACCTGGAAGGCTGCAATACCAATAGCGACAGTTGAGCATATGCCAATGAAGCGAGCCTGTGTCAGCCGTCACCGCCAACAGCACGCCGCCCGGCTTTAGGAGCGAGTGAATTCGTGTGAAAAAACCAACGGGATCAGGTAAATGTTCGAGAACGTCGATAACAGTGATCGCATCGAATGGCTCGATGTTATTGGGAAGCTCTTCAATTGTTCGGCCGAGGATTCCGATGCCACGTTCCTTTGCGATTACGGTCGCGGCGCGGCTTGGTTCAATTCCGAACCGTTGCCAATCCTGACCGAGAAACGAAAGGAGACTTCCGTTGAAGCAGCCAATGTCAAGTACACATTTTCCAGGTGCATGACGGCGCAGCAAATCTGCAATGATATCGAAGCATCGGAAATATGGATCAACATCCTCCCCTAGATGTCCGTCTTCGGTGTGCTCATAACACTTCAGTAGCGCCTCTTGAGGGATCGGAGGATCCTTGTATTGGAAACTGCACTTTGAGCAGCGAACAAGAAAAAATCGCAAATCTTGCAGATCGATTATGACGTCAGCCACCTTGGCCGGAAAGGGATGTAAAATCTCGCCTACGACCTCGGGCCGTTGATCGCCACAAATTGGACATTCGCGGGGCCGAATTTCAAGCATCTCTGCTACCTCGAGTCGAACTGGTTTGTATGAGGCGTTGTGAGTTAAGCCTTCCGCCGCGCAGCACGGATGGAATCAATGCTTGGATAACCAACTAATCTATGCCACATGCGGCGACCAGCTTTAAGCGGCCATTTTATCCGAGATGGTGTTCCAGTGTAATCTGCGCCGGTCGATCCGCTAACTCCGCGCCAGCGTGGCTCAATCGGCAATCTTGTGAATAAGGCCGTGTCCCGCTGCTCTTGCATGAGTTCAAAAAATACATGTTCTGCGAAAATTCCTACGGAATCGTTCATTCGATGAAATGCGCCAAGGACAGCCCGCTCATAGAAACTTCGAGAAACAAACATCAGTCGTGAATCTATGCGCCCGCCGTTAGGGTCGCTGCTAACGAGAAATGCATCGCATACGAGATCATAGCGCGCGGGCAGACACCGAATCATCTTGGGAAGATTGGTCACGACGAGTCGACCGGTAATCTTTATGAAATGTTCCGCTGTAGCCAACGCCTTAGATTGCTGCAGGACTGAATCGAGCAACATGAATTCCCCATAACCTTTACCAAGCTGGCGCGGAAAATCGTTTTGATTAAGTGAAATCAATTCTACCGATTTTCCATGTGGATTTTCTGAATCCACTATATTTTGGAAGGATGTTAGATCGCTTCCACTGTTCTCAGCGAAAACTATTGAACGAACTTGGTCGTCATGTAGATGCAGCCAGAAACGGAGTGCCTGCAAATATTGGCTCCGACGCTGATCGATATCGTGCAATTTGAGATCGATCATGCCTTTTGGATTAATCGTAGCGGTCAAAACAAGCACTGGCGAGTTGATTGGCATTTCTTATCTAAACATCATCGCCTGAATAGGTTGCACAATTCAAGTGCAACGTGGATTTGGCCAAACAGGGCGGTCGCTCGCGGCGGAACGCGATTTGAATCTGTCGATAGTGGTCGAGATCGTGTTCTACCCACCGGGAGAACAGCCAATCGCGTCAGCGGTTTGCTGCTTTCCCACGACTGTTTTCTCGGTGCATCTTGCAAAATGGAAGAAGGAAATTGTCGAATGGAAGGTTCCTCCCGAACGATTCAAGGCAGGAATCGCGCATGGGAGGTAGGAATCGAACGCGGGTTGCGAGGACACGCTCGGGGTAAGCAAGGAGTACGTCAATGGTCAGGGTTTGTCGAGAGAAATTAAATCTCTGATCGGAACGGATCGTTTGTACAGCAAAAGACTTAAAGCGTGTGTGATATTGAATCAGCCACCGTTTTCATCCCGTTGCGAGCAATTGTAACATGCTTGCTATGCCAAATCCCCCTCTTCATGCGCCTTGGCGGATGGATTACATCCGATCCCTCGATAAACCCGACGAAGGATGTTTTCTCTGTGACTGTGCCAAAGCCGCCACCGACGAAGAGCGCCGCAAGCTGCTGCTCCTTTGGACCAGCGAGCACAGCATCGTCTTAATCAATCGTTACCCCTACACCAATGGCCACCTGCTGATTGCTCCCAAAGCCCACAAAGCGGACTTGGATCAGCTTACACCTGAAGAACTGAACGATTTGCAGGTGCAAACGGTGGAGGCGCAAAAACTCCTCAAGCGAGCGCTCTCGCCGCAGGGGTTTAACATCGGCATCAACCTGGGCCGCTGCGCTGGCGCCGGCGTGCCGGGGCATCTGCATCAGCACATCGTGCCGCGCTGGAATGGCGACACGAACTTCATCAGCGTGATTGGTGAAGTAAGAGTGGTGCCGCAGGCGATGTCGCAGTTGTATGAGGAGCTAATGAGGACAAGGGGACAAGGGGAGGGGGAGACAAGGGGATGAAAAAATTACGATCGCATCGGGAACTCGAGGTCTATCAAATCGGCTTCACAGTGGCGATGGAAATATTTGGTACTGGTGCAGTTTGATGTGACACGGCCTTTCCAGACCGTGCAGGCTATCGCATGGGCTGGAAAGCCCATGTCACAATAAACTCTCCTTTTTCTTCAAACTGCACCAGTACCAAATATTCGCTGTGTCGAAGACTTTGCCCAGGGAAGAAACCTATTCATTGACCGATCAGATTCGACGGTCTTCTCGTTCGGTATGTGCCAACCTCGCGGAAGCTTGGCGCAAGCGGCGTTACAGAGCCGCATTCATAAGCAAGTTGTCTGATGCCGAAACTGAAGCCGCTGAGATCCAGGTGTGGCTCGAATTCGCCGCACATTGCGGTTATGTCCCCCGTACCCAGTGTCGGCAACTCTATAAGCAATATAACAGCATCCTCGGAATGATCGTCACCATGGTTAACCAAGCTGACGCCTGGACCATCGGCTAATTCATTTACTTTCCCCTTGTCTTTTTCACCCACTCTCCTTGTCACCTTGTCACGCATGAGTAATCTATGCCGTCATGGACGAAGCTCTCCGAAAACAACTCCAGCCCGGCACGCGAGTGAAAGTCACTCAGCAGATTGCAGCCCGGCATTACACGCTCCCGACGGTGGTACGCGGCACGATTCTAGAATTTGGCCAGAAAGAGACCGGCAGTTGGTATGCTCATTCCAAGGATGACCGGCTGTGGCTGGACCGATTGAAGCTGCGCAAGGAAGATGGCGAGATCACCACGTTGAATCTGGATGAGTTCAGCCACGTCGAAGTAGAGGCTCCAACCCAAGGTTGATCGACTGGCCTCAAACTTGCCCCATTTTACACGCACGTTAGAGTATCCCCGCTGATGTCACAGGCAAATTCAGGAACGCGTCTTCCTCCGCCGCTGGTGGCTTTGGCCGGCTGGCTGATTCCCGGCGCGGGGTATTGGGCGATCGGCGAATTCGCGCGCGGCACGGTCGTGTGCGCAGCCATCATTGTTTTATATCTATCAGGATTGCTCGTGGCGGGCGTTCGAGTCATCGAAGTGCCCGGCTACGACAGCCAGACCGGCCAGCAGGTTCTCATGATCAATGGCCAGAGGCTGCAGGCGCGAGATCGCACCTATCCCAATGCCGGCTGGGCGCTGACCAGCGGCGGATTTGTATCGGAACTTACCGCCAAGCCGTGGTTTGTTGGACAGATTTTGGCCGGTCCGGTCTCGCTGGTGAGCGCAGCCGCTTCGATTCAACTTGCACTCAGCAATGATGCGCCGCGTCCGCACGCTCCGTTGGAAACCGTTGGCACGCTTTACACCGCGATTGCGGGAATGCTCAATCTTCTGGTGATCATCGATGCCGTGCATCGCGCCGGCCAGCCGCCGGGCGCCGGCACCGAGCAGCCGGTGGGGGGCATATGAATTTAACGCTCGCCTATCGCCTGTTTGTCGATCCGCTGCCGATCTATTCGTATTGGTATTGGTTGCTGATTCCGCTTTGCCTGCTTTTTTCGATCGTCTACAAAGCCGTCAAATGCGATGACATGTCACAAGTCCCCCGCGCCGCACTGGCGAGCACGTTCTACATTCTGCTAGGCATGGCCGCCGCAGCGGCTGTCTTGGCGGGCGTGGTCAAGGCCATTCAATAGCACTGCTGATCGCAGAGCCACGAAGGCACGAAACGCACGAAGGGGAGCACGAAGAATAAATTCTGTTAAAACTCCTTCGCGTCCTGCTTCGCGCTCCTTCACAACTTCGCAGTTAAATTCTTCTCCTCTGTGTCTTCTGTGCCCTCTGTGGCAAAAAAATAATTCTCGGCGGCTGTCTCATCCTCCTCGGTATCTCGGCGGTTGCATTTTCTTCTATCCCAACTCCGTCACCAGCCACCGTCGGTATCCATCTCGCGCAAGCAACAACCCCGCGACAGCCAAAGCTCCCGCGATCATCAGCCAGCGAGTCTCGTGCCATAAAAAATCATGTTCCATGATCAGCGGCAGGATAAAGGCCGGCATGGCCACCACCATCATTCCCCCAAGCACCAGGCCCGTCGAGCGGTAGCGCATCATCCACACGTTCACGCCGTACGAGATGATCTGCATCGCCAGCGAACCGCCGAGGGCGATGTGCAGCCAGCCGCCTTTCATGTTCATTGGCGAGCCAAACAGCAGCGCATCAGCCACCAGCACCACCGCAAAGGCCAGCCACATCTCCAGATAGTTGATTGCCATCGCCAGCCCCAATTCCTGGAAGAATGACGCCCGCCCATGGGGTCGCAACGATTCAACTTCCAGATATCGCCACTGCTTCAGCCAGTTTTCTCCCAGCAGCACCGGCGGCAGGGAAAGTGAGAGGCAAAACACCACAATCCCGCTGAGCCCCGGCGTGGACGTCAGCCGCATCACTCCTTCACAAATCCCAGCCACCAGCAGCATTCCCCACACATTGCCGCGGGTCATCGATGCCCATCGCCACGCGCGAGATAAGATCCCTGCGCCGCGGCTTGCGAATATGCGGCTTCCCGATTTCGGCGAAATTAAAAGCAGCGGCTGCGCAGCTGCGGCGCGATGTTCGCCGGTCATCCGCGGGCGAAGGTTTGCGCCGCCAATTCCAAGATTCACGTGATACCAGCGGTCGTCTTCGCTCAGCCGGACCATCCACGTCCCCGTGATCACGATCGAAAGCATCGCGGCCACGCAGATCAGCCAGGCAATTATTAAATGTTCCCCATTCAGAAACGGATCAAGAACCGCTTCGGCTTTGCCGCTGATCACCCACAGCCACACCCCGGCGCCGGCGAGATAAATCAGCGGCGACATCGACAGCACCCACCAGCCGGTCAGCGCCATCGCCGTCGACAGGCACGCCACCACGCCCACCGATAATCCGCTGCGCATTTCCACCAGCCACGGCCAGCCGATCAGCAGAAGCACCATCCACCCGCCCATCACCGCCAGTTGCGGCCGCACGTAATCCGGCCTGGCCAGACTGCGACACCCAACGATCTGCTCGCGGAAATGAATCCACACCATCGCCCCCACGAACAGCACCTCAAACAGCTGGGCCATCATCAGTTCAACCCGATTCATCGGCCAACCCACCCACGCCACGGCCACCTGATACAGCGTGATAAATGCCACCACCAGCGACGCCCACGACCGCAACAGCCGCCGCAGATAAGTCAGGAGGATTTGGTAGTACGCATTGAGTCTCATGATGTTACCTCAAAGCTCAGGCAACTCTGCAAACTCCACCGTCAGCCAGCGAGTGTAAGCTCCCTTGATCGCTCCGACGCTGAACATCGCAAACATAGATGTGATGCCGAATGCGGCTGCGTAGGAGCCATCGGAAATCAAAGCGGTTGCGCCAGCCATCCCAAATAGTGGCAACACCAAACCGATGAGCCAAAAGCCAAAATCGTTCCAGTCATTGTAAAGAAGCATCCACGGAATCATCGCAATGGAGAATAATTGAATCGGAAGGGTTTGGCCGATGATGGTCAGTTCGGCGGATCCTCGCCCGTGAATGGCCGATGAAGCAATTGCGATGGCAACCGCCACACCCCAGACTTGAAGATATGTGATCATCAGGGCCGTTCCAAGTTCCTTTACGAATGATGCTCGATCCTGCGGTCGCAACGATTCAATCTCAAGATATTTTCTGAGCGGCCGCCAAATTGCCACTGCACACATGCTCGGGATAAAGTTCAGGCACATGGCCCTGAAAAATGGTTCGCTTGGTGAAGGATCTGACCGGCCAATACCTTGCCAGAGGCCAATCATGACCACTGCTGCAGCAGTGGTGAAAAAGATTTGGTTTCCAATGGCGAGTGATCGCCACCGCCGCGCCCTTGCCCACAGGCTGGTGCTGGCCGGGATGTATTGCCGCCGTTGAAATGGAAGCCACCCGAAGAACCGACTCCAATTATTGCTTTTCCATTCTTCGGCAACTGACTGGAATACATCGCGATTGCGTTCTGCATTGCGGAAGCGAGATAAACTGCGATAACGCGGCGAATCCTCTGTCAGTTCGCGCAACTGTATTAACGCTATCCCAAACATGCATAACGCTGAGAGTAGCATCAGCAGGGCGAGGAATTCGTGTTGGCCGTTCAAAAACGGATCCATACTTTTGGCCGAATCTGCAGACAGCCATATCAGCAGAACCCAACCCAGCAGGAGTGTGGCAAACGCCCATACGCCGCCAACAATCGTCAATCCAATGATCGCATGCGAGCACGCCAAGATGGCGGCGAAACTTAGCGAACCTCCTCGATGCAGCAGCAGTAACGTCGCGGGCCAACCAATCGTAAGAACGAATGAAACAGCCGAGAAAACCCGAAGATGAATCTTTTGATGATGAGGAAACAACACCCTTTGATCGCCCGCCAGTTGACCAATCAAATGTCTCCACAATGCTCCTTCGAATTGAACCAGAAATATCAAAAAAATTCCCAGCGCGCTTCCACTGGTAAGCGGTAGGATCGAAAAAACAATGAGCCAGGGAACCGCAAAAAGACACAACAGTACGGCTGTTCCGGAAGAAACGCATCTTCGGGCATAGGTGCGCAGAACTTCAAAGTATGGATTGCCCATCGTGCCTTCCCGACTACCTAACTGTCCAACATTGGACAGAAATAAAATGCCTCTTCTTTGTGCTTCACTTCGCGCTCCTTCGTGCCTTTGCGGTTCATCTCTCTTCTCGGCGAATTCCTCTGCGTCTCCGCGTCTCGGCGGTTGCCTTTCTCTGCAATCAGTTATCCGCCATGCATTTCCACAAACGCATCTTCCAGATTCAGATGCGTTTGCTCCTTCAAATCCTCCAGCAATCCAAAGTGCACGATCTTTCCGGCTTTCAATATTGCGACGTGGTCGGCGACGCGTTCCAGGTCGGATGTGATGTGCGTGGAAAACAGCACCGTGCGTTTGCCCGGCTCGGCCAGGTCGATGATCAATTGCAGGAATTGCCGCCTCGCAAGCGGATCAAGGCTGGCGGCGGGCTCGTCCAGAATCAGCAGCTGCGGCTCGTGGCCCAGAGCGGTCAAAATCGCCAGCTTCTGCAATTGGCCGACCGAGAGATTGCCCACGCGGTCTTTTTCCGGCATTGCCCATTCGCTGACCAATCGCCCGACCAGTTCATCGTTCCAGTTGACATAAAACGACGCGGTGTAGCGAATCAGATCGCGAACGATCATCCATGGATACAGGCTGATGACCTGCGGCACATAACCCAGTTTGGATTTCACTTCGGCACTGAGGTTCCACGCATCCTCGCCAAAGATTTTGCTTTCGCCGGACTGCGGGCGAAGCAGTCCCACCGCGCATTTCAGCAGCGTGGTCTTGCCCGAACCGTTGGTGCCGAGCAAGCCCACCACTGAGCCGGCCGATATTTCCAGGTTCGCGCCTTGCAGCACGCGTTTGTCGCCAAACTGTTTGACGACCTCTTTCAGGCTGATGGGTGTAGTCATGATCGTTTCTCCAGTGCGGCCGAGGACTGCGCTTCGGATTCAGCGATCGTTCGGTCGAGCAGATGGTGCAGTTGATCCGGCTCATAGCCGAGCACGTGCGCCCGTTCGACGAGCCGGCGAAGATCATCGCGCAGCGCAGCCCGCTGCTGCTTGAGCTGCCCGCCGGGCAGGTCATCCGACACATACGTCCCATCGCCGTGACGGCGTTCGAGCAGTCCCTCGGCGGTGAGACGTTCATAAACGCGAAGAACGGTGTTTTGATTGACGGTGATTTGCCGGGCCAGCTCGCGTACCGACGGCAGCCGGTCCCCCGGCCTCAGGCTGCCGCTGGCGCAGCCGGCGCGGATCTGATCCGCAATCTGCCGGGTAATCGGCACCCCCGAAGACGACTCAATGCGAACAAGCATGGGAAGCACTCCCCAAAGTGATTACAGATATATAACAGTATTCTATCAGAAAGGCAAGAAGATTTTGGAGTGCTGGTGCAATTTGATGTGTGACACGGCCTTTCCAGGCCGTGTAAGTTACTGCATGGCTGGAAAGCCCCTGTCACAATAAATTCTTCATTTTCTTCAAAGTGTATCAGTACCGATTTGGAATTAATTCTTCAGGCTGAAAATGACGCTTTAGGAAAACAGCCCCGAACAAAGGAGATATTTACATGGAATTGTTGCATCCCCGGTCTTAGGCAACTTCTACCCGACAGGATGCTCAACGAACGTCATTTATCCGAACATTAGAAATCAAGATGCAAGGCATGGGTATGTCTTTTATTAGATGATTAAACAAGCCCAAGGACCGTATGCTCTTACTTGGGTTCTTTCGTGAGTGGGGCAGGAACAGCGCGATCCAGAAAGCGATCATGAAAGTTGTGACAAGTAACACAACTTGCCGATGCGCCGCGGATTTGCGGCGAAACATCGGCATGGTGGCAATCGACGCAGCTTGGTGCGCCGGCACCGGGCTTGTTGATGTCCGGCAGCAATAGATCGGATGTGGCTGTACTCACCCACGCAGCCTCATGGCAATCGCGACAGCTTTGGTTGCGATGCGAATCATGATTGAACAGGCTGGCGGTGAATTTGCGCTGGTTGCCTAGGTTGGTCGGCAGGGTGGATAACTCGAGAGTTGATTGGTTGCTTTTGAGGTCATGACACTTGAAACATGAATTAGCCATGCCATAGGCCACAAATGCCACTGGTCCTGTCGGATTTTGTTCGGCCGGCTGGGTGGACGCGGCCTTGATCAATTCGAAATTCGGGATTTTTTTTGCATCCTCCCCATCCATCCATTCTGAAGCAACCTTGTTCAGAGCATTGACCTGATCGGCGATCCATTGCTCGGGCGCGATCTGCTGGGATTCGGTGCGTCGGCCGACACGAACCTGCTTCACGAGCTTGGCTTCGCGTTGTTGCGGCGACATTGCGCGAAGCTTGGGCTCGAAAAGCACGGCGGGCGACATGAGTTGCGCCCGTACAATCGACAATTGCCCGTGAACGACCGGCTCGGAATCCGGCGTTGGAAGAAGTTGATGACACGATTGGCAGTTCTTTTCATAACTGATCGGCAACATATACCGCCGATCCTGTGGGTCGGGCGTGTGGCAGGACGTGCAGCTATCAGTCTTGTTTTTGAATTGGTCCAGTTCAAGATGCCGCTGGTGATTGAACCGAAGGACAGTCGGATCGACCCATTTTTTATCCGCATTACGCAGGTGATTGCCGAAGGTCGGGTGATTGGCGGCGGTGAACCCGGTGATTCGATTTGCAGCCGTTGGCTGGCCGTTCTGCGTGGCGGCGGGGAGGTCTTCGTGGCAGACCAGGCAATGTGCATCGTTGACCGCTCGCAGCATTTCCTTGCCACGATGTTCGATGTGGCAGGTCACGCAGTCGGCCGATCGCGCGCCGCCCGGATGCGCCGGCTCGGCGATGGCGAGAATCGATTTTGTTCGCGAAACCAGCGCGGCTTCTGGCGCAATTTTTTGATTGGGTTCGTGCAGCGAGCCATCGTGGCATTTCAAGCAGGCCTGATCCGTCACCGCCAGGATAAATCCGCCGCCCGGCTTGGAGGTGTGACATTGGGCGCAATCGTCCTGGAACATCGCGTGGGCGACGCTGACCGGGCCGGGATTGTGAATGTGATCGTTCAGCGACAATCCCTTATCAGTCCAGCGTGTCGAAACCATTGAAAGCCACACAAGCGCGATCGCGCCGCAAAGCCAGGTCAACACCCGCCGCCACCGCCTCATCGGGTGCGAGCGCTTGAAATAGCCAAGGTCGATTCGCTTGGCGATGGTCTTGGTTGTGCGCGAACGAGCCATAAATATTTACCAATATCGCAAGCTGACAATCACATGCGCGATCGTCAGCACCAGCAGCGCCATCGACAGCGGCACATGAATAAACAGCCACCCATGCAGCCAGTGATGCATTCGTCGTTGCGCGTGAAGCTGCCGCACTTCATCGCAAATGCGTTCCAGATCGTCGAGCGTTTCGTGTAACGGCTGGGGAAGCAGGACTTTCTGCTTGGCGAACAAGGTTGAAGCGCGAGTTGGATCGTTGAGCGGCGGCTGGTCGGATTCGCCGATGACAAATGGCTTGACCTGGCGCAGGTAAAATTCCTTGAGCGGCGCGGAACCATCGGCTGGCGCGGTCGCCAGGGCCGCGGCGAGTTGATCGCGTCGTTCCTCGGTCATCAGAGCGCGGGTCGAACGAGTTCGCAGGGCGCTGGTCCGCGCCTTTCGCCAAGTTTCGATGTCCTGCCCATTTTCCGGGCCGCAGATGGCAGCCACGTCGTCAGCCTCCACCGCCAGATGCCTTAAAACCTGTGGAATCTGCTCGAAGATCGTTTCATCCGGCACACTGCGGGTCATCGCGTTGGGAATGAGATGTTGAAATAAAGCGCCGATGATTCCGCTGACCACGATGATATAGGTCAGCCACGTGAGGATGCTGGTCAGCAATCCGCCATGTCTGAATCCGGCGTGCAGCCAGATCATTGGCAGCGCCAGCGTGCCCAGCCACAGGTGTCCGCGCATCCAGAACTCGGCGCGGCCAATGCGCCAGGTGCGAACTTTCTTTCTCGCGCCGAGCAATCCGGCAAAGAGCATGAACGATGTCCCAAGGACGCCATAAATTAAACCGGTTGCGCTCCCGCCGCTGGGGCCATTGAGCGCGTCGTGGCCGCGTGTGACGTCATACCAGTACCAGCCGCCCGCGATCAGCAGGATCGCGATGCTTAGAAAAAGCCATGATTGATGACTTTTGTCGATTCGCATTCATTGCGCCACAGAGAACACAGAGTACACGGAGAAAATCCAAATGAATTGTTCTTTGTGTACTCTGTGCTCTCTGTGGCTCCTATTTATTTCGCGCCGAAAAACAGTTTGGGTTCGACGCGCATGGCCGCTTCATGGGGACATGCGTAAACGCAGTTGGGTTCCTGTTTCAAGCTTTCGCACAGGTCGCAGGTTGTCGCCTTGTAAACGACCGCCTTGCGGCCGAAGCTTTGCTTGGCCGCTTTTTCGACGGCCTGCTTGTACTGATTGTCTGAGCTGAAATTCAAATATTCTTCCTTGTCGTCAGGCGTAATGACGCCGAGGAAGACGAGCGATTTTTGTGCCGGATCGAATTGAATGTACGGGGATAGCCGCTTTTCGGGTTTGAAATCCGCCGGCAGAATTGGCAGGGGCACGCGCGTTTCCATCTGTCTAAGTAGCGATCCAATTGCCCGCTGATAGGAGGCGTCGCTGCAATACTCGCGCAGCTTGCCGCGATTTTTTTCATTGGGCAGGCCGATGTAGTTCAACCATCCGCCGTTGTCATCGTAACTCAGTCCTTCAGGTAAAAGCGTGATGTCCAAACTACTGGGCAGCGGGTCAAGGCGCACGCGCGCCTGACGCAAAGGCGACTGCTTCTGAAACAACTTGCTGCTGGTATCCACTTCGAACGGATGCATGTTGATGTTGCCGTACGGGCAATTCTGGGCGCACAAATCGCAGCCGATGCACCAGTCCTCGATGAAAATCTCGCGCGTATCGCTGCGCCCGATCGAGCCCACCGGGCAGCCAATCATGCAAACCGGATCAAGGCACGAGCGGCAACTGGTGGCCACCAGATATTTGTCGAACCGCAGGCCATCGCGCACCAGGCGGGTCACGCCATCGTGCGAATCGGCGCACGCGCGGACGCATTCATCGCAGCGCGTGCAGCGATCCAGGTCAAGCACGAGCAGGCTTTGCGCCTGCATGAGTCCTTGATCGAGGAAATCGCCAAGGCCGACGGACTGGGTGACTTTCGCCAGGTCCTCATCGGTTTTTAGCCGTCGTTCCGCTTCGGCTCGGAGTTGCTGCTGGGCATCGGGAAAACGGCTGATCAATTCTGAAAAATCATCCGCATTGATGACGACGGCCTCGACATGGTCGATCGCGGTACAGGTGGCGGTGCGTTTGGCTTCCTTTCCCTCAGCCCGCGCGAGCAGCGCGATCTCGCCGAAATATTGTCCGCGCGAGAGATACTGGAGCACCATTTCCCCGCCGGCGCGGGCCTGCGAGACTTTCACAAACCCGATTCGGACGATGTAAAACTCGTCGGCCGGGTCACCTTGGCGGAAGATCACCTCGCCCGGTTCAAACGTGACAATTTCCGCGCTGGCGCGCAAATGCTCCAGAAAATCGGCTGACACGTTTCTGAAAAGCGGAAAACCAGACAAGTGGTTGCGCAGCGAGCGCTCGCGATAGGTCTTTCCGATCGGCCCGTCTTCGGGGCGCGGCTTGTCGAACTTTTTCCCGGGGTTGGTTTCAACGAACTTTTGTTTTTCCTTGCGCCACTTGGCCTGCGGCTCGTTGCGGTAGATCAGGTCGAGAATATTTCGCAGCATTTCCAGGCAGGCGACGGGTTCTCGGGCGATGACGGTTGCGGAGCGCGGATAGAAATTGAGGCAGGTCATTTCGCCGAAGAGCGAATTGTCGCCGATGGTCGCGCGGAAGTCGCCCCATGGCAGATCGACCGGGGCATCGATGTGCACATGAGTCGGCGTTGGCCTGGCGGTCCTGGCGTGGCCGCCGCGCAGTGCGCTGGCCATCTTCTTGAACAAGCCCATGAACCCCGATTGCGGCGTCGTATTCACTCCGGCAATGGGAGTGTTGATGAACACATCGCAATTGCCGCTTAAGACGAAAAATGCGGTCGAGCCATAATCGCCCTGGCGGCAAATCACTTCGCCTTTCTCGAAATGGCGAAGCACCACCGCGCCGTGGTTGTCATCGAGCAGTTTCTTGGAAATGCCTTTGAATAAAGGCAGTTTGAGCAGGTCGTCTGAAGAAAGCGGCGTGCCTTTGCCCATCAGGCCGGCTGCCTCGTCGGCTTTTTCGCGGCGGACGATTGTGCTTTGCGTCATCGCGCTGCCCCGCGAATCTTGTTGAGTTGTCCCAGCGCATCAAAGGCCGCGTATTTATATACATCGCTGAGCGTCGGATAGTTAAATACCGCCTGAATGAAGAAATCGACCGTTCCGCCAAATTGCAGGCACGCCATGCCCATGTGCACGAGTTCGCTGGCCTGCTCGCCGATGACATGGACGCCGAGCAGCCCGCCCTCGGGAGCGGAGAAGATCAGTTTAATCATCCCCTCTGTTTCGCCGATGATCTGCCCCCGCGCATGTGCTCCAAATTTTTGTCTGCCCGCGACGTAACTGATTCCTTTTTTCTTGCAGCTTTCTTCGCTTTCGCCGGCACAGGAGATTTCGGGAATCGTATACACGCCCATCGGCAACAGCGGGGCGAGTTTCTGTTCGCGATAGCTGAGTCCAAATGCGTGACACATCGCCAGGCGTCCCTGCTCCATTGAAGTGCTCGCCAGCGCCGGCGGGCCAATCACATCGCCGGCGGCGTAAATATGCGAGACGCGCGTCTGGTAGGTCACCGGATCGACGCGTTCGATATGCCCGTATTTACCGATCGGAATTTGCAGGGATTCCAGCCCAAGCCCGGCCGTGTTGCCGCTTCGACCGGCCGCGTACAGCAATGACTCGCTGACCAGTTCCTTGCCCCCTTTCAAGCGCGTGTGAACCTCACCATCACGAACAGCAGTCGAATCGAGATTGTCCTCCATGACCATTTCGATCCCCATCGTGCGGGATTGAGTCATGAATGCGTCACCGATTTCATAATCCAGAAAATCCAGCAGCCGGTTCGAGCGATGAACCAGGGTGACCTTAATTCCAAGTGCGGCAAAAATCCCCGCATATTCACAGCCGATCACGCCGCCGCCGATGATCACCATCGAGCCAGGCAACCTGCGCATATCCAGGACGGTGTCGGAATCAAAAACGCAGGATCGATCAAACGGGACATTCGGAGGCCGCGCCGGTGTACTGCCTGTTGCGATCAGGAAGTATTTGCCCGTGATCCTCCGTTCTCCGCCTGAAGCTTTCACGATGATCGTATGCGGATCGACGAAGGAGGCAAAGCCGTGGATCAGGTCGATATTGTGTTTTTGCAGATTGTTTTTAGCGCGTTTTCGTTCCTGTTCCTGCACATAGTTCTTTCTGTGCATGAAGTCCGCCAGCGAAATATCTTTTTTGACGTTGGTGTCGATGCCATAGAGTTGTCGTGCTTTGGCGCCGGAGAGGAAGAGTGACGTTTCGCGAAGCGTTTTACTGGCGAGCGTGCCGGTGTTGATGCACGCGCCGCCGAGTTCGGATTCTTTTTCGATCAGCGCGGTTTTATGTCCGAAATAGGCGGCTTGTGCGGCGCCCTTTTCGCCCGCGGGGCCGCCGCCGATGACCACCAGCTCGTAATCGAACTCGCCCATGCCGCGTCCTTTGGCTCCAGATGTGTGACCGTTCAGATAAGCTAGACGGTCGCTGAAAACGCGTCAATAAAAAGAGCAATTCCACACCTATGCCCTGAACAGGGCATCAGGCTGTTATTTCTTGTATTCGCCGCCCGCGCCCGCTATCTTCGGGCACTTATGAGCGTGTTCGTGAACCACGCGCATGTCTTCCCCGAATCGATGAATCCCAGCGGGACGATCCAGCGGTTGTTAAAGCTGATGGAAGCATGCGGTATCGACCAAGCCGTCTGCTTTGCGCCTTTCGCACATCAGTGCGACAACAAAGGCGTGGACCCCAACGCATGGCTTTCGGCTGAGCTGAAGAAACACACCAAAAACCTAGTTGGGTTCGGCACGATCGACACGCGACGCGACGATGTGGCCGCACAAGTGAGACGCGCCAAGGACCTGGGCATGTTCGGGCTGAAAATGCATCCCAACGCCCAGAGTTTTGACATCCTCTCTCCCCGGCTTTTCGAAATCTACGCCGTCGCGGAGGAACTGGGCATGTTTCTCACGTTCCACAGCGGCGTGCACCAGGCGCGGCTGCTTCAAACGGCCGTCCTTCGATTTGACGAAATCGCATGGAACTTCCCCAGGCTCCGATTCAGCATGGAACACGTCGGCGGGTATCATTTCTTTAATGAAGCGCTGGCCGTGATCTTCAACCATGTCCCGCCGCCCTGGGAAACCGGTGTATGCAATGTCTTTGCCGGCCTGGCGAGCGTGTTTACGCCGGATCACAACCGCTTCTGGTATCTCGGCGATGCCCGGCTGAAGGAACTCGCCGCCCAGGTCGGCGTTCGGCAACTGATCTTCGGGCTCGACTTTCCGTACAACCTCGAAGAAGAAACCCAGCTTGGGCTGGACACCATCCGCAAGCTGTTTACGCCACAAGAACAAGCCCAAATCCTCGGCGGCAATCTCAAGCGCGAACTTGGCGTGTTTGGCGGCTAAACCAATTTCTCACTTCGGCTTTACGGCATACACCTTCACACTGGCTGCGTAATCGTTCACGTTGTATCGAGAGAGCACCGCTGTCAGACCTTCATGGACGACTGCCGAGCCTTTGGTTGGCGTGCAGCATGATTCCGAAGACGAAATCGCTGCAGAACAGCATGATGACGAATCTTTCACGGAGAGAGGAAGCGATTTCTTTTCCATTGGCGGAGAACAACAGGCGGATTGTCCTTCGACCTGTCCATAGGCGTTCAAATCCGACTTCGAATCAATTACGTGCACCGAATCGAATCCTGCTTGTTTCAGACATTGGATGTAATCGTCAATGAGAATTGCACCGGCCACGCAGCCGACATAGGCCATCACATCCTTTGCAAGCTCTGGCGGCAATTGTTTCTTCAAAGCAATATCACTGACCGCAACCCGCCCGCCGGGCCTGAGCACCCGAAACATCTCTCTAAAGACCGCTCGTTTGTCCGGCGCGAGATTGATCACGCAGTTGCTGATGATGCAATCAACCGAGTTGTCCGCCAGCGGCAGCTTGTCGATCTTGGAGAGATGAAACTCGACATTATCATATCCGCTCTTTTCAGCGTTTTTAGTGGCCCTTTCGATCATCTCCGGCGTCATATCGATGCCGATCGCCTTGCCCGAGGGGCCGATTTTCTTTGCAGCAAGAAACACATCCAAGCCACCGCCGGACCCCAGATCGACGACCGTTTCACCCTGGCGAAGTGACGCCATCGCGGTCGGGTTGCCGCAGGACAGGCCCATGTTGGCGTCGGCGGGAATGGAATCGAGTTCGCTGGCGGAGTACCCAAATGCTTCCGCGACCGCGCGTACGCCCGCGTCGGAGTTGGAAAGGCTGCTTTTGGCAACTTCGCCATATTTCTCACGAACCGTGTCTTCGATTTTCATAATTGATCTCCGTTGAAAGTTCTGGTTAAACCCCAGCAGGGCACTGCCAAGCCGGCGCCCAAAATGGGCGCGACCAGATACATCCACAAATTTGTCAAATGCCCACTGACTATTGCCGGCGCCAGTGATCGGACGGGATTCATCGAAGCGCCACTGATCGGTCCAGCGAAAAGTGCTTCCAAACCAATGATTCCGCCAATTGCGATGCCCGCCATCGTATCCGTTTCTTTCGGGCCGGTAGAGACGCAAAGAATGACGAACATCAAAAGCCCGGTGAGGATCGCTTCCAGCCCAAACGATTGCCATACCGAGCCGGCTGGCAGCGTTGCGCCAAGATGAGCTCTGTTTGTGAACAGCAGCAAAAGGCCGGCGCTCGCGATCAATGCGCCGACGATTTGGCTGACTATATATGGAATCACCAATCGACCGGGGAATCGGCGTGCGATGAAGAAGCCAATTGTCACCGCTGGGTTCAGGTGCGCGCCCGACACATCGCCAATCGCGTAAATCATGGCCATGACGATCAGTCCGAAAGTGAGCGCGACACCCACATGAGTCACGCCTCCGGAAGTGACATCGTCGATGATAATCGCTCCTGTGCCAGCGAAGACCAGAGCGAAAGTGCCGAATGCTTCGGCAAAAAACTTTCTCATTGGTGACCCTTGGCTAAATCGAGGCTCTTTGGCAGCTTTTCGATAAATGCTCGTATCTCATCGCGAACACACCGATAGTGAGCCAGCACTTCGGCTTCCGACTTTGCGTCCTTCGCCAGCCGTGGCGGGTCGTCAAACCCAACGTGGACGATTTCTGTTTTACCAGGAAAGAGCGGGCAGGATTCGTGGACGTGGTCGCAAACGGTTACGACATAATCGAAAGGTTCACCCTTCAATTCGTCGACGTGCTTGGACCGCTGGGCGGAAATATCCACGCCTGCTTCGCGCATGACTTGTATCGCGAGCGGATTCATCCCATGGGGCTCGACCCCGGCGGAATGCGCGTCAATGGAGTCGGCCTTTAAGTGTTTCGCCCAACCTTCAGCCATCTGGCTGCGGCAGGAGTTGCCGGTGCATAAGAACAGGATCCTGAGCTTGCTCATATCGACTCCCATTACATTTGCATAAGCGAATATATTGAGGCAAAAAATTTACTCACAACATGTGATCTTATCGCCGGATTTCTGACGCAGTCGGCGGGCATCGTCAGCCAGTTGTGGAACATCTCCAAAGCAGCAGTTCAGACATTCGAGGAGTTTTTGGTGAAACGGATTCTTTGCCGGAGCCAGTGTGTAATAGCGCCACAGTCCCTGCTTGCGCGCCAGCACCAGGCCTGAGCGACGAAGGTACGCCAGATGCCGCGAAATGGTCGGCTGCGGCGAACCGATGCCCCGAACCAGGTCGCAGACGCACAATTCACCACTCTTCAGCAGATTGAGAATCCTCAACCTCGTCCGATCGGAAAAAGCCCGGAAAATCAAATCCACCCGAGATTTGCCAGCCGCCAATATCATTCGCTTAAGCGAATATAGTTTGATTTTTGGGGTATGTCAAAAATGAGAAATCCGCGCAAAGGGCCAGTTTGAGTTTGATTCATTTAGCCCCGCCGCAAGCGGTGGGCTTGACGCTCGAAAACACGCCGCAAGCGGCGGGACTAAATAATTGTCTCGAACGATCCTGGCGCTGCGGGTTCCTCGCTACGCTCCGAATGACGGCCCGGGGCATTTTCCAAATGTGACATGATGTGACACGGGCTTTCAGCCCGTGGGCATGGGATAAAAGCTCATGTCGCTTTCAAAGACAGTTCGGCACGTCATTGAGCGCGTCGTTTCAGCAAATTAAAAAAGCGATCGAAAGGACTACTCACTCTCTAGATCGTCAATTTTGATTCGCAATCCGAATCTCAAAATGAATTGACATCTTCCCGCCCCCACGGTTAACTGCCTCGACACTTCAGCAAGGAAGCGGCAATGACAAATTCTCAGCGTCGGTCGGGTCGCGCGGTGGTTGTTGTTCTGGGTTTGCTTGCCAGCACACTTTTCACCCGTTCATGGGCGCAGCAAGCGGCGATGCAATCGCCAGCTTCAAAACTTGTGACACTCAAACTTAAATTTGATGGCGCTCGATCCTGCGGCGGCAATAACTGCCACGACAAAGCCGGCGACGATGCGCCGCCCGCCGAGCCGGGCCATGAATTCACCATCTGGAACAACCAGGATTCGCATCACAAGTCCTTTGATGGTCTTTCCAACGCGACTTCCAAGAAAATCGCAGGCGCTTTGAAAATCGCCGATGCGACCACCGATGCGAAGTGTGTTACCTGTCACGCATTGTCGGTTCCGACCGAACTTCGCGGCGAGAAATTCAACATCCGCGATGGCAATACCTGCGGCCAATGCCACGGGCCCAGCGAAAAATGGCTCAAGCCGCATTCCGAAAAAGGATGGCTGGATAAACAGCGGGCATCGAATAATCACGATGCGCTTCTCAACGCCCTGGGCCTTTACGACACCAAGCCGCTGGTCGCGCGCGCGGAAATTTGTGTGAGCTGTCACCTGGCGATCGATCACGAACTGGTTGTGGCCGGTCATCCCCAGCCGATGTTTGATCTGGATTATTTCACCGCGCTGGAACCCAAGCATTGGAAGGATCCGGAAGGATATTTCGGCACGAAGGTTTGGCTGGCCGGACAGATGGTGGCCGTGAAGGAATCAATGCAGCAGCTCGCCACCCGCGCGACCGCTGACAAGGCTTCGGAGGGAACCAAGGCCGCTTATCAACAGGCGATGGCGCATCTGACGGTCTTCAAATCCGCAGCCGCGACTTTGGGTTTGGATGTCGCCGGCATGGACGTGAAGTCCGATGCGATGGCGACCGACGCCGCCAACGTCGCGAAGCTCGCCGATGGCCTCAAAGCTAAGGTCGATGCATGGGAACCCAAGGAAAGTCCCTTGCCGATGCTGAAGAAAATCGCCGCGGAGAAAAGTCTCGCCAAGGATTATGGTCTGTTTGGTATGAAGCAAATGGGCTACGCGCTGTCAGCCCTGTACAACTCCGCCGCCAAGGGTGGAAAGTTCAAGGACACCGACAAAGACGCGATGAACAAGATGATTGATGACAAGTTCTTCCCCGAAAAGGGCGAGATCAAAGCCGACACCTTCGAGAAGGACCTGGCGGACATCGTCGCGAAACTTCCTCAATAAGTTCGGTCGTTAAGCAGAAATGGCTTGGGTCTTTCTCATTTTCGCCGACGTTTGCGAGATGGTTTGGCCGCTGGGGTTCAAGTACACCGATGGTTTCAAGACCAATACCCCTGCGATTGTCAGAACGTTTATGATCATGCTGCTGAGCTTTTGGCTGCTCAGCCAGGCGACCGCGCGGGGAATTCACGTGGGCATCGCCTACGCGGTTTGGACCGGCATCGGGCATCGCGATTCTCGGAATGATCCTGTTCAACGAGCCGCGCGACCTCGTGCGGATAGCGTCGCATGGGTCGATCATAAGGACGCTGTTGGCAGAGGCTTCAATGGGGCCGCGCTTCATGAGCGCGGAAAGGACCATGCGTCGGGCGCTGTGGTCTGAGGAAGTAATGCTTCAATGGGGCCGCGCTTCATGAGCGCGGAAAGGTTGTCGGAATCAGGATGATAGATAAGTATTACATTGGGCTTCAATGGGGCCGCGCTTCATGAGCGCGGAAAGGGCCCGTCGAATGGCGCTGGCCGTTGAAAGGGTCTGACCTTCAATGGGGCCGCGCTTCATGAGCGCGGAAAGGAGCAAACGGCCAAGGTGGCTCGTACATGGACCTCGTTTGCTTCAATGGGGCCGCGCTTCATGAGCGCGGAAAGGACTGGCAGTCGGCTATCTACCGGCACAGGCAATGGCTTCAATGGGGCCGCGCTTCATGAGCGCGGAAAGGTGGCCCGCCTGCGGATTCACGCCAGTAGCCTGGAGCTTCAATGGGGCCGCGCTTCATGAGCGCGGAAAGGGAGAAAGCGGCCGCCAACATCCCCACCAGCCAGCCACCTTCAATGGGGCCGCGCTTCATGAGCGCGGAAAGGGTGAAAGCGAGATTCCATGTAATCCCAGGCTCTTCACCTTCAATGGGGCCGCGCTTCATGAGCGCGGAAAGGGTGGCTGAAGGCGAAACATCCACATCTCAATCAACCCCTTCAATGGGGCCGCGCTTCATGAGCGCGGAAAGGGCGGGATTGAATCGGAAACTGATTTGCATGCTGTGGCCCTTCAATGGGGCCGCGCTTCATGAGCGCGGAAAGGCCTTCAGATACTTTGTGCCCGTGGGATCAACCTCCCTTCAATGGGGCCGCGCTTCATGAGCGCGGAAAGGCCCCAGTTCGGAATAAATATGGGACACCGTAACGGCAACCTTCAATGGGGCCGCGCTTCATGAGCGCGGAAAGGCCATTTATTGTTATTGTTTTCAACGGTTTTTTTAACCTTCAATGGGGCCGCGCTTCATGAGCGCGGAAAGGGAACTAGCGCCCCACACATGCAGCACCTGCAAGATCCTTCAATGGGGCCGCGCTTCATGAGCGCGGAAAGGGTAACCGACCAATTGGCCGCTGCGCGCGGCCAGAAAGCCTTCAATGGGGCCGCGCTTCATGAGCGCGGAAAGGCCCATAGATCCACCCCGTTGTATTGCATGGACGGACCTTCAATGGGGCCGCGCTTCATGAGCGCGGAAAGGGCTGATTTCAATGAGCGCATATCCGTCCGTGTTCGCCTTCAATGGGGCCGCGCTTCATGAGCGCGGAAAGGGGCTAGAGTTGTGCAAGCGGATAGCGGCGGCATCTGCCTTCAATGGGGCCGCGCTTCATGAGCGCGGAAAGGATGCAACGGTTTAGCCGGGTCTCGGTGCTGGTCACACCTTCAATGGGGCCGCGCTTCATGAGCGCGGAAAGGCTGGACGAACTTCATCAAACAGCCCGGCAAGAAACCTTCAATGGGGCCGCGCTTCATGAGCGCGGAAAGGTTGCTGATTCGCTACGACTTTGAGTTTGATCGCACCCTTCAATGGGGCCGCGCTTCATGAGCGCGGAAAGGGTTATGAGGACGTTGAGTCGTCGGGGGCGTACGTTCCTTCAATGGGGCCGCGCTTCATGAGCGCGGAAAGGGCGGGATTGAATCGGAAACTGATTTGCATGCTGTGGCCCTTCAATGGGGCCGCGCTTCATGAGCGCGGAAAGGTGAAAAAGCTGCAATCTATATTCGCCAGGTACAGGCCTTCAATGGGGCCGCGCTTCATGAGCGCGGAAAGGTCCATGCTTCCATCTTTTTCTCAAGCTGGGCCTGCCTTCAATGGGGCCGCGCTTCATGAGCGCGGAAAGGGGCGAAAGGGTTGTTATCAAAGTCATAATCAATTAACCTTCAATGGGGCCGCGCTTCATGAGCGCGGAAAGGCGCGAACACCATCGCAATATTCCGCGACCTGTCCGCCCTTCAATGGGGCCGCGCTTCATGAGCGCGGAAAGGCGGATTGCAAAGCAGAACGCCAGCGACCAAGAATCCTTCAATGGGGCCGCGCTTCATGAGCGCGGAAAGGCGGAGCCCGAGTAACGGGCCATCGGCGCGTTCACCCCTTCAATGGGGCCGCGCTTCATGAGCGCGGAAAGGAACAGGACGCGCCGGCTGCCGCTGACCCGGCTTACATGCTTCAATGGGGCCGCGCTTCATGAGCGCGGAAAGGAGCGGATTACCGACCAGGCATCCGGGCAAGTCGAGCTTCAATGGGGCCGCGCTTCATGAGCGCGGAAAGGGGAACTGTCGCGACCACGCCGGTTACTTATTCGGGCTTCAATGGGGCCGCGCTTCATGAGCGCGGAAAGGATAAGTCTTAATGTTCTGAACTTTGAGTCCCTTAAAGCTTCAATGGGGCCGCGCTTCATGAGCGCGGAA
>DASZXJ010000015.1:0-33153 GCA_035545895.1 Tepidisphaeraceae bacterium | reverse complement strand
CCCCCCCCCCCCCCCCCACGCCGGTGAAGTTCTGACTTAACTGGCCACCGACCACTGACAACTGGCCACTTCTGAAACTACTTCGCCATTTCCTTCGCCTTTTCCCGGACTTCGTTGATGTCGCCGACGTACAGGAACGCTTGCTCCGGCAGGTCGTCGGCCTTGCCTTCGATGATTTCGTCAAAGCTGCGGAGGGTGTCGGCGAGCTTGACGTATTTGCCCGCCTTGCCGGTGAATTGCTCAGCCACGAAGAACGGCTGGGAGAAGAATCGCTCGATCTTTCGGGCGCGGCCGACGATCAGCTTGTCTTCTTCACTCAGTTCATCAACACCCAGAATCGCGATGATGTCCTGAAGATCGCGATAGCGCTGAAGCATGACCTGCACCTTGCGCGCGATGCGGGCGTGCTCTTCGCCGACGATGTCCGCCGACAACGCGCGAGACGCCGACGCCAGCGGATCCACCGCGGGATAAATGCCCTTGGACGCGATCGACCGTTCCAGATAGATGAACGCGTCGAGGTGGGCAAACGCGTTGGCTGGCGCGGGGTCGGTCGGATCGTCGGCGGGCACGTACACCGCCTGCACCGACGTGATGGCGCCATGCTTCGTGCTGGTGATTCGTTCCTGAAGCTCGCCCATTTCGGTGGCGAGCGTCGGCTGATATCCCACGGCTGATGGCATGCGACCGAGCAAGGCAGATACTTCCGAGCCGGCCTGGGTGAAGCGGAAGATGTTGTCGATGAACAGCAGCGTGTCCGCGCCGGTTTCGTCGCGGAAATACTCGGCCATTGTAAGCGCCGACAGCGCCACACGAAGGCGCGCGCCGGGCGGCTCGTTCATCTGCCCGAAGACCATGACGGTCTGGTCGATGACGTGCTTGCCCGTGTTGCCGATCTTGGCTTCCTGCATTTCCAGCCACAGGTCCGTGCCTTCGCGGGTTCGTTCACCTACGCCGGCGAAGACGGAATAGCCACCATGCTGCTGCGCGATACGAGCGATGAGTTCCTGAATGACGACGGTCTTGCCCAGTCCGGCCCCGCCGAACAATCCCGACTTGCCGCCTCTCAGGAACGGCGTGAGCAGGTCGATCACCTTGATGCCGGTTTCAAACACCTCGGCCTTGGGGGACAGATCGACGAATTCCGGAGGTTCACGATGGATCGCGCGACGATCGGATGCATTGACCGCGCCGCGATTGTCGATGGGATCGCCCAGCAGGTTAAACACCCGGCCCAGCGTCTCCTTGCCGACCGGCACGCTCAGCGGGGCGCCGGTATCGACGACGTCGATCCCGCGGCGAAGCCCGTCCGTGCTGCCCAGCGCCACCGCGCGAATCTTCCCGCCGCCCAGATGACTGGCGACCTCGCCTACAAGACTGGATTTGACTCCCTTTTCCTCGTGCTGCACCTTGATGGCGTTATAGATCAAAGGAAGCTGGTCTTCGGGAAATTCCGCATCAAAAGTCGAGCCAATGACTTGCGTGATCTTGCCGGTTGCGGGCATGTTCATTCCTCAGGTAAATGTCAGAACGAAGAACGATGAAATCCACCGATTCACCTGCCAGCCAGATCGTTCCTCGTCGCACTGTCAGGGGCGGAGAATTGTACCGATTCGCCCGGCAGTCTCAACAACCCGCCCCATCCACGACCGGACCGCGGAAAACCCGCAGCCATTTTAGCCCCGCCGCTTGCGGCGGGTGTTGGCGCTCGAAAACCCGCCGCAAGCGGCGGGGCTAAAATGAACCCATCTCAAACTGACCCATTACCCCAATTTGAGTGGTTGAACTGGCTGTGGAGCGTTCCTTCGCCCCCATTTTTATATGGGGGCGATCCTGAACTGCCAAACCCCACAAGTTCAGCAGCCGTATTACCTGGCATGTCCAGAACGGAAAAACATCTCATGGAATTATTGTTTACTCTTGTAGATAAACAGACAAAGGCCATCGATCATATGAACGTATTGGCGTCGAATTCATCGCAGGACACGCATACCCGAATGCAATGGATGCGAGCCCAGAAGGAGGTTCTAGAAATAGGAGAGGAAATTGCCCAGACAGTCAGAGACCTGCGCGAGGTCCGCAAGCCAAAATAAGGACCTGACAAACATGATGAGAAATCCAAGTTGAGCCGCGACGCGCAGCGGAGCGCTTTGGGTTGTTTGAGGAAAATCCTTCCGCCGACACCGTCGGCGGCTTTACACGGTGGATGTCACTGCGGAAACGAACAGATGCGCCAAGATCTAGCGCATTTCGTCGACAAATTAGCGCGTCCGACTCGTCACATGGCGCGCACTTTTGTGCAGGTTTTGAGAGCCAGATGACACATGGGGATTTCGGATTTGGGAATTGGAGTTGCGCGAAATGAGTCCGCATGGCGCAACAAAGGAGCCGCGGGTCACTGGATCTTCGTCATTCGGACTTCGTCATTGATTCGTCATTCGGATTTGGTCATTCGTCATTCAGGTTATGGTCATTGGGATTTTGTTGGTCATTGGGACTTGGTCATTGGTCATTCGATCTCAGAATCAACGCCAACCCCCGCCACTGGTTGCCTAGCGAACGATGCGGTATCCCACCGTACTCTCCTACGGGTCAACTCGCTGCATTCGCCTCCGTTGAAGCCCGCAGCGCAGCGGGGGTTTGGTACAAAATCCATGGTTCAAGCCCCTCTTGCTTAGCTGACGGAAGATCGCTAGTTTTCCGCCATGTCCAAATGGCCGGCGGCGGTGATCTTTGATTTTGACGGGGTGATCGTCAACAGCGAACCTCTGCATTTCCAGGCCTTTCAAGAAGTTGCAGCCGACGAAAAAATCGAACTGACGGAAAACGAATACTATTCCGAACTCATCGGTTTCGATGACAAGGGAGCATGGAAGTTCTTGTTTGCCAAGCACAAGCGGGAACTGGACCCCAAAACCTTCCTGCGGGTGATGACCCGAAAAAGCGAAGTCATGCGCGACCTGATCGCGCGTCGCCAATACAAAGCCCTGCCGGGCGCCGAAGAGTGCATCCGGGGATTGTGGCGAAAATACCCGCTGGCCATCTGTTCCGGGGCGCTGCGGGAGGAAATCGAGACGATGCTGGAAGGCGTGAGCCTGCGCGATTGCTTCGGCGTGATCGTCGCGGCAGAAGATGTAACCGTCGGCAAGCCAGACCCTTCGGGCTATCTGATGGCCACCCGGCTGTTAAGCGAAAAGATCAAACAAATCCTCACCCCGGCGGACTGTTTGATCGTCGAGGATGCGCCCAAGGTCGCATCGTCCGTGAAAAAGGTCGGGTTTCCCGTGCTGGCGCTGACCAGCAGTCATTCAGCCGACAAATTCACCGATGCCGACTGGATCGTGGACTCGTTAAGCCCAAAGGTTTTGCACACAGCCGTTCCCGCGCTGAAGTTTTTGATTTAGGATGGCAACCCTATGAAACCACTGATGCTTGGGCTGGTATTGTTGCTGTCGTCAATGGCGATGGCGCAGGAGTCGGTTCATCCGGCTGGGCCTGTCGATCCGCATCCGGCGATATCGCAGGACAGCACCTGGGCTGGGAGCATGGTGATCATCGTGGTGACGATGTTTATCGCAGCCGCGGTGATCGGCCCGGTGGTTCGCGCGTGCATGCCTCCCGCCCCGCCGGACGTTCCGCTGCACGACATGCACGCCGACGCCGATGTTGCGCATGGGCACGGGCACGGGCATTAAAGTTTGTGGTCTTCGTTGAGCGCCGCTGCTTGCGGCGGGTTACGAGCGCCAGAACCCGCCGCTTGCGGCGGCGCTAAACAATTTCTCAATGGAAACTGATCCGCCGGGAGAAATCGGATGATTTTTTCGTGAAAACTTCGTGTTTTCTTCGTGGCTTTGCGAATTATGAGATGAAACAAAATCGCCGGCCGGGTTCGTCCCCTGAGAAACCCGGCCGGCGTAGACGCATCCGGGCGAGCCGGGCGCGTCAATACCACTCGCCTGCTTTAATCGCGCGGCGCTTCGACAGTTGGGCTGGCTGGGGCGGGCGGCCGCGTGGGAATGGGACTACTATTGCCCGCATTTCCCGTTCGCGACGACGCCGCTGGCGCTTCGCTGTTCACGGTCGGGCCGGGCACGATTCCCAGTCGTCGCAGGGCAGCGGCGACATCGGCATCCTGGTTATCCAACGAAAATGCCTTCTTCAATGGCGCTGCGGCCCGCTCGGTCTGGCCGATGCGCTCGAGATATAGCCCGTATTCCTTTTCAACCCCGAAATTGCGCGGCTCGAGCAGGGCTGCACGGTTGTACGCATCGACGGCAGAATCAGCATCCCCTTTGCGCGCGTGAATTTTTGCCAGAAGAATCCACGATTCGGCCGTGCCGTGGTGATCGGCGTCCTGCTGGGCAGCATCCAGCTCATTGCCTTTAACGTCGCTGACTGCAATCGCATTGGCCAGCCCATCCAGAATCTTCTGGTGCATCTCCTCATCGTACTTGCCGGCCAAAGTCAGATTGATGGTCTTGCGGGCAGTCTTATACGCAGCGATGGCCTGCTCATATTGCTGAAGCTTGGTATACGATTCGCCCAGCCAGTAATTGCTTTCATAATTCTGCGGATTCTGCCGGACAGAATTTCGAAACGCCCCGGCGGCGTCGGCGAAATCACCTTCGTTATAAAGGCGCATGCCTTCGCGCTGGGCATCGTGGGAATAGGTGATGACGTCGGCGCAGCCCGACAACAACGCCAGCGATATTAAAGTGATGAATGGAATGGATTTGGTCATTGGCTACCTCCGTGTAGCTTCACGCATCCTGCGGAAGACGAAATTGACGCAGGGGATGTTATCGAAACGCGCAATTTTTGCAAGGCCAGCCGGGGAATATCTTCAAATACGCCAAAAATGCGCGGTTGCCAAAATAAAAATCGCGATCAGTGCAAACATGCCAAATGCCAGAAAAATCAAGTTAATGCCGAGATTGAGATCGACGTACCAGGGCAAAGGCTCATTTTCTTCCCGGCGGCCATAACGAATCAGCGAGATCATCGCAGTCGGCCAGGCCGTAACAAACGCGACGATCAGCACAACATCAAAAAACAGGCTTTGGGTGTGAACGATTCCCGCAAAAGCAATGAGCATCATCAAGGGCGGAGTACAAAGCAGCAAGGCAGGCAGAGGCGTCGGAACAGAACTCAGCGATGTCGGGGCTGAGCTCGTCCACGGGTTGTAGTAACTGTGAACGATTTTGGATTCTCGTTCGGTCATAAAATCAACTCACCTGCGAGCCTCTTTTCCAAACCATCGAAGCTGCCCATACCAGAATAAGCGCAGTCATCGAAAAAGGCGCGGAAAAATCCGATACAGCCTGAAAAGAAAAAGGCAGCGATTTCAGCTTTTGCTTCCAATTCGTTTTGAACCATGTGGGAATTGGAACCGCCGCAGTTCCCTGAAACACATATCGATCCCCGCCCTGCCCGGCCCAGTCGAAAACGTTGGTCCAGAAAACCACAAAATCGGTGCTACGGGAAAATGCATCCGAATCGACGCCAACCCAGACCTGGCGTACAGGATTTTCTCGAACGGCGACCAGCGGTGAATCCCCCGCCCACGCGATGGTCTGCCAGCCCTGTCGAGGGGCTGCGCTCACACGAATGCCCTGCCTGATGATTTTCGACCAGTCGAGGTTCGCATTGATCGGATGATCGATTGCACGCGGCTCGCCTTGCGCAAGTGTCTGGTTCGATGCCGCAACGATAACAGTTGGCTCTGTTGCGATTGTTTCCGAGGAAACAACAAGCCGGGCGGAGCTTTCCGAAGGAACTCGCAGCTTGGAATAGGTATCGATCATCCGAACCAGTGGCGAAGGAACGTCGCTTGCAACCTCAATCCGAGGCCAGGCACGTTCTTGAACCAGCCGAGCATGATTATCCAGCGGCAGATCATCGTCAGCGACCAACTCCACCGGCAAAACTGAGGGCAATTCCTTCAGTTCGATGAAGTAATTGCGGCTCTGCCCGTGCGGGGGCAGTTCAATGGGCCGGAGGATATTGGCTACCTGCAATTGTGCGGCAGATAAATCCGAATCATTTCGAATCGACATCATGACGGCCGGCCAGGGTGTTGAACGCGCGGATACTCGGGTAAATCCCGCGTTTTTCGGAGACTGCTCCGGTGCAAATTGAATGAACGCCGGGTCGTCGATCTCGAATTGCTGATCGCTAAGCAAAATAATTAGACCGCTGCGACTTAGAATTTCCCTGGCCAATCCGACAATTTGCACCTTCCGATCGTCGGATGATATTGCACTCTGCCTGGCCAGAGCGGCCCAGCTTTGCAAATCGGTCTCGACCCATTTGCCGTCCGAATCGATTAAATCAACGGGCCCAGCCGTGAATTGCTCACGTAATGAACGGTCGGCCAATTCGACCAAATCGTTCCATTTCGCGATCGTCATCCGATGATCGGCGACGATCGTTATCTTCAGGCTGGCTCGATGGGATAGAAGAGGAACCAGCGGATGTGCCGCTGCGACGACCGCCAGCAGCGTCGCCACTAAACAGAGCGCAACGCCAAGCGATGGCCATCGCAAACGCGCCCGGCTGGTGCGAGGCATTGGGTTGGGTGCCTGCCACAAATTCAGGAATGGAACCGCAGCCGATTCGCCCCGGCCAATCAACAGCCACACAACCACCGCTGCCCACGGCAAAAGTCCCAGCAGCCACCATGGCGATGCGACGGCCATCGTTCGTTCCCCCGGGGTCTCAAGGTCTTTTCACATGCGGATCGAAAAAATGATCCATCGCCAGAAACAACGCTTTGGCATGGCGAACCAATAGAAAACTGAGCATCGTCAACGGCAGAAAAATGTAAACCATGTATTGCCAGAACTTCAGCGGATGCAGCCATTCAAACATCATCGAAATGAAAAGCCCCAGCCCCGCGACGATGCCGTAATTCACACCCCATGTCGCCAGCAGAAAATATCCTTCCTCACGCAGATACGCGTAGCCGCAACGCGGGCAGCCGTCCAGCGGCGTCATCCAGTCGTAAATGGATCGAACCGATTTGAGCGGAACGAACATTGGGCTCTGGCCGCATTCAGGACAACGAAGATTCAGCGCCCGCCGGATATAGACCCACGCATTGGGTTGGGATTGGTTGGCTTGCCTGTGAGATGACGACTCGGTGCTCATATCCAACAACATGATAGAGCCGATTCAGCAAAGTATCACTGAGGCTGCGGTTCCGGTTTAGAATTGCTGGGAATCGGGAACAACGACCACTTTTTCAAGCAGAACATAGTTGCGGCCATTGTATTCGGTCACCATGCCGGTGATGGAAAATTTAAGGTCGCGGCTGGAGTTTTTGATCGCTTGCTCCATGCCCATGAGTTTCAGGTTGGGGAGAATGACGACGGGCGGGTCTTTCATGGCCCGGCCATCGGCTTCGAACGAAAATTCCCAGCTTTGTCCATCAGCACCACGGGTGAGCCGTCCCAATCGATCGACGAGAAACGTACCCTCACGAATGACCGAGAGCGTGGGCGCTCCCGGCGCGACGGCAGCCATGCCAGTTGAGCGGTCGATGGAAGGCGCGCTGGTCGGTTGAAGTGGTCTCGCGCCCCCGCTGGTGGACGGGCGGAGCATGCTGTTCAGCGTTTGTTCCGCCGGCCGGGTGGTTTGCGCCACAGCCGCCTGTGTCATCAAGATGACGATACCCAACATGATCGCGGCCGTGCGCATGACGAACTCCTTTGTCCGTCATCATATCGGCGCGATGGGATTGCACAATCGAATCAGTCCGCACGGACCATTTGCTTATCGGACGGCAGGGGCTTTTGCAGCATGTCCTTGGGGATAATCAGCAGCGGCTTGGGCTGCGGCGTCGAACGAATCTGAATTTCCTGACCGTTGCTTTTGAAGACCCGCACCGGCACCGCAGCCGCGGGGACGGACCACGATCCGTCCTTTTTAACAACGGCCATGCCGGGAACATCCCGTTTGACGAAATATCGAGGGACGTTTGCATATGCTTCATTCCGCGCGTCGTCGGCGGTAAAGCCAAACGGCGCTGCATCGCGATTCCTGACCGCATCGGTGAAGACCCGGGCCGGCTGATTTGATACTTCGCGATGGACGTGCAGATCGGCGCTGACGAAGTCATAGCCGTTGACCCGGCCCCACGTTGCGCCGGCGGAGTGAGGTTCATTGGCGATGGCGTGAATTCGGAGATCGGTTCCGCCGTAATAGTAAGTCGTGCCATGGGAATCGAACTGGTATTTCACCGGTTCGTACACCACTTGCGCAAATGACGTGGAGGCGGACACCAATAAGACCAGGCAGGGAAATAAGCGAGACATTGTGACATCTCCAAAAGACTCGCTGGCGACGACACTTTAGCACGGGAGGGAGCGCTCCGCTGCGCGTCGCGGCTGAACCTTGATTGGCGATCGGTTCCGAGCGTTTAATTGGGGTGAAGTCTGCGGTCTATACCTTTATTGCAGCAGGAAAACCTGCACCATGCCGGGGCCATGCACGCCGGTGACCAGGTTCATTTCGATGTCGGCCGTCTTGCTCGGGCCGGTGATGATTACAAATTTGTCGTTCTGATCCGGCGGTATTTTCTGAAACAAATCGACCAGATCGGCAACCAGATTTTTGGGCTCGACAATCGCAACATGAAATGCCGGCACGAGCGAAACGGCTCTGCCGTGATCCACCGTGCCGCGAATCACCAGGCCCCCCACTTCCGCGACAGCCGCCCACACATCGGTGATGCCGCAATCAATGTCATAAACCCGATCAAGCTGCAGTTCATTCCAGGTGCGGACATCAACGCCGGCCTGGCGGATCGATTCGTAAATGCCCAGGCTTTTCAGAAGCGGCGATATGGTCATCGCCACTGACTTGATCCTGTTTTTTCGAAGAAACGCAACGAGTTGATCGGCCAATTCATCAGGCGAAACGGGTGTGACACCCATCTTGTTTTCACTCGCCACGCGCGCGAATAGTTCTGCCAAACCGATATCCGATTGCACCAGGCGGACGATCGGCTCATCAATCACGGGCGGTACGGGCGGCACGGTCAGCGGCGAAGTGCGACCCAGCGCCCTGCGAACGGATTCAATGACATCCCCTTGATCGCGCATGATGGAACAATACCGCCAATCTACTTTTCCCGCGACGGCTCGAATGAATAAAGAGTTCGATGCTCGACCTGATCTTCGAAAACAATGGGCAAAGGTTTCGCAGCCGCGCTGACCAGATAAGGCACGCCGCCTGCGTCAATGATCTTCTGCTTGAAGTTTTCGATCTGGCCTTGAGCTACGGGATAGCACGTTCGGTCGGCCACGAATTGAATCAGCTTATTGTCCAATTTATCGTGCTCTTCCACGAGCAGCACCACATTGGCCGGCAAGGTGCGGGCAAATTCGCCGAGCTTTTCGAAGTTGGGAAATTCCCTGTCGAGTTGAGTCGCTTGCCATGCGGTGTTGATGTAGCCTCGCGGCGCATCGGATGGAAACCATCGCAACGAAAGGAAGATCATCGCCAGCGATGCGACAATGACTTCCCATCTTCCAATTTTGAATTGAGACAGCGCCCAGCCGCCCGCGAGGCAAATCAACGTTCCCCATATCACCCACGAATGCTCATGCAAAGCCTGGCCCATCGGAGCGGTGCTTGAGAAAGGCATTGCAGCAAAATCGCTGGATTTCAGAAGAAGCGGATAAAACATTGAAACGACCCACACGCCCAGAGCAAGCCGATCGCCGCGCACGGCCTGGGAAACCAGCCAACCCAACAGCAACCACATGGCCGGCCAACCCACGAGCGTCGCTATCATTGGTTTGGACGTCGCCAGAAGATTCGGGACCAGCACGCCCATCGCCCATGCCATCAATATCCATAAATTTGCGTCTCTGCTTTTTTGCAAGCGGACAAATGCAATCGCCGCTGCGCAGATAATGGCTGGATAATAAATATGAAAGACTCTCGCCCAGTAATCAAAGAGCACGCGATCCCACGGCGCGGACCAGCCTTCAACATCCTGCGTCAGATGCTTCAAAATCCCGAGGTTTTCATCAATAAATAAGTCAGGCCAGTGCATCAGCGCCCAGATCGTCCACGGAAGAATCGTTGCGATAGTCGCGACCACAAATGCGATAAAGAATTTCAGAGAGATTCGTCTACCCGGCAACACCCATAAAACCCCAGCCAAGCCGGTGACGATCAACGCAGGATATGTTTTGGACAAAAATGCCAGGCCTTGCGCGATGCCGCAGATGACCCAGCCGGTCAGGTTCTTTGTCGCCATCGCGCGCAAAAGAAAATAGATCGACAATTCCGTCCAGAACAAAAGCGACACGTCCACATGGTCGCTGAAGACATAGCCGTGAACGAGCATGGTCAGGGCAGGATTGAACGCTTGCAGCGCCGCGGCCATCAACCCAGCCACGTCATCGAATAATCGTCGTCCGATCAAAAAGGTAAACAACACGCTGAGCGTCGCCAAAATTGCTGAGGGCAATCGAAGTGCGAACGGATTGACCCCAAACAATGCATACGAACCTGCAATCTGCCAGAGCGCCAGCGGCGGCTTGTGCAGCCAGATTCCCGCGTTGTACCAGTCGCCCTGCTCGATCGGAATCGTCGGGCCATCATTCAAAGTCGGCGTAAGTGGGTGCTTGAGCAAATTGGCGGCGACGATTGCATGAAACGATTCGTCCAGCGGTTTGAGCGACCGATGACCCAGATGATTCAGTTTAAGTAGAAACGACGCAACCAAGATCACTGCAAGCAGCGCATAACGAGAAGGATTCGACAATCGAACAGGGTCACTCATTCGTCAATTCGAGTGGGTTTGGTTCGCCACAACTGGTGAAATGTCTTTTTCGCCGGCGCGGGCATCGAGCGGATTTGCGTCCAGCCGCCCGCGGGAAACGGCATCTTTTCGACCCAGCCGGCGCCTCGCGCCCGGCGACGAAGATCGATCTTCTGCAACAACGTCAACAGTCCGTACATTCGCCGAGAGCCCATCATCCGCGCCCAAAACCGGTAGATGAATCGCTCGAATGGACTGTTCAACTTGCGAGCCACGATATCGCGACGCATGTTGACCAGGTGCTTCGGAATATTGATTTTGACCGGGCAGACTTCGTAGCACGCGCCGCACAGGCTGGATGCGTTGGGTAAATCCTTGAATGTCTCCAGTCCCCGAAAGAGCGGAGTGATTAACGCGCCAATCGGCCCGGGATAAACCGAACCATAGGCGTGCCCACCAATTTTTCGATAAACCGGACACGCATTGAGGCAGGCGCCGCAGCGGATGCAGCGCAGCGTCTCGCGATATTCGCTTGCAAGGATTTCGCTGCGTCCATTATCAAGCAGGACCAGATGAAATTCGTCGGGCCCATCCTTCTCGCCCGGTCGGCGCGGACCGCCAAACAGGCTTGTGTAAATCGTCATCGGCTGGCCGGTCGAACTGCGGGCGAGCAGCTTCAGCATCACCGACAAATCCACCAGCCTTGGAACCACTTTTTCAATGCCGACCAGGCTGACCAACACGCGCGGTGTGGTCGTGCTTTGTCTGGCGTTTCCCTCATTTTCGACCACACACACGTGCCCCGATTCGGCCACCACAAAATTGCCGCCGGTCATGCCGAAATCAGAACGACGGAATTTTTCACGAAGATACGCCCGCGCCTGCATGGTCAGTGCTTCAGGGTCGTCGTTGTAAGGCGTCTTGAAATAATCGCTGAACAGTTCCGCGATCGATTCCTTGGTCTTGTGGACGATGGGAGCGACCAAGTGGCTGGGCTTATCGTGACTGATCTGTACGATGAATTCGCCAAGATCGGTTTCGACGACATCCATCCCCGCTTCTTCCAACGAATGTGCGAGATTGATCTCCTCGCTAACCATCGATTTGGATTTGATGCAGCGCGTGCAGCCAGCCTGGCGGGCGATATTCAGGATCATCCGGGTCGCCTCTTCGCCGGTCGAGGCGAAATGAACCTGTCCGCCATTGCGCTCGACGCTGGATTGCAATTGCTCGAGATAATAGTCCAGATGATTCAGCGTGTGCTGTTTGATCTCGCCAGCCAACGATCGGATTTTTTCCGAATCCGGAAAATCCTGAATACGCGTCTGCCTGGCGGTGTATTGCCGCATGACCGCGTTCATCACAGCCGTCTGGAGTTTTTTATCCTCCGACGCCCTGATGCTGACCTGATGAAAATCAAACGTTGCCGGTGCGGTCGCCATGTGGTTGAATTGTAAGGTAACTCACCGCCCGCTCAACCATCGCCACAGCCACATGCCCAGCGTGAGAAGAACCGAGAGAAGGATGCATGAGACAATCGGAAAGTAGACCCGGACATTCTGCCCCTGGTAGGAAATATCGCCCGGCAGGCCTCTGAATCCCGCTCGGCCCAACGCCCAGATGACAACCCCGAGTACGGCTATGACCCCGCCAACCACCATCAGCAATTTGCCCGTATCGATCATGGTTTTTGAGTATATGCATCGCGCGCGATTCGTTTGCCACTACCAGCCGCTCAGATTCAGTCCCAAGGCTTCAGCCATTAGCTCCGCCATATGCTTCACTTGGGTTTTAACCCCCTGCCGGTGACACATTCCACTGATATTCATCGAGCAGCCCGCGTCATTGCAGACCGTGATGGCGGCCTTGGTATCGGCGATGCAAGTCGCCTTGTCATCGACGATCGCGCCGCTGATGGCCGGGTATTTCACCGCGAATGTACCGCCAAAACCGCAGCATTGGTCGGACTTCTCCAGGGGCACGAAATGGATGTTGCCAATTTGCTTGAGCAACTTCACCCCCTCATCCTTCACGCCAATGCCGCGCAGGTGACAGGTGTAGTGATAAGTCGCGGCCGTTGGGGAAGGCAGCGAAAGTTTGCTCAGATCGACCTTCAGAATTTTATCGAGAAATTCGACAAACTCATATGTCCTGCCAGCGACTTCATCAAGTCCGTGCTCCCACGCGTGATCGCCTTTGAGCAGTTCATGAAACTGTTCGCGAACCATTGCACAACAGCTTCCCGAAGGCGTGACAATGAACTCGTAAGGTTCGAAGACCTGAACAAACCGTTTGGCGAGTTCACGGGCCTCGGGATGCAGGCCATTATTGAAAAACGGTTGGCCGCAGCAGGTTTGAGCATCGGGAAAAACGACTTTACATCCGAAATGCTCGAGTATTTTTGTTACCGCAACACCGACTTGTGGATAGAACTGATCGGTCAGGCAGGTAATGAAGAGAGCGACGTTGTAGGCCATGCGTTGTTCCGATTCGCAAGTAAGTAAGGTATTCTGATATTCCTCGTCATACAAGGAAACAGGATGAAGGGTATTTCCGCGATAACAGGCGCGGTTGTGGTTGGACTGCTCCACTCTTTCGCGATGGCGCAATCGAATTCTCCCAGGTTTCTGGATTGGGCCAGGACTCCGCCGATGGGATGGAACAGTTGGGACTGTTATGGCACGGGTGTGACGGAAGAACAGACGCGTGCCAATGTCGATTACATGGCTGACAAACTCAAATCACATGGATGGCAATACATCATCGTCGATATTCAGTGGTATGAACCACAGGCTCGCACCGATCGCTACCGTCGCGGCGCGGTTTTGAACACTGACAAAAATGGCCGGCTCATGCCGGCGCCCAATCGATTTCCCTCGGCTGCGGACGGGCGCGGCTTCAAGCCTCTGGCGGATTATGTTCATTCCAAAGGGCTGAAATTTGGAATCCATCTCATGCGCGGAATCCCCCGCCAGGCAGTCGGTCAAAATCTTCCGATTTGGGGCACTGAACATAAAGCATCTGAAATCGCTGATAAAACGAACGTCTGCCGCTGGAACACCGACATGTACGGTGTGGACATGTCCAAACCGGGCGCGCAGGAATATTACGACTCGGTCCTTGCGCTCCTGGCAAGCTGGGATGTCGATTATGTAAAAGTCGATGATCTCAGCGCGCCGAATTATCACAAGGCCGAGGTTGAAGGCATCCGGCAGGCGATCGATAAAACCGGCCGCGCCATGGTCCTCAGCACTTCACCAGGCGCTACGTCCCTGGATGTTGGGGAACATATTGCCACCCATGCGAACCTCTGGCGAATCAGCAACGATTTCTGGGATACGTGGAAATCCCTGAAGGAACAGTTTGATCGCTGTAACAACTGGTCGAAATTCACCGCGCCTGGCCATTGGCCCGACGCCGATATGCTCCCCATCGGCGCGATCCGGCAATGGCGAAATGACAACTGGACCCGCTTCACGAAGGACGAACAAATCACATTGCTCACGTTATGGAGCATTTGCCGAAGCCCGCTCATGATGGGCGGCGACATGCCCAAGTGCGACGAGTTCACGCTTTCGCTGCTGACCAACGATGAAGTCATTGATGTCAATCAACACAGCGTCAACGGCCGTCAATTGTTCCGAAATGGCGATCAGGTCGCATGGGTTGCTGATATTCCCGACGCGAAAGACAAATACCTGGCTTTATTTAATGCCGCTGATCAACCGCAGAACGCTGCTGAAGATCCGGTGGCGATCAAAGTCATGATGAAAGACCTCGGCTTTGACAAGGAATGCACAATCCGCGATTTGTGGAAGCACAATGACATCGGCTCATTCGGGCAGGAATTCTCGCAACGCATTCCGTACCACGGAGCGGGGTTATATAAAGTTTCACCCAAGTAGCATCATCGCATGAGCGTTTGCAATTCGCTGGCCAATTGGTACACGGCAGCATTCCAATCGCCGGCAGCCGGTTGCCGGAATAGCCGCATCGTTGGATACCAGGGCGAATCATCGCGATCGAGCATCCAGCGCCAGTCGGCAGTTGTCGGGAGAATAACCCAGACCGGCTTGCCCAGTCCGCCCGCCAGGTGAGCAACGGCCGTATCGACCGTAATCACCAGGTCGAGATTTTCGATCAACGCCGCGGAGTCGGCGAAGTCCTTCAATTCCTGCGTCCAATCGAACAGTTCCAATCCATCCGGCGGCCGACGTGCCTGGTCCGCGCCATCTCCTTTTTGCAGGCTCACCCAGCAAACATTTTTGATCGCGCCCAGCGGCGCCAATGCAGCCAGGCCCATCGCGCGGCTTCGATCATTTCCATAATCAACCCGCCCGGACCAGACCAGACCGACTTTTTTGGGTCGCGGGTCCTCGGACAAGCGGCTGCGCCAATGGGCGGATGGTTCCGGCTCGACTTTGAAATATGGAACATTCGCCGGAATCGTCTGAAGCGTCGTCTTAAATGCCTTCGGTAAACTCGGCAGCGGACAGTGCACATCAAATGGCGGCGATTGATCGTTTGGAATGATGACCTGCTCGATCCCCGGCACGCTTCGAAACAGTCGCGCCAGTTCCGGCTGACAGGCGACGAGCACCTTGGCGCCTCTCTCGGCGAGCAACGGCGCATAGCGGATGAATTGCAGCGCATCGCCGAACCCCTGTTCAACGTGCAGCAAAATTCGCCGGCCGGAAATGTCCTCCCCGTTCCAAAGAGTAGCCGCTTCAACATTCAGTTTGAAAAACCCGGACATGCGGGCACGCCATTCATATTCAACCCAGCCCTCTTCAAAATCGCCTCGCCGAAGCAGCGCCATTCCGAGATTCGCATGGGCAAGCGGATAGTCGCTGCGAAGCGAAATCGCCTTGCGGAACGCATCGATGGCTTCCTGCGTCTTCCCCTGCCGGAACAGTGCAACGCCGAGGTTGTTGAATGCATCGGGAAAATTCGGATCGCAAGCCAGCGCCTGCCGTGCTGCAGCGATGGCTTCGTCGAGCAACCCCTGCTCGCGCAGCGCATGACTGAGATTGGTATATGGATTCGGCGAATCCGGACGAAGCTCGATCGTGCGGCGATAGGCGGTGATGGCTTCCTCCGTACGCCCCAGGTCCGCAAAAGCCACGCCCATGTTGTTCCACGCCTCGACGAATTCCGGATTTAATTCGACCGCGCGCTGATACGCCTTGGCCGCATCCGCTGGACGGCGCAGCGCGCCATAAATATCGCCCAGCGTCCGGTGATAGTCGGCAATGTTCCCGACCTTTGAGACGGCGGCTTCCACCAGTTCCCGAGCGGGCTCAAGGTGATTCGTCTGCAATCCGATCAGACCCAGAAGATGAAGCGCATCGGCACAGTTCGGATCGACCGCAAGGACCTGACGATAGATCGTCTCGGCCTGTTCCAACTGGCCGGCGTGGTGATGCTTCACACCCAGTTCAACTGCCTGCTGGATTGTCATTTCAGGCATGCCAGCTCCTGTGCAACTTGATCGATGACACTCGTCCAATCGTTCATTCGAGATTTCCTGAAGAGTCGCATCGCGGGATACCATGGACTATCGGTCCGATCCCGCAACCATCGCCAGTCCGGTGAAATGCCGAGCAACACCCATACCCGTTTACCCAAAGCGCCGGCCAAATGCACAACCGAGGTGTCCACACTGATCACCAGGTCGAGATTGTCGATCAATGCGGCAGTCTCCGCAAAGTCGATCAGTTCATCGGTCCAGTCGATCACGTGAGTTCCCTTGGTTTGGCTTGACGTTTCTCCTTTTTGCAGACTGAAGAATTGGACATTTTCAATATCAAACAACGGCGACAGCATGTCCAAAGTCACAGACCGCCGATGATTGAGCTTGAACGTCGCGCTGCCGGACCAGGTGATCCCCACCTTCAATTTTTCGGAATATTGTTCCACCCGCTTGCGCCATCGCGACGAAAGCACTTCATCGGCTTTCAAATACGGAATGTTGACTGGAATCGTTTCTTCGGTCGTCCCAAATATTCCCGGCAACGAAAGCAGCGGACAATGGACATCGAACGAAGGCAGTGGATCGCCTTCGGTCAGGATTTCGGCGATACCCTCCATCGTCTTGAGAAGCCGGACGAGTTCGCGCTGACAGGCGAGAATGATCGTCGCACCGCGCTGAGCCGCAAGCGGCAGATAACGCACGAACTGCAATGTATCGCCGAAACCCTGCTCGGCATGAAGAAACAGTCGCTTGCCATTCAGCGGTTCACCCGTCCACTGGGGGTGTGCAAGACGCTGATGAGTGCCGATGAGTTCCTTCATTTGCCAGCGCCAGCCATGCTCGGCCCATCCGGCCGCGTAGTCTCCTTTTGACAACAGCGCGATGCTCAGATTGTGATGCGCCTCCGCAAAATCCGGCCGCAATTCGATGGCGCGGCGATAGGTGGCAATGGCCTGGTCCGTTTTGTCCTGATCGAGCAATGTGGCCCCAAGATTGTTGTAAGCATCGGCGAAATCCGGTCGAAGTGAAATCGCCCGGTTGAACGACGCGATTGCTTCATCGAGCTTGTCGGATGCGCGCAGCGCCCCGCCGAGATTGTTATATGCCTGCGCGTAATCCGGTCGCAACGACAGGGATTTCTGATATTCGGCAATCGCATCGTCGAATCGATTGACGGCTTGATACGCGTTGCCGAGATTATTGTGGGCTTCGGGGAAATCCGGTCGCAATTCGATGGCGCGCAGGAGTTGCCTGATGGAAAAATCGAGTTGGCCGCCCTCGCGAAGCGCGTTGCCGAGATTATTCAGCGCATCCGGATCATCCGGCCGACGCGCAAGGACCTGATGATAAGCGGCGATCGATTGCTGCCATTGGCCGCTGATCTGCAAAGCGTTTCCAAGATCGTTCCAAATGTCGGGATGATCCGGCTGACCCACGAGCGCCCGGCGAAAATGATTGGCTGCCTGTTCGTGCCGCCCGACTGTTGCCAGCACACGACCCAGGTTCCAATGGAAATCCGGAACCAATGGATTGATTGCGATCGCGCGTTCGATCAATTCGATGGCTCGCATGGGCTGTTTGGATTGAAACATCGCCACGCCGAGCAAATGAAGAGCATCCGGGTGATTAGGATTGGCCGCGAGCACCTGTTCGTAGATGGCTTGCGCTTCTGAAACGCGCCCGGCCTGGTGCTGCTCGATCGCTGCAAGCATGGACTGATGAATGTTCAAATCAGGCATTTCAGTTCCGAAATCACTCGTTCGATGACAGCCGGCCAATCTCCAACGCGCGGTTGGCGAAACAGGCGCATGGTTGGATACCACGGACTATCGCTGCGATCCAAAAGCCATCGCCAATCCGGCACAAACGGCAACAGCGTCCAGACCCTTTTACCCATCGCACCGGCCAAATGCGCCATCGCGGTATCGACCGAAATGACCAGATCAAGATGGTTGACCAGCGCTGCCGTGTCGGCCAGATCGTGAAATTCATCCGACCAGTCGATCATTGACAATTGCTGAACCAGTCCCTGCGGCTGCCGCTGAGCACCTTTTTGCAGACTGAAAAACGTCAATCCGGCAAGCTTGAACAACGGCTCTAAAACGCCCGGCGAAAGCGAGCGCCGCCGGTCATTCGTATATTCCTTTCGGCCCTGCCAGGTCAGTCCGACCTTGAAACTATTTTTGAACGGCTGAAGCCGCTCGCGCCAGCGCGACGAAAGTTCATCCTCAGCTTTGACGTATGGCACATTTGCCGGGATCGTATCCATCGATGTGCCCATCACAAGCGGAAGATTGAGAAGCGGACAATGAAAATCGACTTCAGGAACAGTCTCGGTATCCAAAATGACATTCGCGACGTTCGGAATATCTTTAAGCAGGCGGTTCAGTTCTTTTGGAATTTGCAGAATGATCCGCGCACCGCGCTCGGCTGCAAGCGGCATGTAACGAATGAACTGAATTGAATCGCCCAGCCCCTGTTCGGCATAAATGAGCAATCGCTTGCCATCCAACGGCTGACCATCCCATATCGGTTGCTCGCGCCCGGGCTTATGCCAGCGCCAAGCATACTCCCGCCAACCTTCACCAAAATTCCCTTGCCGCAACAGCGCAATACCAAGATTCACGTGTGCGGTGACCAATTCCGGGTTGACTCGCGCGGCCTGTCGATAGGTTTCGATTGCTGGCTCGAATTTCCCCTGTTCCTCCAGTGCGCCCGCCAGGTTATTCAGCACTTCGGAGAACTCCGGGCGAATCGCCAGCGCTTGGCGGAAATGCTCGATGGCTGGCTCGGGTTGATCCTTCTCCCGCAATGCGTTGCCGAGATTGTTATGAGCCTCAGCATATTGAGGCCGTAGCGACAGGGCTTTTTCGAAGGCGGCGATCGATTCGTCAGTCCGGCCACTGGCGCGCAAGGAGCATCCCAAACTATTTAGCGCTTCGGGGTTATCGGATTGAACTTTCAAACTCTGTCGCAACACCGCGATGGATTCATCCAACTCGCCGGCACCGCGAAGGGCATTGCCAAGATTGTTCGATGCCTGGGCAAAATTTGGACGGATCGCCAGCGCCCGGCGATAAGATTCGATGGCCGCTCGTGTTTGCCCAACGGCCGCCAGCGCATATCCCAGATTGCAGTGATAGTCCGCCACTGAGCCGTTGATTGCGATCGCTTGCCGGATCAATCCCATTGCGGGTTCATGCTGACCGACCTGCATCGCAAGCACACCCAGCAAATGCAGCGCATCGGGATGCGTTGGTTCCTGGGCAAGAATCTGGCGGTAGATGATTTCCGCTTCATGCAGCCGCCCCGCCTGATGGTGGTTCACCGCAAGCTCAATCGCCTGTGGAATTGTTATTTGCGACATGACAACTCCTGAACCACCCGCCGAACCACCGCCGGCCAATCGCCGAATTGAGGTTGTCGAAACAATCTCATGGTCGGATACCACGGGCTGTCATCGCGACCAAGCATCCATCTCCAATCCGACGAGTAAGCGAGCATCACCCATGTTTCCCTGCTCAGCGCGCCAGCGAGATGCGCAATGGCGGAATCAATGCTGATCACCAGATCCAAATTGTCGATCAGCCCCGCCGTTTGCGAAAAATCGGTGAATTCTCCGGTCCAATCGATCAGCGAAGAATTCGCTGTGTTTCCGCCCTTTTGAAGACCAAAGAATTGCACGTCATCCCTTTCAAGCATCGACTGCAACAATTCAAACGGGATCGAGCGTTTTCGATTGTGCCGCTGAGTTGGCCTGCCTGACCAGGCGATTCCGATTTTCAGTTTATTACCATACGGTTTCAGCCGCTCGCGCCACTGCAGCAATATATGTTCGTCCGTTTTCAGATAAGGCACGCGGTTGGGAATTGTGTCGAGCGTTGTGTCCAATACCATCGGCAGGCTCATGATGGGACAATGCACATCAAACGGCGGAACCGGATCGCCGACGGTGATCCAGTGATCGACGCCTTCGATTGATCGCATCAACCGCAACAGTTCCGGCGGACAGCCGCAAATCACCTTGCCACCCAAAGCTGCAACCAGCGGTATATAACGCGCAAATTGGATCGTATCTCCAAAGCCCTGTTCAGAATAAAGAAGAATCGTCCGACTTTTCAGATCCGATCCATCCCACATCGGCTTGGGAATGTTTCGGCCGGACGCATTGAGCGAACGATCGCGCCAGCGCCATTCCAGCAATGGCCAGCCGTCGCGGAAGTGACCGCGCAGCATTTCGCAGGCGCCCATGCTGTAATGCGGGATCGCCCAGTCCGGCCGAAGTGATATCGCCCGGCGATACGCGTCAATCGCGGGCTGAATCTGCCCCATGCTCCGAAGCACATTGCCCAGGTTGTTCCATGCTTCACAATAATCCGGCTGAGCTGTCACAGCTTTTCGCAGCACGTTGAGAGCTTCATCCATTTGGCCCAGATCAAGCAGCACCGTTCCGAGGTTATTCTGGATTTCGATTTGTTCAGGTTTGATCGATAACGCCAGCCGATAGACCTGGGCGGCTTTTTCAGGTGCGCCGCTATCCGCCAATTGGTTGCCCAAGTCGTTATAGACCGAAACGGCGTCCAGCAGTTGCCCGGATCGCTGGAGTTTTGCGGCAAGCTCCATCGCCTGCTGTTCGGTCATTTCAGGCATGCAAGCTCCCGGGTGATTTGGCTGATCACGGAATTCCAGTCGCCAATGGCGGGTTGCCGGAACAGCCTCATCGTCGGATACCATGGGCTGTCATCGCGCGCGAGCATCCATCGCCAATCCGGCGCGAACGGTAAAAGCGTCCAACACTTTTTACCAAGTGCTCCCGCGAGATGCGCGATGGCCGTGTCCACCGTAATCACCAGATCGAGATTGTCGATCAAAGCCGCGGAATCCGCAAAGTCATTCAACTCATTTGTCCAGTCGATCAGATTGAGATCGGAAGCAAGACTCGATATGGCCGAAATCCCATCCACCTTTTGCAAACTGAACCCCTGGATGTTTGGCAATGACATCAGCGGCTTAAATGCAGTCGGAGAAATCGATCGCTCACGATCCCGCGCATGTTCAGAACGTCCCGCCCATGCCAATCCGACCTTCATCCCGGGCAAGGCGTTCAATCGCTTGCGCCATCGCGAAGATAAAATCGGATCAACCTTCAAATACGGAACATGAGAGGGAATCGTTGCTTCGGTCGTTTTAAGAATTCGAGGCAAACTCATCAACGAACAGTGCACATCAAAATCGGGGAGTGAGTCGCCCGTGGTTCGCCATTCGACATCTTCAAAGCAGCGCAGCAATTTAATCAATTCCGGTGGACAAATACCGGCCAATTTCCCGGCTTGCTTTGCAATCATGGGAATGAATCGGCAGAACTGGATCGTATCGCCAAACCCCTGTTCGGCTCGGATCAATAATTTACGGCCATTGAGCGGCTCGCCATTCCAGATGGGCCTGGAGAATTGCTGATTTGATTTCAGCACCTTCTTCATTCGCAATCGCCATTCATACTCGATCCAGCCATTCTCAAAATCTCCCATGAGCAGGAGAGCCGCTCCGAGATTGTGATGCGCTTCCGCCGAATCGGGTTCGATTGCAATGGCTTGACGCAAATGAGAAATCGCCTGCCGAATTTCTCCCTTGTCGATCAACGATGCGCCCAGGCTGAGATGAGCCGGCGCAAACTGAGGCCGCAATGAGATTGCCCGATGAAAACAATCCAAGGCGGAATCGATCCGGCCCATCTCGCGAAATGCATTTCCGAGATTGTTCAAGCCTTCGGGGTAATGGGGACGTAAAGCGAGCGCCTTTTGGAGCATCTCAATTGCAGCCGCAAAATCCCTTTTTCCCAGCAGCAGATTCCCGAGATTGTTCAGTGCTTCTGGATATTCGGCGTGCAAAGAGAGCGCACGCCGCTGCGCTGCAATGGCATCATCGATCCGATCCGTCGCCTCAAGCACCAGACCGAGATTGCCGTAATAGTGTGGGGCTGCCGGCTGAATCTGAATCGCGCGTTGAATATGCTGCAGGGCCTGCTCCAGTTTTCCCTGCTGATATTCCAGTACACCAAGCAAGTGAAGCGCATCGGAATGATCCGGCTGGACCGACAAGACCTGGCGATAGTCCTTCTCCGCATCCGCCAGTCGTCCGGCTTGATGCTGCCGCATCGCAAGCTGCATGATTTGCGGGACATTCATTTCAGACATTTGAGTTCCGCACACACTTGCTCGATCACCGATTGCCAGTCTCCGATTTTCGGTTGACGGAACAGTCGCATCGTGGGATACCAGGGGCTGTCATTTCGGTCCAGCAGCCAGCGCCAGTCGGATGCATAACGCAACAAAACCCACACACGCTTGCCTAGCGCGCCAGCGAGGTGGGCGACGGCGGTGTCAACACTAATCACGAGATCGAGATTCTCAATCAGGGCGGCTGTTTCCGCAAAATCAGTCAGCTCACTGGTCCAATCGATCAATTCCGGAAACTTTGATGGCGAACCAGAAGGCTCATTGATTTTCTGCAGGCTGATATACTTTACACCGGAAATACCTTTCAGCGGTTCCAGCGCATCCAGGGAAATGGATTTATGCCTGGTGAGTTTGTGCTTGGGGCGACTGGCCCAGGTCAGCCCAACCTTCAAATCGCTGCCGCCGTCCTGCAGGCGCGCCCGCCACTTGGATTTCAGGATCTCATCGGCTTTCAAATATGGAATCTGCAAAGGAACGGTCGCCAACTCCGTTTCGAACACAAGCGGCAGACTGAGCAAAGGACAATGCGCGTCGTATGGCGGCAATCGATCGCCTTGCGTGGCCAGTTGCGAAATGCCAGGCAACGCGCCAATCAGCCGAGCGAGTTCGGGCTGGCAGGCGAGCAGAATTGTCCCGCCCGACTCCACCGCGCGCGGAAGATATCGGATGAATTGAATCGTATCACCAAAACCCTGTTCGGCGTGAAGGAGCAATCGCCGCCCTTCCATTCGTTCGCCGGTCCACCGGGGACCGGACAAACGCATTTGCGAAAGCACGAGTTCCGGAGTCCGCCATCGCCAGTCAAATTCCTGAAAGCCCTCTCTCAAATTCCCCTGCATCAGCAGCGCAACCCCAAGATTGAAATGCGCTGATGGCAGTTCTGGAGACAGCGCAATTGCGCGCCGGAATTCCCGCTCGGCCTGTTTAACCTGCAAGGTATCGAGCAACGCGTTGCCGAGATTATTGTGCGCGTTTGGATAATCCGGCCATAAATGCAGGGCGTGCCGATATGCGGAAATCGCGCCTTCCAGATCGTCCTGATCGCTTAGCGCTGTTCCCAGGTTGTATTGAAATTCGTATCGTTGCGGGGCGAGCCGGATTGCCTGCCGAAAGGCAACCACCGCCTCGGGCAGTCGTTCGGCGGCCTGCAGCATGGTTCCCAGCGAACTGTGCAGATCGGGATCGTTTGGATGATGCACCAGCGCCTGATGCAACAAATCGAGGCCTTCATCGAAACGCTTTTGCTCTCGCATCGCGTCGGCAAGATAGATTGAAGCCTCCATCATCTGCGGTCGCAGCGCCAATGCTTTTTCAAAGGCGGCTATTGCAGCCTCCCTTTGCTCAAGATTTTGCAGCGCAATCCCCAGATTACATTGCCCCTCAGGAAAATCAGGCATCAACGAAAGCGCCTGCTGATAGACCGCAGCGGCTTGGTTGAAAAGGTTTTTTCGGCAAAGCGCACTACCAAGATTATTCAATACCTGCGGTGAATCAGACCGAATGGCCAACGATGCCTGATAGAGCGAAATCGCCTCATCGGGACGATCCAGACCGAGCAGCACGTTCGCCAGGTCGTTGTGCGCGTCAGCGGATTGCGGGTTGAGCGACAGCGCTCGATGAAATGCGCCAGCCGCCTCAGTAAGTCGCCCGCTTTGCGCCAGCGCCTGTCCCAGTGCACTGTGCACATCAAAAGATTGTGGTTGGACCGCCGCCGCGCGGGTCAATCGTTCAATTGCCCTCGGCAACTGGCCCAGTTGAAGCAAGAGAATACCCGACAATCGCAATGCATCCGGTTGATCGCCGTGCATGGCGAGGATTTGCCGGTAGATCGGTTCGGCTTGTTGCAGTTGCCCCGCCTGGTGAAGGGCCAATGCCTGTTCGAGCAATTGCACAATCGGGTTCACATTCATCTGGGAAATTCATTCACAAAAGATTGCAGGCTGTTCAGCACTTGATCGATCGGCGTGTTCCAATCACCGCGCGACGGCTGGCGAAACAGTTGTATGGTTGGATACCATGGGCTGTCGTCGCGACCCAGCATCCAGCGCCAATCCGGCACAAATGGCAATAACATCCAAACCACTTTGCCCATCGCGCCGGCCAGATGGGCAACCGCGGTATCCACTGTGATCACGAGGTCCAGATTGTCGACCAAAGCGGCCGTATCGGCAAAGTCCTTGAGATCATCAGTCCAATCGACCAGATCAGCCAAAAGAATGCCTTCAGCCCTGCTTTCCTTTTGCAAACTGATCCACTGAATGTTGGGCAATTTGAACAATGGTTGCAGGTGTTTAAAGGTGATTGATCGCAACCGATCTTCAATATGAAACTTGCCGCCTTTCCAAACCAGCCCGATTTTCAATTTGCTTTGATGATTTCCCAATCGCCTGCGCCAGTACAAGGATTCTTCCGCATCTGAACTTATATAAGGAACGTTTTGGGGAATCGACTGCAATTCTGTGTTAAAGAGATACGGCAAACTTAACAGCGGACAGTGGAAATCGACCGTCGGCAACGGGTCGCCCTGCGTCACAACCTGATCGATTCCATTGATCTGTTTGACCAGGCGGACAAGTTCAGGTTGGCAGAGCATCACGATTTGTCCACTGCGACTTGCTGCAAGACTCACATAGCGCACAAATTGGATGGTGTCGCCGAAACCCTGCTCGCAGTGAATCAGCAAGCGTTTGCCATCCAGCGGTTGACCCCTCCAGCGTGGAAACTGGAAATCCAGGCAAACCGGGCGCGGTTCTTTGATCTGGCATCGCCACTCATGCTCGATCCAGCCCTGCTTGAAATCGCCTGTCAAAAGCAAGGTCAGGGCGAGATTGTAATGGCCCGTCGGCCAATCGGGCGCAATGACTATTACATTCCGGTAGGCTTCGATGGCCTCCGCTAATCGACCCGTTTCTCTGTGTGTCCCGGCGAGATTCGTGGCGGCTTCAACAAATTTAGATTGGAACTTCAACGCCGTTTGAAACGCATCGATTGCTTCATTGGATTTGCCCTGTTCGCGCAACATTGCACCCAGCGCATTCCAGGCTTGGGGGTTTTGCGGAGACAGTTCGATGACCTTCCGGGCCGTGGATTGAGCCTCTTCGATTTCGCCCAAGTGAAATTGCGCTATCGCCAGATTGAGGAGTGCTTCGGGAAATGCAAAACGCAGCTCGATTGCACGGCGACTGGCTTGGATTGATTCTTCCAGCCGTCCGATCAGCAGCAGAATCCTTGCCAACGAATTGTGAAAATCGGGCACGGCACCATCGATCGAAATGGCCCGGCTGATCAGTTGCAGCGCAGACGAAGAATCGCCCGTTTGAAACATCGCCACGCCAAGCATGTGTAAAGCGTTCGCGTGATCGGGCTGAGCGGAGAGAACCTGGCGATAAATCGCCTGCGCCTCCTTAACTTGTCCGGTTTGATGGTGCGTCATCGCCAGATCCATCGCTTGCTGGATGGTCATTTCAGGCATGCAAGCTCCTGCATGACGCGTTCAACGACCGGCTGCCAATCGCCAAGCGTCTTTTGACGAAACAATTTCATCGTCGGATACCAGGGTGTATCCTCGCGATGAAGCATCCAGCGCCAATCCGGAACATACGACAGCAAGAGCCACACCGGTTTGCCCATCGCGCCTGCCAGATGCGCAATTGCAGTATCCACGCTGATCACCAGATCGAGGCGATCGATCAAAGCGGCTGTGTCGGCAAAATCATTTAACTCATTGGTTCGATCGAACCAGTTCGAAGTGAAAGACGGGTGGGAAGATTGCTCGGGCGAGAGATCTTTTTGCAGGCTGATGAAATAAATGTCATGAACCTTTGCCAACGGCGACAACACGGACAGCGCCATCGACCGCGTACGATCTTCGATGTGCGCTTTTCGGCCCGCCCAAACCAAACCAACCTTCTTTTTGGTTGTAATATCAGCCAATCGCTGCCGCCATTTGAATGAAAGATCGCTATCTGCTTTCAAATAAGGAATGTCTGCCGGCACGGCATCGAGTGTCGTCTTGAAAATGACCGGCAGGCTCATCAGAGGACAATGACAATCCACTTCCGGCGATGGGTCCGACGTCGTTATCAACTGTTTCAAACCTGGAAAATCGATCAACAGTTTTTTGAGGGGCGGCTGGCACATCAGCACGATCGAAGCGCCACGCTCCACAACCCGGGGCAAATATCGAATGAATTGAATGGTGTCGCCCAACCCCTGCTCGGCATGTACCAGAATGGTCCGGCCCTTGATTGCGCCTCCATCCCATCTCGGGCGGGGAAAATCCAGGCAGACGGGTTGAGGATGCTTGATCCGGCATCGCCATTCAAATTCAGTCCACCCCTGCTCCCACTGGCCATTCAAAAGCAGGTTGGAGCCAAGATTATGATGCGCAATCGGCCATTGCGGAGAGAGTTCGACGGCTTTGCGAAGCGATTCAACGGCCTCATCAAACCGGCCAACCTCGCGCAAAGCATTGCCCAGATTCGTGGTCGCGTCGGCGTTATCCGGTTTGAATTGAATGGCTTTGTAGAAGGCGCCGATCGCCTCGTCCATGTTATTTTGATCTCGCAACATGATTCCCAGATTATTCCATGCCTGTGAATGCTCGGGAATCTGCCTGATCAATTGACGACAAACTTCAATCCCGTGCTTCACATGATTGGACTGATAAAGCGCAACGGCCAGGTTGATGGATGCTTCCGGAAACGGGCTTCGGAATTCGATCGCCTTTCGAAAAGCCGCGATGCCTTCCTCCCGCCGGCCCGCCATGAGCAGGCTTTGCCCCAGTGTATTGTGATAGTCAGCGGAATTGGGTTCCAGCGCCAGAGCACGGCCGAGCAGTTCGAGCGCGGCATCGACTCGGCCCGACTGCAACGCCACGATGGCCAGAAAATGAAACGCATCTGATTGCCGCGGATCAGCAGCAATGATTTGGCGATAGATCGATTCGGCCTCTTTCAGCCGCCCGTCGCGATGGTGGGATAAGCCCAGATCCATTGCCTGCTGAAAAGTCATCCGCGCCATAGAGCAAAATGTAGCTCAAAAATTGGCAGAGTCTATCGATGCGACGATTTGCCTGATGGGCGTCTCCCAATCGTAATGCACCGGCTGACGAAAGAGCCGCATCGTTGGATACCACGGACTGTCGTTGCGACCGAGCAGCCATCGCCAATCCGGCACAAACGGCAGCAGAACAAAGACCGGTTTGTCCATGGCGCCAGCCAAATGAGCGACGGCTGTGTCAACCGTGATGACCAGATCCAAATTTTGAATCAGGCCAGCCGTGTCGGCGAAATCGTTCAGGTCGTCGGTCCAATCGATGATTGAAGTCGTTTCGCCTTGGGGTTTGGCATATCCTTTTTGCAAACTGAAAAAGTGGAGATCAGGCAATTGAAGAATTGGCTTAAATTGATCGAACTTCATCGATCGATTCTGATCATCATAATGCCCCTCTCTACCAGTCCAGACCAAACCTATTTTCTGATGCACCAGCCCTGACGTTCGCTTGCGCCATCGCGAGGAGCTTTCCTCACCTGCTTTCACATATGGAATGCCAGATGGAATTGTATCGATCCTCGTTTCAAAGATGAGTGGAAGACTCAAGAGCGGACAATGCACATCAAAAGCAGGTTCGGCATCAGAGTCTGAGATAATTCGGCTGATGCACGGCAATTGCTCCAGAAGGCGGACCCATTCCGGCTGAGATCGCAGGACAATCTTTGCTCCCCGCTCGGCGACAAGCGGGAGATAGCGCACGAATTGAATGGTGTCGCCCAGCCCCTGCTCACAATGAATGTAAAGCGTTTTCCCGTCAAGACACTCTCCGTTCCATCGTCGTCCATCAACTTTGCGGTGGGAGCCCGCCAAGCCCGGCACGCGAAGCCGCCATTCATACTCGGGCCAACCCGTTTCCAGATCGCCCAGCAGCAGCCGAGCCAGCGCCAAATTATGGTGCGGCGACGGCCAATCCGGCCGAAGAGCAATGCTCCGCTGATATGAAGCAATGGCCTGCTCAAATTGGCCCGCGTCTCGTAATGCCACTCCCAGATTGTTATGCGCATCGGCAAAGTCCGGTCGCAATCGGACTGCATTATCGAGATGCGAAATTGCCTCGCTTAGCCGGCGTTGTTTCCGTAAGGCATCGCCGAGATTGTTATGTGCTTCGGCAAAATTCGGTCGTAGCGACAGGGCTTGTTCGTAGAATCCAATGGCCTGTTCCAGTTCGCCCTGCGATTGAAGGATGTTTCCAAGATTGTTGAATGCTTCGGGATAATTCGGCTGCAACTTGATGGCCCGCTGCAGCGACTCGATGGCCAGTTCTTTCTCGCCGGAGTTACCAAGAGCCTGCCCATAAGTGCAGTGAAAATCCGCGATTTCGGGCGCCAATCGAATGGCGTGCTCGATCAATCTCAAGGCTTCTGTCACTTGGCCTGCCTGTAATTTGACTGCCCCAAGCAAATGAAGCGCATCGGGATGTTCGGACTGTTTCTCAATGATCTGAAGGTAGATGGCCTCCGCTTGAGCAAGCCGACCGGCCTGGTGATGGGCAACTGCAATTTCAAGCGCCTGGTCAAGCGTTATTTCCGGCATCGACGCCACTTTAGCCAATCATGGCTCACTGGGAAGACTTATGCGTCGTCCCTGGAGGCGGCACCAGACACAGCGACCTGGCAACCGGTCCGTCGGGCATCGCGCCAGCACTTGAACCAGCCAGTTCCACACCGCTGTCTTCTTGTCCCTAGTCTTGTCGAGCCGCTCATCGCGTCCAAACCGCAAAAAATTCTTCACGTCCGATAATTTCATCGTTGACTAAGTGGTAATTCAGGGTGTATTTCATACATGTAGTACAGCCCCCCGACGGTGGCGGTCCCCAGAGTTTGCACCCAGGAGTAACAACATGGCCGCTCGTTCCGCAGCCAAGCGCCGGAGTTTGGTCCAGACACTCGAACCCCGATGTCTTCTAAGTACCGTATCTGTCTCATCTTTTGGCGCTAGGCCCAACGATGGAATCGATGATTCCGGCGCCATTCAACTGGCGATCAATGCCGCCGGCTCCGGGGACGTCGTCTCGTTTGACGCAGGAACTTACAACATCGGCGTCTCCGTTAATGCCAGAGGCGGCGGTCGCATCCTCCAAGGCAATGGTACGACCTTGCAAGCGGGACCAACCGCTTTTGCCTTCGCCCTACATGCCAGTGGCTTGAAAGTCACCGGATTTACTTTCAAGGGTCGCGGCATCTTCATGGATTCTCCCAACGGGATGATTGGCGACGTGGTGATCGACAATAACGAATTCCAACTCCAGGCGACCGGCAACCACCGCAACGCCATCGAGTTCACCACCGGGCTGCGAAACACCCAGATCACCAACAACACTTTTGATCCGATTGCCGGAGACAACGGGATTTACGGATACAACTGGGACGGCCTGACCATCGGCAACAACGAATTCCTGAACGGTAACGAAGGCGTTCATGTCATCGATTTCGGCGACAACAGCCGAAACCTGCTGATCGAACAGAACTATTTCTCCGGCCTGCACCGAATGGCGGTCGAGTATCAGGGCGGCGGATGGAATACGATCGTTCAGGACAACTGGTATGAAAATCCGGTGATGTATCCAACGTTCAATCAGAATAACGATACGTTCGCCTTCTCGATCGTTGCCGATCACAGCCACAATACGATCATTCGCCGAAATGTCGCGATCATGCCCCTTTCCAAGGACTCGCCGGACAAAGTGGGCGTGAGAATTGCGTTTGAAATTGGCGGCCAGAACATCCTGATGGAAGACAACTATGCAATTGGTGGCAATCACGTGGTAGCGGCGAACGGGTCGCATTCAACGGGCATTGTCCGAAACAACCGATTCCTGAACTATCGCCAGGGTCCGTCCAATGCCAACGGCTCAACGGTTCAGTTCCTCAATAACGGCCCGAATATCATGCTCACCTGGAGCGGCAGCCGAGGCCGCCCTGGCCCCAACAAACATTTTGGTGGAACACCAAGCACCCCGCCGGTCACGCCACCGCCAACACAACCGCCGACAACAGATCCGGTTGATCCAACCGACCCAAATGATCCGACCACACCCGCTAATCCAGCACCTACAGGCTTGAATGCACCAGCGAATCTCGTTGCAGTTGCGATTAATTCCAGCCGCATCGAACTGACATGGACAGATACCTCGACAACGGAAGCCGGTTTTAAAATCGAACGTTCTATCGACGGAATTAATTGGATCCAAATATATTTGCCAGTTGCAAATTCTACTCAATATGTTGATGTGAGCTTGCCCGGATCGACAAAGTTGTACTATCGGATACGCGCTTTCGACGCCTCGGGGAACAGCGATTATTCAAACGTCGCCGCTGCAACTACTTTGGAAGATTCTGCACCGGTCACCCCGACAACGCCCACGAATCCCGACCCCGACCCCGATCCAACACCTACGACGCCGACGACTCCCACAACGCCGCCGCCGGTCAAAATTGTCACTGTTGGAACGCCAAACCCTCACAAGAATACGAAATTGCCGAATGGGCTGTAATTTTGTAATGCCAGGAAATCCCGTTCCGTTTTCTTGCAGGTTCACCGCTTATAGAAACTCGGCAGCGGTTTAGCCAGCTTTTCCCAATGCTTGATCACCGCGTCTGCCTTGCCGGCGCTATTGAGCACATGCAATTTTCGACGGACCATCGTGACGATCGCGTCGCGCCCCGGCCCCAGGTAATTTCTCGGGTCAAACTCGGCCGGCTTGGTCGCGAATACCTCCCGAATCTTCGCCGTTAAAGCCAATCGCAAGTCCGTATCAATGTTCACCTTGCACACGCCATACTTGCTGACCGCCATGTTGATCTGATCTTCTGGCACGCCTTTGGCGTTGGGCATTTTCCCGCCGTATTTGTTGACCAGATCGATGAATTCCTGCGGCACGCTCGAACTGCCGTGCATGACCAGCGGCAAACCGGGACAGGTCTTCATGATTTGCTCGATCCGGTTAAACGCCAGCTTGGCTTCGTGCTTGAATTTGTAAGCCCCGTGGGAAGTTCCGATCGCCACCGCCAATGAATCGATCCCTGTTCGCTTCGCAAAATCCGTGGCCTGCTCCGGGTCGGTCAGAAATTTTTCGACGTTTTTTTCATATTCTTCCGCATCGAGTCCGACGACGTCTTCTTCGATTCCTCCGAGCATGCCCAGTTCGGCTTCGACCACAACTCCTGCTGCATGCGAGACTTTCACTGCCTCGGCCGTCAGATGAACGTTTTCCTCGTACGGGTGATGACTCCCATCGATCATCACGCTCGTATAACCATCCTTGATGCATGTCTGGATCAGATCCACCGTGTCGCCATGGTCGCAATGGATCGCGATCGGCAATTCCGGATGATCCGCAACTCCTGCGTCGATAATGGCTTTGAGATACCGGATGTTTGCGTATTTGCGGGCGCCCTTGCTGATCTGAAGAATCAGCGGCGACTTCTCAGCGGCGCAGGCTTCAATAATCGCCTGGGCCAGCTCCATGTTGTTGACGTTAAAAGCCCCAACGGCAAAGCCGCCATCATAGGCAAGGTCAAACATCGGTTTGGTGGTCATCAGCGGCATAAAATATCCCTTCTGAATAATCAAACGCGCCGGTTCGTATGATTGATCAGTTATTGAACTCAATCACCCAGAATGAATCAGATAATCGCTGATTTATCCAACAGCGCGTCGAGTGCGGTAGATCCTGACTGACCACAGTTTACCAGAAGAGTCGCCCCTGTCACCAGTATTGCTTTTACCGGCTCTTTTTTAATGCAACAGAAGAAAGACTGAAACAACGCACGTCCAACGTCCATGCAAAATTTTATTCAATGCGTTGGCTATGCGTTTTGCTGTCATGGAATACGGTGGAGACGCGGCGAAAAGTGAACGACCCACCGGCCATTCATTCAAATCCGACACGAATCACCGGACAGGTGGACGTCTGCATGGCCACCTCTCGCCCCGCTGAAGCGGATTCGAGTTTCATCACTGGAATTGTTTTGGAAGAATTTGGAAAAACGACGGCGACATAACTGATATGATCTACTCGATTGCCAGGTTCGGCCTGCGCAAAAAAGCTGAGGTGCATCGCTGGTTTGCTTGAAGTCTTAGCAATAGACTTCGAAATAGATCGGATAGGAGATCAGGTCCGGGCGGACCAGGTGAAGCTTGCGCAGGCGGACTTCGTAGGGACTTTTGGCGAGTTCGATCTGGTCGGCCTGAAGGGTGTGCTGACCTGAAGTTGCCGGCATGATTGCCACGGCAAGGAGCACAATCCATCGACTGAGTTGACCGATCCGTAACATGGAAGCTTTCTGGCCCAGTTGTGACGCCGGCGAAGGCATCGACACATCTTAGGCGGCAAAACAAAGCTACCTCGGCTCGTGTGAACGGCCAACGGAATTCCATCTTCACGACAGTTCAGGATATGTACGCGCGTCAATATAGGGGGCAGAAATGCCCTGGACCGGACGGAACCGGATAATTTCGATTTTCCTTTGCACTACTGTCCGGTTAATCGCCGGCGTTAGGCGGTGTTTTTCTCGATGTCACCGAGTCCAACCGCTCCAATGTTAGGGTACACGATTTCATTTTCGTTTGCCGGTTTGCCGCGTGTCGTGGCGATCGTGTCACGACGATGC
>DASZXJ010000014.1:0-3290 GCA_035545895.1 Tepidisphaeraceae bacterium | reverse complement strand
CCGAGGATCTGCATATCGACGGGCGGGTGATGGATTTGACGGTGCGTCGCACGCATTTGTCGCATGCATTGCTGACCAGCGACATGGGGCGCAACTGGGACTGGATGGGAAATATGCGCCTGGTGGAATTGCCCCACGGTGAAGTGCACTTGATGAACGGCGAAAGCCAGGTCGAAGTATACAAGCCGATCAAGGGCAACGAGGTGGCGGCAATCACGATCACCCAGATCAGGATGAATGAATTCGATTACTCGAAGATTTACGATCAGCGGCAATATCATTCGCCGGCGGGTGCGTACAAATCGCTGCTCAAAGGCAAGCCTGTGGTTTTGGGCGTTCCCGTTAAGCCGAATGCGCCGGGGGCCGCGGCCGCGCCGGCGACGAACGCGGCGCAGCCGCCGGAGTTGGAGGAGGCGAGGTATTACCTTGTCGACAAGCACGGGACGATCTGGACGTTTGCGGAGGACGCCAGGTTCCGCGGCAATCTCAAGAGTAAGGCGCCGGCGGCGGACGAGGCGGCCAATGCGCATGAGCCGATACCGGGCGTGCGCGGCCATTGGGTGCTGATCAGCATTCACGACCGCTGCCAGAAGAACAGCATTCGTTTTCAGCGCGATGCGAGCGAATCGGTGCGGGGGATTTTGGACGATCGCGAGCGCGTCATTGAGGTCAAGAACAAGGCTGCGGACGCCAGTTTCGACCGCTTCGTCAGCGACATGCGGGACTTCGGAAGCCGCGCGGTTTCGTACGCGATGGAGGAGCGGAATCTGGTCAAGGTTTCGGGTCCGACGGCGAAAAATGTTTCGCCTTCCGCGTGTGAATTCCGTTACGGTTACACGGCGCCCAAGGAGGAAAACGGGGGCGGGCCTTCGCGGCGTCTCAAGTCGGTGGTGGATCCGCTGGGATGCAAGAACAGCACGAAGGAAGTGCCGGCGATTCCGGTGATGCGTATCGATAAATGGGACGCCGACGGGCGGGTGGGCGAGCAGACGGTTCATTCGATCGTGGACGTGGCGGCGTGCACTGCGAACATCGCCGCCGAGCTTTTGAAGATCGGGCGCGACGTCAAGAAGCCGGTGGCGTACAAGTGCGCGTTGAAATTTTCGGGCGACGCGAACGGGCAGACGAAGTGGGAGGTGGAGTACGAGGAAATCGACGAGCAGACCAAGCCATCGAAGCGGCGCGTGAAATACAAGGTGGCGAAGGAGGGGAAACGTCCGTTCGCGGAGATTCAGTCGCGCATTGCGTTCTCCGATGAGAAGACCACGCACGAGTTTAAAATGGAGTACGACGATCTGGGCGAAATGAAAGCGATAGCATCCCCCGAGGGAAGCCGGCGCGAATGGACGTATGAACAGAGCGGGAGCAAGGCGGGGAATCTGACAAAACTGGAAGTGCTCAACGAAAAGAAGGAGAGCGTTTCACTGCAAAGCTTCTTCTATGGCAAGGAAGGCGGCCTGCAATTTAATTATCCCACGAGTATCTACAAAAAGGTAAGCGTGGATCGTGACACCGAAAAAATGTCGGAGACGCAAAAAGGGTATGACGCTCAGGGGTGCCAGATCAGCAACAAATTGCCGAAAGTGGACGAAAAAGTCCCCGACACCAGCCTACCTGCGGACACAGCGGGGCAGGAGAGTTCCTCAACTTGGAATGACGACGGGCTTTTATCCGAGTCAGTGAGCCTGCGTAAAGTTACCACCTCCTTTCGTTACTACGGACAGGTTACGGATCATCGGCCAGGAGACGCTCATGATCTTGAAGGCATGCTGGCAATGATATGCCAGAATTGGCAGGGCGAAGAATTCGACGCCAAAAAAAGCATTCAAGCAAACCAATGGGAAAAGCTGAAGGTTTGGAAACGTTTTGATGTGAAGTCAATTCTGAAGAAAGGGCAAAGCTATCAAGATATAAATCCAGACGAGCCGAAGAATTACCCCAACGGGTTTGTTTCGACACGGCTTCCCGACATTTTCGGCAACGAAATCGTGACAGTGGATCCGGATGGGATTTCTCGGAGCAATCAGGTCAATGAATTGGGGATGGTCATCGGCAACGATCGGGGCATTACTTTCGAATATTGCGCCAGTCATTTCATCGATAGAATCGCCGGTAGCGCTCCGATCGAGAGAGTTGTTAGCGATTCGCTCGGCAACGTTCTGGCGCGGCAAAGGGATGAGGTTCGACTCGACGATGAACGTACGGTCGATCAGTGTACCGTTGCTGTTCATAATTTTGAGGGATTGATTTTTCGTCGGATAGGCGAAGCCGGTTACGAAGAGCTGTTCATTTATGACGGCCGAAATCTTTTACTGTCACACGCTCTGGATACGCGCGGCGTAAATGCTATTGATGAGTTCGAGTATGATGGCGTCGGCAATTGTGTTTTCCATCAGGATGCGGAAGGATGGTGTGAAGCATGGCGGTTTGATTCAGGCATCCGGCTGACGCATAGCCTTAGCATGCAAGGGCTGTTGACGGCGCATGAATATGGTACAGGTTCTTACATCAAGAAGACGACGCAAAGTGAACTGCAGGCGATACCGGCGGAGGATATCCGCAATTGGCTCTCTATAAAACAAAAAAAGGATCGCATCGCCGCCTTGGCCAAGATGTTGAAGGCCCAGACGCCCCCGACACGGAGCGTTTTGCGAGAGAGTGAATTTCATCGCGACATACGTGGACGCATTGTCAAAGAATTCAGGTTGTGGCAGGTTTCCGGCGGCGAAGCTAAGCGTTCGGTCGTTCAGACAAAATGGTCAAATGATAATCTGGTCACAGGAAAAAGCGTTGATGGTGTGCTAAGCGCCACAAACATTTACGACCATTTTGGCCGTCAAATAGAACATTTGAGTTCTGTCTATGACATTGAAACGCTATATAACGGTCCGCGCATCACTCGATCGATAGGTGGCAATTTTGATATTACAGAGTGGATGGACGAATCCGCTCGTGAAAAACACACTTACGATAATTACCTCTTATATGAATCAGCGAAAGAATCATACTCGGTGCTTAATCAGCTGGTCGAGCATACGACACGCACGGGCAAAGAAACCTTTAAGTATGACAACGCAGGACGGCGATACGAGCGATCGCTTTCCACCGAGTGTAAGACGAGTCCAACATTCGATCCTGCCGTGGCGGGCCTGCCCTCCGGCAGGACGTCGCTGACATTTACAAATGATTACTTCGCGTCCGGACAGTTAAGCAAAAGCAGGACCGCAGCTGGGAAGACTCTCGTCAGTGAAACAGTATATCAATCAGGCGGCCTGTTTGGGCCCAAAAGT
>DASZXJ010000013.1:0-47111 GCA_035545895.1 Tepidisphaeraceae bacterium | reverse complement strand
ATCAGCGAACAGGATAGGAATCGAAACTCGAATAGTCGCGTGAAGGCACCGCCGCGATGGCCGGACTCAACTGGAGAATCAAAATGTAAAAAGATCACGCTTCCGAGAAAATTAAGCTTGACTGGGGAACGGCTTCATAGTTGTTTGGTTAGCTGGCATGCCCGGCCGCTTTGTATTCCTCCCACTCTGCGGTAACCCTAGTGCCGGAAAGATCAAAGACGCGCGGGCACCTTTGGAAGAGGTCCATAACGAACTTCCAAAAGTCGAACCCGCCCAAATGCTTCTCGCACGAGATCAATCCAGCAGTGAGGCTCGACCTCGCCATGAACCCAGAAATGATGAATGCCGGTTTAGCCTCTACGCGATTACGCATCCCCGATGCCGTCAAGTACTGTCCTAATCCGTTGATTAGCGACAATGCCAAATCCTCGAATCCCTTCTGACCCTGCGCTCGTCGCCCGTACGCATTCATGCGCGCAGCGATAGCGAACGATGCGGTATCCCACCCTACCCTCCTACGGACCAACTCGCAGCATTCGCCTCCGTTGAGGGCCGCAGCGCAGCCGGGGTTGCTTGTTTTGACCGTGCATCCCATGGCAGTCGTCCCATGGCGTGTTTGGGTTATAATTGCGTTATTGGCCGGGTTTTAGCATTGGAAGATGGGATAAATCGTAACCGTCTCTAGGGTTAAAAGCCGAAAAATGAGACTGGCGACCAGGCCAGTGATAATGGGGGTGGAGCAGGATCGATTAAAACAGCTAAAATCATGTAACTCGGCAGGAGTTTGCGCGTGTCGGATGGTGAAAGGAAATTTGAGCTGGCTACGCCGGAATTGACTGCGGAGCTGTTCGATAAGGCAGTTCGGCAGCATTCCCGAAGGTTGCTGGCGATTGCGCGGGCCATTGTTGGCACACGCGCCAGCCCCGAAGACGTGGTGCAGCAGGCGCTGATGAACCTTTATCAGCACCGAATGCGCTACGACTGGCGCGAGCCGGGCGGATTGCTCAAGCGTGCGGTGGTCAACGAAGCGCTGCGACTCTTACGCCACCCGCGCATGTCATTGGTAGCGGAAGAACACCCGGACACGGCCCAGACGCCGCTTGATGGGGTGATCGATAGCGAATTGACGTTGCAGGTTCGCAAGGCCATCGCGCGGCTGCCGGATCATTTTCGGGCGGCATTGGTTTTATGTGAGTATGAGAATTTATCGTACGTTCAGATTGCAGAGTCGCTCGGCGCAAGCGTGCCCCAGGTAAAGACCTGGATTCACCGAGCCCGGCGGCAATTGGAGGAAATGCTCAGGCCATACGTCAAGGTCAAGTGATCGAGGGACAACTGCAATGGCAATTACTGAAAGCAATATTGAAGCATTGGAAATGTGGCTTGACGGAGAATTACCCGAAAGCCAGGTGGAAGAGTTGCGCCGGCAGCTTTCGACCGACCCGGAACTGGCGCAGATGCTTGATCGAGTACGCGCCCAGCGCGAATCGCGGTCGCATCTGTTCCAATTGCTGGAACCAACCGAAGCGGAAGTTGAGGGATTGATTGCGGACATACGCAGCGGAGTCCGATCGGAGGAAATCTGGGCCAGGCGCGTGCGATCGTTGAAACAATTGACCAAGATTGCGGCTTCAATCGTAATTGTGTTTATGGCTGGATGGTTGAGTCGCGATCGGGTGCATGTTGGTTCTGCCCCGGCGAACGAAATGATTGCAGCCGTGCCGGTTGTCAGCCCGGCCGGTAAGGGCAATGTGCAAATGGCCAGCATGTCGCAGCCCATCACCAACAACGACGGTCAGATTCGGTTCATTCAACCTCCGCTTGAGTTTCGCCGCGTTCCATTGACGCAGTTGGCCAGTGATGCCCGGCAGGTGTACACGGTGAATCTGATCGATCCATCCGGCCGGGTGATTGGTACGCAGCAAATCGATTTACAGGGCAATCCACAGGGTTTGGTCGAACAACTGGGCCGGTTTCAGACGGGCCTGCCTTCTCAATCGCAATCCCAGCGAAGCAACACGATCATGGTTAATTCCCCAGAGCCTGCGGATTGATGACTTGCGTGCTGAGCCAAATACGGTTCAATGTTCGACATGACCTTTCGTTGGCTGGGCGTGATTGCTTTGGCTGTCGTCTGCTTTGCCGGCTGTGCCGACGATGAATTCGCTCCGGTTCCTTCTGGGACGATTGCCGAGCCTGTTGGCGTTCAACTCCTTCGATTATCTCCCGAATTGAAAAACCAGCGATTCAGCACCATGCTGAATTTTGAATTGCCCGTGGATTCGGTTTTCGTGCAAACCAGGGGGATTCGCAGCAGCATGGATTCATCTCTCGCGCATACCGGTCACGGAAGTTTGAGGCTGGATGGAAAGACCGGCGAACTGACGGTCAAGCTGTCATCATTGCTTGGCGGACGAGCGTTTCCAGGCGGCTGGACGACTGCCGGTGCATTTTTCCTTTCTGACCGACCTTCGCACGTCACGGTGAGCTGTTTCGTCGGTCAAACACGAATTGCCAGCGAAACGACCACCTTGTTGCCCAGCCAATGGACTGAGGCGCTGGTGGATATCACCGGTCAATTGGCCCCACCGGGCGCGCCGGCGCTGGTGTTTGCGATTGATTCGCCGGATGCTGTTTGGTGCGACGATGTGATTCTTATCGATAATACGCAATGGATTTTCGGCGATCCGCATTCAGCCGCCGCCGGCTGGAGCATCAGCCGGCGCGGGTTTAATTTCGTCTGCGAAGTGCCGAATAAATTTGCAACCCGTTTGCTAACCGCCGAAGCCCGGCCGGATGGGTGGTCAATCCAGGAATCCAATGAGATGCGTGCGCGGTTTACTTCGGATGGATCGGTAAAAACGCTGACAATCTGGTCTGATGGCCGCAGCTATTGGGATGGTGTCTTCAAGCCGCTATCCGAGGAATTTCGCTCGGACCCCTCATGGGAAAAGCAGGAATCCTCGCCGGCCGAGATCCAGATTCCGCAGGAAATGGGGCGTCTGGATCGGCGTTCGAGCGGCGATGTAAACAATGATGGTTACAACGAGTTCCGCGGAACCTACATGATTGCCGCCACCGGCCCGCGGTTGGACGTGACTTTCGTGCCTCGCTCTGTGCCGATAATGCGGCCGATCCTGGAAATTGCCGGCCTGCCTGCGGGTAAAGCGCTGGTGACCATCGAAGGGAGGCTCATTGAAAAGACCTTCCGACTTGATGATGGCACCCTGTTGGTTGAGGTTCCCGCCAGAATTGACAGATCTGTCACGGTGAATGTTCGTGTCCAATAAGATTCTCTTCAGATTCGAATCGGGGCGCTCCCTGATTAACCCCAGCATGCGGCGAGTCGATGAAACCCATGTCGGCTTATGGAGTTGTCGCCGATTTACATGGAAAACGACAAGGTGCTCCAACCTGAGCATCAAACCAGCATGCGCGTTTGGCAACAGAGCGCGCCATGGCATCGGAGATTCTCCATGCGCGTCGGGCTGGAGAATAAGCTGGTCCTTTGCTTCATGGCGGTGCTGAGTGCGGCGCTGGGGGTGACCGCGTGGGCATTTGCCCGGGAAACGCATGTCCGTCTGACCGACATCATGGGTGAGCAGGCGCGGCAGCTTGCAGCGGCCCTGTCTCAGAGCAGCCAGCTTGCATTTCGACGCGCCAACTGGTCGGAACTTGGCCGCCGTTCACAGGATTTGATCAAAAGTCGAAATATTTTGTTCGTCGGCTACCTTGATGCCAACGCTCACCCGCAGGCGCTGGCCAGTCGCGATCCCGATTTCGCGCTGGATAGACTCTCGTTTAATGCGCAGTCGCTGATGCAGGTTCACAGCAGGCAATCGCCAACGTTTGGCGAATTTCTGGAAGTGGTTGCTCCCATTTTGAGCACGCCTTCACCCGATGACGATGCTGAGGTTTCAAGCGGCCCGCGCTTGCTGGGTTATGTCGCAGTCGGCGTATCGCAAGCGAGTGAAGAAGCGCAAATGCTTCAGGTGGATTACCTGATCATCGGCGTCGGCTGCTGCATGTTCCTTTGTACGCTGCCAATCGCTTATTTGCTTGTGCATCGCATTTTCCTGCCGATTCGCAAATTGGTGAGCGTGACCAACCAGATTTGCGCAGGGGACCTTAATGCCCGCGTTGATATTCATCGTCCCGACATCATCGGCGAGTTGGCCAGGCGGTTTGACGACATGGTCTTATGGGTGAAAAAACATCAGGAAGATCTTGCCCAGGCCAATCGGGATCTTGAAGTGAAGGTCGAACAGCGCACAGCCCAGCTCGAGACAGCCAACGAGCGACTCAGTGCAGAGATTTGCGAAAAGGAAGAATTTTTACGTGCGGTATCACACGATTTGAACGCGCCCCTGCGAAACATCGGCGGCATGGCGGCGATGCTGCTGCTGAAATACCGTGAAAACTTCGATGAAGAGGTGGTTCATCGCCTGGAACGAATTCAATCCAATGTGCAGATCGAAACCGACTTGATTACGGAACTGCTCGAACTCTCGCGCATCAAGACTCGGCGGCAGAAGATGGAGGACGTGGACATCAGCCACACGATTTCCGAATTGCGCGGGCTGTTTGAGGATGATCTGCGCAGCAAGTCGATCGAGTTGATCGTTGATACGCCGTTGCCGGTGTTGCATGCTGAACGGCTGCGTATTCGTCAACTCTTCCAGAATCTGATCGATAACGCAATCAAATACATGGGCGATGGGCCGGCGAAAAAAATTCATATCGGCTGCCAGACCGATGAGGACGGCGCCGAGTTTTATGTTCAGGATTCGGGAATCGGAATCGATCCCGAAGATCTGGACTCCGTTTTCCTGATCTTCCGGCGCGGACGGAATCCGCTTTGCCAGCAGGTTGTCGGCAAGGGAATCGGTTTGGCGAGCGTGAAAAGCATTGTTGAAATTTACGGTGGCCGGATCTGGGTGATGAGCCGGCCAGGCCAGGGAAGCACGTTCCGTTTCAGCGTCGATCGCAAGTATATCCCAAAGTGCCAGAAAGCGCCCGCGGCGGCATAGTGAGGTTGCTGTATGAATAGAACAAGTACAAATCCGCGAACGAACCTTGTACATCCTGAACTGGGGGACAAGCCAATTACGATCCTCATCGTCGATGACGACCAGGACTGCCGACAACTCATTCGCGACGCGATCGCCCAGTGCAAGGTCAGCAATCACGTATTTGAAGCATCCAGCGGCGAGGAAGCCATCCGATTTCTGATGAAGGAAGCGGAGCATTCGTCCGCGCCGCGGCCGGGCCTGGTTTATCTGGACGTCGAAATGCCCGGCATCGACGGCCTGGAAACGTTGCGGCGGATCAAGGCCAATAAGGCATTGCGTGATATTCCCGTTGTGATCATGACGGGTGTTTGCGGCGATGAGCAAATGAAGCGCGCCGCGGAATACGGGGCGAACAGCTATACCCTCAAGCCCGCCAATGCGGAGCAGTTTTTGCGGACGGTCCTCGCGAGCACGAATTATTGGTTAAAGATTCACCAATATCCGGAGCACCATAAGCCGCCCGAGTGGTGCAGGCGATGAAATATGGGCATTTTGGGACGATAGAACATCAAAAATTGCCCGGGTTGCCAAATGTAGGCGGTCTTTTGTCCGACACATAGAAATATCGTAAATCATGAATGGCCCGTTGTGGCAGACATCAAACGAGGCTGGAAAGCAATATGGACCTTAAGGGGCTAAAGCTTCTGATCATCGAAGACGATCCCGATCAACGAGAGTTGATCAGGGAAACATTGGAGGATCGATTCGGCCGAGGCACGATCATTGCAGTCGGATCGCAGTGCGAAGCATTGGACCAGCCGCTTGAATCATTTGACCTTATTCTTTGCGATTACAATTTGCCCGATGCGACCGGCATGCAAATTCTTGAGGTTATTCGCGCTCGGTGTAATACGCCCGTCATCATGGTAACCGGCGAAAACGTCGGCCAGATTGCGGTCGAGGCCATCCAAAAAGGCGCCACCGACTACGTGGTCAAACTCGGGGATTATCTTTTCACGATTCCGTTGATTGTGGAAAAGAACCTGACTGTTGCCAAGGTGATGCGCGAAAACGATTCGCTGCGACGCGAACTCGAACGATTGTTGACGGAAGTGCGTGACAAGAACGCGCAACTCGAAGTATCGCTCCAGCGCGTCGAGGAGTTGGCTGCCACCGATGTGTTGACGGGGTTATACAACCGGCGGCATTTCAATCGCGTGCTGGATCAGCTCTTTGCCGAAGCTCATCGATACAGCAAGGACCTTGCCTGTGTGATGATCGATCTGGATGGGTACAAGCAGCTTAACGACAGATGCGGCCATCAGGTTGGCGATCAACTCCTGGCAATAGTTGGCAAGGTCATTTTGGCGAACATGCGTCGCATGGACGTGGCGGCCCGCTACGGCGGTGACGAGTTTGTCCTGCTCCTGCCGCACGCAACAGCGGCCGAGGCCGTCCAGGTGATTGCTCGCGTGCGCGATGAATTTAGACAGGCATCTGCAATTGCACTTGACAAACCGACTGGCGTGACGATGTCAGTCGGCATTGCGTCGCTGTCGCAGAATAATCCGGCTGGCGCGGAACAATTGGTAGCGCAGGCAGACACCGCCCTTTACCGCGCCAAGAGCGAAGGCCGGGACCGTATCGTTGCCGCCGACGCAGAGCGACCGTTTCATCATACGGTTTCAACCGCCATTTAGTTTTCAACTTTTCGCCTGCATCGCCAGAATTCGGGGAATTGCTTCGCATATCTCCGTCCGATGCACGCCGTTCAGAGCCAGGGCTAATTGCGTTTCCATCAGTCCATATGGAATGCCCGTGTCGTACCGCTGGCCCTGCGTGATCAAGCAATAATACTTATCGGATTGCTGTCGAAGATGTTCCTGGGCGGCTGTAAGCTGAATTTCACCCTTTTCGCGAAGGTTGTTCTTCATCAAATATTCCAGGCTGTCGAAGATGCGCGGGCCAAACGCATGCATGCCAAAATGCGTCAGGTAATTGCCCGCCGGGATGCCCGGCGTGACGAGTTTCTCACGTGCAACTTCTATGCTTGGTTTTTCAATGATCAACTCAGCCTGGTAGATGCCACGATTGGGTTCGATGGGCAAGCCGCGAATGGTGCCGAACAGATTCAGGACCCTTTCCATCGCAGGTTGCACCCCCGTCACTGCTTCGCAACCAAATTCATCGAACACCTTGATGATCTGTCGTGCACAGCGGTCCTTCGTATCGGAAATATAGACGTGGTCACCCAGGAGCAGCAGGAACGGCTCATCGCCGACAAACTTTTTTGCTTGGTAGACCGCGTGGCCGAAGCCTTCGGGTTTGTCCTGCTCGGCGAAGCTCAATCGTTCGCCAAACGCTTGGAGTTTTTCACTTTCCTGGATCGCCCAATCCTTGCCGCGAAAGGCTTTGAGCATTTCGCTGTCCAATCGCCGAAAATAATCGCGATATACCTTTTCATCACCGGGCGAGGTGACGATGCAAATCTCTTCGATCCCGGAATCAATCGCTTCCTCGCCGATGATTTGAATGACCGGCTTGGTCAATCCGTCACGGTCCACAAGCGGAAACATTTCCTTTTGCACGGCGGTGGAAGCGGGGTATTGCCGGGTCCCTCGACCGGCGGCGGTGATAACCGCTTTGCGAACTTTGGCCATTCTTGCTCCTCGAAAGTGAGGGACATCCTACAGGAAACAGACCATCTCGTTTAGCGGGCGGCCTTGACCACTTGACCATCCCTTGCTCCTCTTGCTCCAATACTGTGATGCCAACGCTCGCCACCGATTTTCAACGCGCTACGGAGTTGCACTTCGCAGGACGATTGGACGAAGCCGAACAAATCTACCGGCAAATCCTTGCCGCCCAACCCAATGATCCTTCTGCCGTTCATATGCTTGGAACGGTCTTCTATCAGCGAGGCGACATCGCCCAGGCCGAACAATTGATGGCGCGATCCTTGCGGCTCGCACCCAACGTTCCCGAGTTTTGCAATAATTTTTCTCTTTTGCTTCGTGATATGGGACGACTGGACGACGCGATGATGCAGCTTCGCCGGGCGATTGAGCTTAACCCATTATTTTTTCAGGCGCACGACAATATCGGCGTCATTCTGATGGGCGTAGGTCAGCTTGAACAGGCGGCTGCGGCATTCACCGCGGCCATTAATATTCGTCCTGATTTTGCCGTTGCCCATGCTCATCTGGGATGGGCCTTGTGGCGCATGGGCAAACGAAATGATGCGGTGGATCATTGGCGAACCGCGCTGAATGTCGATCCGAGTCGCGCCGATGCACACAATGGCATGTGCGAGGCCTTGGCGACAGCAGGGCAACTCGAACCGGCGGTTTCTCATGGAAGGGCTGCGGTTCAACTTGATCCACAAAACGCAGAAGCGGTGATGAATCTGGGATTGGCCCTGGCGCTGCAACGGCGCGACGCCGAAGCACTGGCCTGCCTGCAGAAGGCGTTGCAACTCCAGCCGCTTTACGTCAATGCAATGATCAACCTTGCGGGATTGGTCCAGCGCATGGGCGATCTTCGGCAGGCTGCGGAATTGTGTCGGCAGGCATTGGCGCTGGAGCCCGGCTCGACGTTTGCCTTGGACCGGCTTTCGCACGCACTTCACGCCATGTGGGATCTTGACAGATCTGTCCAGGCAGCACGGCAGGCAGTTGAGATTGATCCCAATTACACCCCGGCGTGGGTCAATTTGGCATCGGCCCAACTCGATTCCGGCGACTTCACATCGGCAATTTCCTCCTTTCGAAAATCTTTGGAAATCTGGCCAGGCCAGCAACTGGCGCATAGCAATCTGCTCATGGCGTTGCATTACGATCCGGATGTGTCGCGCAGCGAGATGTTTGAAGAACATCGTCGATATCAAACCGTCCAGGTCGAAGGGCGAGGTATTGCGCCTCTTGCGCTGGCGAACGACCGCAATCCGGATCGGCCGTTGCGAATCGCATATGTCTCGCCGGATTTTTCAAGTCATCCGATTGCCAGTTTTCTTGAACCGATTCTGCGTAACCACGATCGATCAGCGTTCACGGTTTCGTGTTATTCGGATGTGAGGTCGCCCGATCAGGTCACCCGGCGGATTCGTGAACGAGTCGCTAATTGGTATGACATAGCCGGCATGGCAGATGATGCGCTGGCTCGGCAAATTCAGGCCAATGGCGAAGATATCTTGATCGACCTGGCGGGGCATACCGCCAACTCCAGATTGCTCGTCTTTGCGTTCAAACCGGCGCCTGTACAGATCAATTATCTGGGGTATCTCAATACAAGCGGAATCGGTGCGATGGATTATCGCCTGACCGATGCGGTGGCCGACCCTGGGCCGCAGGCGGATGGATATTACACGGAAAAGCTCATTCGATTGCCCTGCTTTTTCTGCTATCAGCCGTTGGAGGAAGCGCCAGAGGTTTCTCCATTGCCGGCGACGAAAGCCGGTGCAGTCACTTTCGGGTCGCTGAATCATCCTGCCAAAATCAATGTGAAAGTCGCTCGTCTTTGGTCGGATTTATTGAAACAACTTCCCGAATCGCGATTGGTGCTGACTGTTCACGCGCACGGCGACAGCGAAAAGCGGTTGCTTGAACGATTCATCGAAAATGGGATTGCCGCTGAACGAATTCAGATCAACCCACGCAGGCCTTATGTCGAATATCTTGCGGGCTATAACGCGATCGATATCGCGCTCGATCCCTTCCCATTTAACGGCCATACCACCAGTTGCGACGCTCTTTGGATGGGAGTGCCTGTCATCACCATGCCCGGCGAGGCATACGCATCGCGAACCTGCTCATCGATTTTGACGAACTTGGAGATGTCTGAACTGATTGCAGATAGTGAGGACGCATATCTTAAAATAGCCATTGACCTGGCAAACAATCTCGATCGCTTGGGAGAATTGCGTAGTTTGCTGCGAGGCCGAATGCAGAAGTCGATTATTTGCAATGCGATTGATTTTACTCGGCATTTCGAAGTTGCCTGTCGAGAAGCATGGCGAAAATGGTGCGAAGTCAGCCGTGAAGCGCCTTGACGTCTTCGTCAGTCGTCTGCTTCAATCAATATATGGCCGATTCCAATTCAGCTGGGGTTCAGCGCGCGGTGCAATTACACACCGCCGGCCGACTGGAAGAGGCTGAACATGCTTATCGATCAATCCTTGTGTCAAATCCGGTTGAACCGACCTGTGTGAATAACTTGGCGGCGCTTTTGCAGCAGAAAGGCGATTGGGCAGGGGCATCTCGACTGCTCGCGCAGAGTTTTTGGTTTATGGGCAACCATGCCCAAGCGATTCAATATTGGAAGCGAGTTCTTGAACTATCGCCCAATGACGCTGATACGCACGTAAATCTAGGCGCGGCTTTATCATTGTTTGGCCCGGAAAGCGAAGCTGCGATGCATTTCCAGCGGGCCCTGCAAATCCATCCGAAACATGTTTTTGCCTGGATCAACTTGGGCTGGCTCATGCATCGTGCGGGAAAACCGAACGAGGCCGTTCATTGCTATAAGCAGGCGCTGGGCATTGATCCAAATAATTCGCAGGCACTCAGTCGGCTCGGTTCGGTCTTCCGCGAAGCCCAGGAAATCGATGCCGCGATTGAAGCGTGCACCAGGGCCATACAAATCGAGCCGAAGCAGGTGGGGGCGTGGATCAACCTGGGTTATAGCTATCTCGATCAAGGCGATGCAAAAAAGGCGATCGAATGTTTTCGAAATGGCTTGACGGCGCAGCCGAACGACGCTGCGGCTCGGAGCAATTTGCTGTTTGCGCAGCATTACGATCCCCAGGTCAATCGTCAGAGGTTGTTTGAAGACCATCTCGAATTCGGACGAATTCACGGCGCGCGATTGGGCGACAAGAAACCTGCTCATCTAAACGACCGAAACACCGATAGGCCATTGAAAATCGCGTATCTTTCGCCGGATTTTCGCAGGCATCCGGTGGCCAGTTTCATCGAGCCGGTTCTGCGGTCGCATGATCGGTCTCGGTTCATCGTGTCGTGTTATTCTGATGTCCGATCGGGAGATGAAATCACAAAACGCCTGCGCGGATATGCAGCCAATTGGTTTGACGTTGCAACCCTGAGTAATGAGGAGTTGGCAAAGAAAATCAACGAAAATCGAGAGGACATTCTCATCGACCTGGCGGGTCATACTGCCGGTGGAAGGATGCTCACCTTGCTGCAAAAGCCCGCACCGGTGCAGATGACGTACTTGGGATATCTCAACACAACCGGGCTTGACACGGTGGATTATCGAATCACCGATCCGGTGGCGGATCCCGAGCCGGCTGCGGATGCTTATTACAGCGAAAAGCTGCTTCGCTTGCCGTGCTTCTTTTGTTATCAGCCCCCGGAAGAAGCGCCAGCGGTTGGATCACTGCCGGCATTGAGCGCTGGCCATATCACATTTGGTTCGCTGAATCAGTCCGGCAAATTCAATTCACAGGTATTTGATTTGTGGGCAAGATTGCTTGAGCGAGTGCCCAATTCGCGCCTGGTTCTCATGAATGCATCGGCCCACAGCGCGGCTCGCCTTCTCCAGCAATTTTCTCAACGAGGTGTACAAGCGGACAGAATCTCGCTTACCCCCAAACGGACCTATCGGGATTATCTCGAATTGTACAATTCGATTGATATTGCCTTGGATCCGTTTCCGTTCAGCGGCCATACCACCACTTGCGACGCCCTATGGATGGGATGTCCAGTCATCACCCGGGCAGGCGAACTTTATGCTTCGCGTACTTGTGCGAGTGTGCTCACGCATCTGGGCTTGAGCGAGTTGATCGCAAATGACCCGGAGCAATATCTGCAAATTGCAATTCAGCATGCAAATGATATTGACAGACTGACAAATCTCAGAGCTTCTTTGCGGCAACGCATGCGCGAATCGGTCATCACCAACGCGGCGGTATTTACAGCCAATTTGGAGCGAGAATTGTGCGAGGTTTGGCGACGAACGTGCATACCGGGATAAAACAACTTGACGGCGTTGTGCATCCTCGGCTCCAATTTCAAGTCATGGCGGAATCACCCATGCAGGAACTTCAGCAGGCGATCAACCTGCATTCTGCCGGTCGGCTCGTCGAGGCCGAGCAAATCTATCACAGCATTCTTGTTCGGCATCCCGATGAACCAAATTGCCTTCATATGATTGGTGTGCTGCTGCTTCAGCAGGGCGACCTTGTTGCCGCTGAACCATTCATAAAGCGTTCACTTGAGCTGGTGCCAATCATGCCGGACTGGCACAACGATTATGCAGTTCTCTTATATGCGACCGGACATTTTGATCTGGCCGAAAAACATCTCAGGCGGGCTGTTCAATTAAATCCGCTATTTGCCGAGGCGCACTATAACTTGGGTAAATGTCTTTACCGCAAAGGCCAACCGGCGATTGCAATCGAGCATTGGCGACAAGTCGTGCTCACTCAACCAACCAATGTCGATGTTCTTGTCAAAATCGGCGGTGCATCGATCAAGCTGCACAAACTTGAAGAAGCGATGGGGTATTTTCAACAAGCGCTTAACATCAATCCCAAACATTTAGCGGCGACAATCAACGCTGCCCGGATCTTATTTCACTTTAATCGACTTGATGAAGCGACCAATCTTTATCACCAAGCCGTTGAGGCTGACCCACAAAATGTCGAGGTGCTGACAAATCTCGGCATTTGTCTGCTGGAGCAAGGTGATTTTGCCAAGGCGATCGATTGCTATCGCAAGGCATTGTCGATTCAGCCAAAGCGTGCCGAAGTTCGCAGCAACCTTCTTTTGGCGATGCACTATGATCCGGCGGTCCACCGCGCCGAATTGTTTGAAGAGCATTTGGAATACGCCCGAATCCATGAAGCACCGATTCTGGCATTCCGATTTAAGCATCAAAATAGCACGGACTCAAACCGGCCTATAAAAATAGCCTATGTTTCCGGCGATTTCCGTCGCCATGCGGTTGCCAGCTTTATCGAGCCAATTTTACGGCATCACGATCGGTCAAAGTTTATCGTGTCGTGTTATTCAGCGAATGAGTTCAATGATCAAACGACCAGCCGATTGAGAAGTTACACTGAGCGATGGCATGAAGTCGCTGATCTCAATGAAGAGCAGCTCGCGCAAATAATTCATGCCAATTGCGAAGATATTGTGATCGATTTGAGCGCTCATACCGGCAGAGGACGGCTGCCCGCGCTAGCGCGCAAGCCGGCGCCGATTCAGATCAATTATCTCGGATACTTGAACACGACCGGTTTGAATGCGATGGATTATCGCGTGAGTGATGAAATCGCCGATCCTCAACCAAACGCGGACGATTTCCATACAGAAAAACTTCTGCGGCTACCGTGCTTCTTTTGCTATCAGCCACCGGATGAATCTCCTCCAGTAGGCCCGCTGCCTGCATTGATGGCGGGACATGTGACGTTCGGATCGATGAATCAATGTGCGAAATTCAATCCGCGCGTGCTTGATTTATGGACCGACCTTTTGAAAGCCGTGCCAAGTTCCCGGTTGGTGCTTGCGGTTAACGCTCCCGGTGAAAGCGTGCGACGGCTTTTTCGAGAATTTGAACGGCGCGGTATTGAGGCAAGCCGCCTGACAATTCATCCTCGCCGTCAATATGGTGAATATCTGGCTATTTATAATGCGATCGATATTGCGCTGGATCCGTTTCCGTTCAGCGGCCACACCACCAGCTGCGATGCGCTATGGATGGGTGTTCCGGTCGTCACCTGGCCGGGCGATACGTATGCCTCGCGAACGTGTACGAGTGTGTTAACGCATCTTAAACTAAATCAATTCATCGCCACGGATGCCTCGGATTATTTGGACATTGCAACCCAATGGGCTGCCAATCTTCAGTCGCTGGGCGAATTGCGTGCGTCCTTGCGCGGCCAAATGCAAGGCTCCGTTATTACAGACGCGGCCGCGTTTACGAATTCGCTTGAGCAGGCATATCGACGGATCTGGCTGAGCTGGTGCGAGAATAACCGGTAGCCATCATTTCAGGGGCGTATCTGCGTTTTTCCATGCTTCTTGAAAAAGAGGTTCGATTTGCTGCGCCGCAGCGAGATTATTCTGAGCTTTGAGGCTTTGCAGAAGACCCCAAAGTGCTCGGCCGTTGCGGGGCGTTAATTGCAATTGTTTACGAAAGATCGCCTCGGCGGCAGCGGGTTGATTGTCGCGAAGCAGCGCAGCGCCCAATTCCTCGCGGGCCGGCGACCACCACGCGGGCGGCTCTTCGTAATTCAACAAATCTTCCAATTCCACGGCCTTGGTAAACGACTTGATTGCAGATTGATTATCGCCACGCATCGCCGCGATCCAACCGGTAAGAAAACTGTCCGCCAGATCAGTAACCGATTTGGCCGAATTCAGCGGCCCGAACATTGCGTCCGGCGGCAGGGTCTTCGCCAGGTCAGCAGTCAGTTTCCGTTCGTGCTCGGCAGCATCGAAATCGTGTTGCGCGGCAAGCGCCTGGCCTTTTGCGAAATGATGAATAATTCGCGAGGCGAGCATTGATTCCGGTGGTTCGGGAGATTTCAAAATTTCCTCCCACTTGCCAAATCGCGACATGACCAGCGTCGGCACGACGGCAAAGCCTTCGAGCATTGGCATCATACTGATATGCGGACCGACGTGGGCAGCCAATTGGTCGGCGGCTTTTATCGCGTCTGTGTATCGACCCTGCATGGTGTGCCCATAGGCAAGGAAATGCAGATTGTGGCTGAAATACATCATCGGATAAATGCCGTGATCGTCACGGCTTTTGAGGTATTCCTCATCCACATTGACAGCCGACACATTGGATCCTGCCGATGCTGAATAATCGCCAGTTCGGCTGTAAATATGCGCCGGCATGTGCACCAGATGTCCAGCCGCCGGCGCCAAGCCGGGAAGGACGGCTGCGCTCTCCAGCGCCCACTCGGGATGATTCGAAGCTTCAACCGCGTGGATGTAAAAATGATTTGCACCGATGTGATCGGGATTGCGTTTTAAGACGGATTCCAAAACCTCGACTATTTTCAGGGTGTTCTCGCCCGGCGTGCCTTCATGCGTCCATAGTTGCCACGGATGAAGCAGCATCAGGCTTTCCGCATAAAAAGTCGCGGCGTCGAGATCGTCAGGATATTTTGCGCTCAGAATCGCCATTGCAAGGCTGTAATCAACAGCGAGCTTTTTAAGATCGGCCTTTGGGTCGCTGGAGAAATGCTTCGCTGTCGCATTGATGTAATCCTTCTCCGCCTGTGAAGCGCCGGCGGAGAGGGAAATGGCTTTTTGCATTTCTTCGTAAGCTGCTTTTTCGCGAGGCGGGTCGATGTTTACATTGTAGTTGGGCGCCAGCGTCATCGCGATTCCCCAGTGCGCCATCGCAAGGCTGGGATCCAGTTCCGCGCAGCGGGCAAAAGATCGCATGGCTTCATCGTGGTTGAAACCGAATAGCAGGCACAAACCCTGATCAAAAAACTTCTGTGCCTCGGGTTTGGAGGTTGTCACGGGATGATGATGCCGACCAAAGCCCTCAAGCAAAGCACCTCCAAACGGTTGATTGGCGGGGAGCGTGGTTTGGGCTGAGGCGGAAACGCAAAGCAGGGCAATCATGGCAAATGAAGTCCTGACCATGGAACCTCCATTCTTCTTACATTGAATTACCTGCCGCATCGACGATGTCAAGCCGTGAATTCGATTTTGCCGGGCACTTGACCGTCCTGCGGCTGTTCTGATTCAATAACCTCCATGCAAGGAAAGGCGCCCGCCGAGATCAGCCAGGCCGCTCAACTTCATCTGTCTGGCCGGCTGGATGAGGCGGAAGTGATTTATCGTCGAATATTGCAGGCGTCTCCCAACGATGCCAATTGCAACCAGTTGCTGGGCATGCTGTTGTGGCAACAAGGCAAAAGCGATGCTGCCGAGCCATTGCTGCGGCGCTCGCTGGAACTGATCGGCCCACCGGGCGTGCCCCAGTGGCACAATAATTATGGTCTTTTTTGTCGCACTCGCGGTCGCCGGGAAGAGGCAGTTGCTCACTTCCAGCGCGCGCTGGCCATTGATCCGTCGCTCGCCGAGGCGCACGACAATATGGGCCTGGTTCTGGATGACAAAGGACTACACGACCAGGCGGAAACTGCCTATGCGACTGCCTCAAAATACCGCCCGGACATGCCGCAGCCACATCATCATCTGGCTCAATGTTTGTGGCGAAAAGGAATGCACCAGCAAGCCATTGAGAAGTGGAAGCAGGCCATCAGCCTTTTGCCTTCTTATGCCGAGGCGCATCTGTGGTTGTGCGCAGCCCTCAGGCGATTGGGCATGGCCGAACAAGCCATCGAGCACGGGCGTGCCGCGGTCCAATACGATCCTAACAATGCCGAAGCGCACATGAACCTGGGATGCGCATATGTGCTGCGCGGACTCAATGAAAAAGGGGCCGCGGAATTCGGCCTGGCCATTCAACTCGACCCCCATCATGTCGGCACGCAAATCAACATCGCCTGGCTTATGCATCGCAATGGCAGGCCCGATCTGGCGGTCAATCATTATCAAAAGGCGCTCGAAATAGAACCGAACAATGTATCGGCTCTCACTCAGTTGGGTTTTGCACTGCGTCAGTTGCACCGGATCGACGAGGCACTGATCGTCTGTCGAAAATCGGCTCACCTTGATCCGTCACGTCCGGCTGTCTGGGTAAATCTCGCGAGCGCGCTTTTGGAAAGCGGGGATTATGTCAACGGCACCGAATGCTTCCGCAAGGCAGTCGCGCTAGAGCCCACCAATGCCGATGCTCGAAGCAACCTGCTGTTGGCATTGCAATATGATCCCGGCGCCAATCGAGGACGCGTGTTCGCCGAGCACCGGGAATTTGGCATCATTCATGAATCTCGAGCCGCGGGACGGAAGTTTATGCACTTGCCGGATCCGAATGTGGATCGACCAATTCGGATTGCCTATGTCTCGCCGTATTTTCGTAGTCACGCAGTTGCAGCATTTGTCGAACCGATTCTTGCCGCCCATGACCGCTCGAATTTCGTGATTTCGTGTTATTCCGATACACGAGTATTTGACGAAGCCACCGCTCGAATGAAGAGTACCGTCAACCACTGGCACGATGTCGCAGACCTCTCATACGACGAACTCGCCGACGCGATCCACGCCCGCCACGAGGATATACTCGTCGATCTGACCGGCCACATAGCCGGCGTGCGCCTGCCGACCTTTGCGCGTAAGCCTGCGCCGATACAGATGACATATCTCGGTTATCAGGATACCACTGGATTGCAGGCCATGGACTATCGCATCACCGATGCAATCGCTGATCCACCGGGCCAGACCGATGCGTTTTACACCGAAAAACTGCTGCGGTTGCCTTGTTTTTTCTGCTATCGACCTCCCGACAATGCGCCCGAAGTCGCTGTGCCTCCCTGTGCAACTCGCGAAGAAATAACCTTTGGTTCGTTGAATCACATGGTTAAGTTTAATTCGAAGGTGATTCAGCTCTGGGCAGAGGTTTTGAAAAGCGTTCCCAAATCCCGTTTGTTGCTGCTCATCACCGCGCCAGGTGAATGTGCCAAGCGGCTGTCAGACCTGCTCAGCGCCGCTGGCGTGAGCATGCAGCGTGTCGAACTGGTGCCCCGAACTGACGCGCGACGGTATATGGAGTTGTATCATCGTATCGACATCGCGCTGGATCCGTTTCCCTTCAGCGGTCATACGACCACTTGCGATGCGCTTTGGATGGGCGTGCCGGTGATTACATTGCCGGGACAGACGTATGCATCGCGCATGTGCGCCAGTGTCCTGATCAATGGAGGACTGCCCGAGCTTGTGGCATCGGATAAAGCGCAGTTTGTGCAGATTGCTTCAGAATTGGCGGGAAATATTGATCGACTTGGTCAATTGCGATGTTCGTTGCGCGAACGCATGCGCAATTCTGTAATAACAAATGCCGCTGCCTTCACTTCAACCCTGGAACAAGCCTACCGTCAAGCATGGCGGACGTGGTGCTTGCCGTAAACAAAGGTGGTAACCGCATTGACTCTTGAAATGGAAATCAGCCGTGCCACTCAGCTTCATGAAGCGGGTCAGCTTGAACTGGCAGAACGCGCCTATCGCGCGATCCTCGCCGCCAATCCCAACGAGCCGCAGTGCACCCATATGCTCGGCATGCTGCTTCATCAGCGAAACGATGATGGCATGGCCGAAGCGTTTCTTCGGCGATCTCTCGAACTGGCGCCGAATATTCCCACCGTGCACAACAATTTTGCGATGTTCTGTCGCAAGGTGGGACAACTCGATGAAGCATTGAAGCACGCTCATCGGGCTATGGAATTGTGTCCAACACAAGCGGAGCTGCACGTTAACCTTGGGCTGATTCTCGAGGATATGAACCGAATCGATGACGCAATTTCAGCGTTTTCGCTTGCAGTCAAGACGCGGGCTGATCTTGCATCGGCTCGAGAACATCTGGCCCGATCATTATGGCGCGCCGGCCGGGCTGAGAAAGCAATCGAGCAGTGGCGACAAATTGTACAGATTAATCCCGCTCATGCCGAGGCCCATCGTTATCTCTGTTTTGCCTTGGGGCAGGCGGGCAGACTTGTCGAGTCCGTGGAACATGGGCAGAAGGCGGTTCAATTAAATCCAACTCATGTCGAAGCGCGCATCCATCTCGCCATGGCTCTTATTGAATTGGGACAATATGACCAATCCTTGGCCCATCTTTCCGAGGCCATGCGTCTTCAACCTGGAAATGTGAGAGGGATGATCGGCCTGGCTCGGCTTTTTCAGGTTAAACGCCAGTTTAAGGAGGCCGAGCCATGGTGTCGAAAAGCGCTCAAGGCCGAGCCGAACAATGTGCAGGCGCTCAGCCTGCTGGGAATCATCCTCCACGAACTGAAGCAAATCGATTCGGCCATCGAGGCGTGTGAGCGGGCAACTCGTCTTGATCCGAATAATGCCGATGCGTGGAACAATCTGGGCATGTGCCTGTTGGATCTCGGCGATGCCGAACGTGCCGCTGAGTGCACGCGGCGAGCTTTAGATCTTGATCCCAACCGGCCGGCAATGCGCAGCAATTTATTGATGACGCTTCTTTACGTTCCCGGTATCGGGCAGCAGGAGCTTTTTGAAGAGCATTTGCGATATCAATATCTGCATGCCGCGAAATTCAATGATCGACAATTCAAGCACCGCAATGATCGAAACCCGGATCGTCCGTTGCGGATTGGATATGTCTCGCCCTATTTTTACTATCACGCAGTTGCAACATTCATCGAGCCGCTGCTGCGGGCGCATGATCGGTCGAATTTCACGGTGACTTGCTATTCCGATCTTCGCATTCCAGACGAACTGACGCCGCGTTTCTTGAAGATCGCGGATCAATGGCATCATACGGCCTACTTGAACGACGAAGAACTCGCATTGAAAATCAACGGAAATCAGGAAGACATCCTGATCGACCTGAGTGGCCATATCATCGGGAATCGATTGCTGGCATTTGCTCGCAAGCCGGCGCCGGTGCAGGTCACGTACATGGGATATCAGAATACGACCGGGCTTTCGGCCATCGATTACCGAATGACTGATGCGCTGGCGGATCCTCCCGGTGATACCGATCCGTTCTACAGCGAGAAGCTGCTTCGGCTGCCGTGCTTTTTCTGTTATCAGATGCCGACCGATGCGCCGCCGGTTGCGCCGCCGCCGGTGGATAAGGATGGAGTGGTTACGTTTGGATCGCTCAGCTTTCAGCCCAAGTTTAATCCGGAATTGATGGGCTTGTGGGCAAAGTTGCTCCATCGCGTGCCGAAATCTCGTCTGCTGCTGGTCGTCAGTTCGCATGGAGGCTGTGAAGAAAGACTGATCGCCTTGATGGCGGCTCAGGGGATTTCGGCGGATCGGGTTCGCCTGGTGCCGCGACGAGGCCGCCTGGACTATTACAAACTCTACGACGAGATCGATATCAATCTCGATCCGTTTCCATTCAACGGCCACACGACCACCTGCGATGCGCTTTGGATGGGTTCGCCCGTGGTGACGCTGACGGGCAATTACTACTGTTCGCGCATGGGTACAAGCGTGCTGAGTCATCTTGATTTGCCTGACTTGATCGCTGCAGACAAGGAGCAATATCTGCAAATCGCATCCGACCTGGCGAGCGATCGCACGAGGCTGGCGAACTTGCGGGCGTCGCTTCGCGATCGGATGCGCAATTCGATCATCACCGACGAAAAAGCCTTCGCCGCGACGGTTGAGCGGGCGTATCGTCAAATCTGGCGAAAATGGGCAATTGGCGAGTAATGCTTGACACTTTGCATCAACACGCCTGCAATGGAACATCATGAAAAAAATCCATTCCGCGACGATGCTGGTGGTGCTTGTTGTGCTGGCGATGGCGGGGGGAGTGGCGTTTGTGTCGCTATCAAGCCCGTCCTCGCCCAAGGTCGGTTCGGGTGAATTCCCCTCCGACTGGTTCTACTTTCTCAGTGATGAAGAACGCGTGGCTCAATCGAAATTGATCGGCCAGCCTATGCCCGCGCTCGATCTCAGCGAATGGCATAACGGCGAACGGAAGATCGAGGACTTAAAAGGCAAAGTGGTCATCCTGGACTTCTGGGCCACATGGTGTGGGCCCTGCATCGCTGCATTTCCCGAGAACGGCCAGACCTACGCCAAGTACAATCCAAAGGGTCTGGAATTCATCGGCATTTGCACCAACGTCGGCCAGGAGAAACTGGAATCCGTTCTTAACGACAAGAAGCCTCAATATCCAATCGCCCGTGACGCAAGGATGGTCACGATGAACGCATGGAACGCGACCTCTTATCCGACCTATGCGGTGATCGACCGAAAAGGAATCGTTCGCGCGATTTCCCTTCAGCCGGAGTACATCGAGAAAGTCGTGGAAAAATTGCTGGCAGAGCCCGGATAGGAAAGAGGTTTCGGCTTTAAGAGATCACAAACGATATCGAGAAATATCATCTTCATTTCTCCGTTAACGCCGGATGTGCAAATGAACAATGGCACGCGCGTGTGCACTGTTCGCGCTGGAAGAATGAACGTGTTTCACAGACACTCCTGCTTATGAGCAAAGGTCGATTGGAAGCATTCAGCGATGGCGTGATTGCCATCATCATCACCATCATGGTGCTTGAACTGAAAGTGCCGCATGGCGCGGACCTAGCTGCGCTTGCGGACCTGGTTCCCGTCTTTTTGACTTATGTCCTCAGCTTCGTTTTTGTGGGGATTTACTGGAATAATCATCACCACCTGCTGCAAGCCACCCGGCATGTGAGCGGGGCCGTGCTGTGGGCGAATTTGCATCTACTGTTCTGGTTGTCACTCATTCCTTTCGTCACGGGTTGGATGGGGGAAAATCATTTCGAAGCCTGGCCGGTCGCAACGTATGGAACCGTGCTGCTGATGGCAGCAATCGCATACACGATTCTGACCCGCGCGTTGGTCGCATCCAACGGCCGGAATTCGCCGCTTGGTGCGGCGCTCGGTAACGACCTGAAAGGAAATATCTCCCTGGTCATATATATGATTGCGATTCCCTTGGCATTTCTGCGATGGTGGATTGCATGTGGGTTGTATGTCCTGGTTGCGCTCATCTGGTTTGTTCCGGATCGGCGCATCGAAAAGGTCATTTCCACGGGTTCTAACCGCCAGTCCGATAATGAGTCTTTATAATTTTTCCGGCCGCGATTGATCCGCCCGCCGATAAATTCCGATGTCATTGATATACGTAGGACATATTAAAAGGGTTGGGAATTCATCTTGGTATTGCGTTGTTTTGGCGTTGACACCCGTGAGTGTTGGAGTGCCGCGTCCAGGGGGATTTGGAATGTCGGTTCCCAAGATATTAATCGTCGATGACTCACCATTGAATCACACTTTGGTGCGCGCCCATCTCGCGTCCGAACAGTACGAGATACATTCTGCGGATAGTGGAATTGACGCCTTGCGATTGGTGAATCAAGTATGTCCCGACGTGATTCTCCTTGATGTGGAAATGCCGGATATGACCGGCTGGCAGGTTTGCATCACGCTCAAGCAGCATGATGAGACGAAGTCGATCCCGGTTATTTTTCTCACTGCTGCGACGGATTCCGAAGAGAAGATTCGCGGGTTGGATCTGGGAGCGATGGATTATATCACCAAGCCGTTTGAATCATCGGAATTAAAAGCCAGGGTTCGATCCGCTGTAAAAGTCAAGGAATTGTTCGACATGCTTGCCAGTCAGGCAATGATCGACGGACTTACCGGCTTACATAATCGTTCTTATCTTGATGAGCGGCTTATTGCTGAGGTTGCAAACGTAAAACGGTATCGCGAACCTTTGTCCTGCATCATGTGCGATACGGATCACTTCAAACGATTTAACGATCAATTCGGCCACGCATTTGGAGACACTGTGTTGCGTCATGTAGGCAGGGTTTTTCGAGAAGTCGCCCGCACCTCGGATGTCGTATGCCGGTATGGCGGCGAAGAGTTTGCGATGCTCTTGCCGCGCACGTCCGTTTTGAACGCGGTAAAATGCGCCGAGCGGTTGCGTTGGTCTTTGGCTTCAACTTCGATCCAGCACGACAAAGATGTCCTGACGGTCACGGCGAGCTTCGGCGTCAGTGATGTCGAAGTGGCTGGAGAGGATGATCTAATCAAACGAGCGGATCAGGCTCTTTATCATTCGAAAGAAGCGGGCCGGAATCGAACAACTTTCGCTACCCAGGAAGGTTTCGAGGAATATAAAGCCGATTCATCTGCCATCGCAGCCTGATGGTCTTATCTGCACTCCCGGAATTTGCGCTTGACACCTCTTTGGCTCTTTCGTAATACTCTCACATGGAACACCCCAAGATCGTTTATGACGCGATCACTTTTGACGATGTCCTGCTGATCCCGGCCCGGTCCGAGTTCATCCCTGCCGAAGCCGATACGCATACCAGACTGACTCGCGGCATTGAATTGAATATCCCGTTGGTTTCCGCGCCCATGGATACCGTCACCGAATCGGCGCTGGCGATTGCGCTGGCGCAGGAAGGAGGCATCGGCATCATTCATAAGAACATGTCGGTCGCCGATCAGGCGCGCGAGGTCGAAAAGGTCAAGCGTTCGGAAAATGGCGTGATCGTTGACCCGATCACGCTGCCGCCCAGCGCGACCATCGCCGAGGCCCGCAGGATCATGCGGGAATACAACGTCAGCGGCATTCCCATCGTCGATGAAGAAGAGGCCAGAAGCGAGGCAACCGGCGCTCGGATGCGCGGCAACGGCAAGCCGGCGCGGCTGGTCGGCATCATGACCCGCCGTGATTTGAAGTTTCAGGAAGACGACACTCGCCGCGTTGGCGATGTGATGACCCGTGAAAATCTCGTCACCGCCAAGTCCGATACCACGCTCGATGAAGCCGAACGCGTTTTGTATCAGGCCAAGGTCGAAAAGCTTCTGCTCGTCGATAAAGACAGCCGCCTGGTCGGGCTTATCACCATGCGAGACATCGACAAGCTTCACCAGTTTCCCAATAGCTGCAAGGACAAACGGGGCAGGCTCCGTGTTGGAGCCGCAACCGGCGTGCGCGATTTTGAACGGGTCGAAGCGCTGATCAAATCCGACGTTGATGTCGTCGTTGTCGATACTGCACACGGCCACAGCAAAAACGTGATTGAGACGGTTAAGCAGATCAAAAAACAGTGGAACATTCAGGTGATCGCCGGCAACGTCGCGACGGCTGAAGGAACGAAGGATTTGATTGATGCCGGAGTCGATGCGGTCAAGATTGGCATTGGTCCGGGAGCCATCTGCACGACCCGTATCATTTCGGGCGTTGGCGTGCCTCAGATCAGCGCGATTATGAATGCGATCAGCGTGGCTGAGCCCGCGGGAGTTCCGATCATTTCGGACGGCGGAATCCGACATAGTGGCGATATTACGAAAGCAATCGCCTCTGGCGCCCACTGTGTAATGATGGGATCGCTGTTTGCAGGCCTCGACGAATCGCCGGGTGAACTGATTATTCACCAAGGAAGACGATATAAATCGTATCGCGGCATGGGTAGCATGGGTGCTATGATCCACGGGTCGAAGGACCGATATGGTCAGGCCGATGTGGCGTCCACGAGCAAGCTTGTTCCCGAAGGCGTGGAAGGGCGTGTGCCCTATCGCGGTCCGTTGAGCGACTTTGTTTATCAATTGGTCGGCGGGCTTCGCGCGGGCATGGGTTATTGCGGAACGAAGAACATTGAAGGTCTTCGTAAGAACGCCCGGTTCTGTCGTGTAAGCGGCGCCAGTGTTTCGGAGAGTCATCCGCACGACATCACGATTACGCGGGAGTCTCCGAACTATTCGATGGAGTACGCCGACGAAGGCAAGAAGCGGTAACGAAGTCAATGCCAAAGTCATTGTGTCATTCCGAGTTCGTCCTATGGACTAAAAGGGCAATTGGCCGTGGTCTTGGTCCGATAGCCCTTCTCGCCTGCATACTTGCGGTGGGTTGTGCCGATACGAAAGGACCGACCAGCCGTCCAATGTCCTTTACTGAAAAGCAGGACGAGGCGCTGAAGGATCCGTTTGGTTATGGTCCCAAGGCCGGGTCGGGGTCGGATTTTCCCAGCGTGACCGGTGGCGGCATGGGTGATTTCGACAAAAAGTCGTTTAATCGCGATGTCGATCGCGTAGTCAATCCTTAAGTAGTGAGGTCGCATGTCCAAGCTCAAAGCGATTGCGTTGTTAAGCGGAGTGGTGCTGTCGGTGACTGGCTGCTCAATGCAGTGTCCGATTCAGCACGTGAACAATTCGGTCAACGAGCCGCAGTCGCAGGCGCCAATGCTGGTCGATGAAGCGATGCAGAACCGCGACTGGAATCGTTCCGAAGCGACCTACGCCAACGGCAATATCATCGCCGGTCCGACAGGATTTCTATATCAGACTCGCTGGGATCAGCCCACCTGGGTTTATCCGCTGGAAGAGTCTCCTCTGTTTGTTGGGCAGACCATTGGCCTTCCGATCACGCTGACGCGCACGCCGCCTTGGACTCCAATTTTGTATAAAGGTGGAAACGGCGAGCCGACCTACACTGCCATGCCTCCTTTGTCCGGCACGATCAATCGGCCGGTCAGATAACAAGAACGGGATTCGCCCAATCCATGTCTCTCACCCGCGAACAGATTTGTCAGACGACAAGCCAGAAGCTTGCAGTCGCGGTTGCCACCTGCAAATCGATCAAAGCCACCATTGGTCTGGACGGCTTTGTTGATGAGATCATCGCAGTGGTCGATAAGCGCCAGGATTCAACCAACTATCAACCCGTTAAAACGATTGCCGCGATGGCATCGAAGATTGCCGGCGCTGCGGGTCAATCCAGCAATTATGAACTCGTTGTCAAACAGCGCAAACTCGGCGGCAACGGTCCGATCATGGCCAATGCGCTGGCGTGTGCGGGGTTTGATGTCACCTACATCGGAAACCTGGGCTATCCCAAGATCGACCCGGTTTTCGAGGAATTTGCCAATCGCGCACGCGTCATCACCATTGCCGATCCCGGACATACCGATGCGCTCGAATTTGAAGACGGCAAATTGATGTTCGGCAAACATCAGACGCTTCGCGACGTCAATTGGGACAATCTCATCACCCGCGTCGGCAAAGCCAAGCTTCAACAACTGTGCAACGATTCAAAACTCATTGCCATGGTCAATTGGACGATGCTCCCCTTTATGACCAGCATTTGGGAATCTCTTTTGAAAGAGATCCTGTCTACCAATACGAGCGGCCCTCGAAGAAAGTTCTTTGCAGATTTAGCCGACCCGGAAAAGCGCACCAAGCAGGACATCATCGATGCGATGAGCCTGCTCTCCAGATATCAATCGCAGATGGATGTGATCCTCGGACTCAATCTGAAAGAATCAGGTCAGATTGCCGAGGTTCTTGGAATACCAGCACCGATCGATGCGGAAAAGGGGATTGAACAGACCGCCTGCGCTATTCGCGAGAAGATGCAGATATCGTGCGTGGTGGTTCATCCCCGAAAAGGCGCTGCCGCTGCGACGGCAGAATACAGTGCGAGCTTTGCCGGCCCCTTTGTAGGACAACCCAGGATCAGCACCGGGGCCGGCGATCATTTCAATGCAGGGTTTTGTCTGGGACAGGTGCTTGGCTTGTCCCTGGAAGAAAGCCTCTGCTGTGGCTGTGGGACCAGTGGTTACTATGTCCGCAGTGCAGAGAGTCCTTCGGCCCAGCAACTATCCGAGTTCGTCGCCAAGCTCCCGCTTCCGCAAGCGTAAAACATCGAAATCGCAATTTGATTAATCAACAAAATCCCGCTGCTACGCCGCGGCCGGAAATGGCGCTGCGTATCTGTGGGATCGTTGGCAGGATTATTTAGCCCCGCCGCTTGCGGCGGGTGTTCGAGCGCCAAAACCCGCCGCAAGCGGCGGGGCCAAATGGATAGCTTCTTCGAACTGACCCTATTACTTACCGTTCGGTAGCTTAAGCGACGGTCTTGCTCGACTTCGAAACTGACTTGGTCGCGAGCTTCGATGTCTTGGACTTCACCGGCGTCTTGGTGGTGAGCTTCGATGTCTTGGCCGGGACTTTGGTCAGCTTGGTCGTCTTGGCGGACTTGACGGTTTTGCTCGCCAGATGAGAAGCAGTCCTTGCCTTGGCGGTGGTCTTGGTGACAGCGGGCTTATGAGCTACTGGCTTATGAGCAGTCGTGCTCTTCTTGGCGGCTGCGGTCGTCTTTGGCTTGATCGTAGCGGTCTTGAGCGGGGCAACCGACGCTGTGACCAAGTGTGACTTGGTCGGGGTGGCTGCGGGCTTGCGGTGAGCCGGCTTGACCGCCGCAATCACCGGCATGCTCAGGCCCAGCAAACCAACCACCGCCACACGAGCCCATTTCGAATTCAACATCTGCAAACTCCTGTTGCAAGGATAAACAAGTTCAGCCCGGAGCATCCTTGCCCGAGCTCGTCAAAAGAATTATCGGACAACCGCACGAGTCGAACTTAATTGAAATTGGTCCAATCTTTGCTTAGGGAAATCCTTTATGGATAGGGTTCATTTTGGCTCCGCCGTGGCGACGGGTTCTGCGTTTCGAAGCCGGTCGCGAGGGACCGGGCTAAAAAGGATTCGTCGTTCTCCGGTATCGAGGTATTCGACACTTCATGAAGAGTTAAACAGGGCGGTTTTGGGTTCGTTTTGCGTTTTTCCAAAGCTGGAACGCCTTGGAACACTGTGGAACATTATTCGGCGTCAACTCAGACTTTCCCCGGCTCGTTGAACCGAGCACACGCGATCCTTCGAGACAATTTGGTTTCAATTGATCCTCCCGCGACGTTGAAACACTCCGTCATCCCCTAATACGGTCGCCGGGTGAGGAAACTTGATAGGGTAAATATTTTTCGCACCTATCCACTTAACAAACCAAAAATTTCGTTTAAAAACAACAAGATGATTTTCACCAACTTGTTGTTAAGCTAATTCTCCCATATTCCGTGGGAGAAAGGCGGTACAAATGCTTCTTGAAGTTTTTGTACTTGCCGCCACTGTCGAATTACGGGAAAGGAAACCGAAATTCGCCTACCAACCGGCTGAAAGTTTGGTAGTGCAGTGTGACCTGTTTTCAGTGGTTACCCTTTTGTAAAGGGAGAATAATTAGCGAGTTTGTCACTTTAAAACCCGTTGGATAAGAGAGACGATCTTTAATTAGGTCGTCTCTTTATTTTTGATTCCACTTAACAAACCCAAATTTTCACCAAAAAACGACGAAATGATTTTCACCATCCCGCCGCCTAAAGTTCTGCCAGTTGATTAGAGCGAGGTCCGCCTGATCCTATTCATTTTGACTCGGGGTAATGGATACCGAGTGAAATGATACTTGGGGAAAGGGAGGGTTTATGACCTCTAATCAGTTACATCAATGGTTCGTTCATTGGTGGGCGGTCAAAACTTGTAAACATTAAGTTGCTAGGGTCCGGCTCGGGAGAAATCCTGGGCCGGTTGCTTTTACTTGCGACGTTTTTCGTCCGCTTCAACTTTTTTCAAATCGTCCAGACTTGTAGAGAGAGCCAATTTTAATGCAGTTGCCAAATTCAGGGGCTTCAAGGAAAGCCGCTTTAGCTTCTGCTTTTTTGGACGTTTCTTGGCCATTCTCTTCATTCTACTTGACTTCAATTCTGCATAAAAGCAAACTCGTTATCACAATTTGGTGAGCTACCCAGCTCGTGATTCGTTGAGAGTCCGAATTTCCACTTCAGCTTCGGCTGAAATTTCTCTCACAACGTCGTCACCGGGTGCTGGCCCCATTACGGGGTTCGGCTACCCGGTGGACGGCCAGTGAGAGACGCCGTGGAAAGCGTGGACCTCTGGTTTGTCCATCGGATTGACGAACTCCGTTCTTTTTTTGGGGCCACAACATGCAATGGGAAATTGAAGGTGCTGACAAATTCACGGCCAAAGAAATTGTTGTCAAAGTTGAGGCATTCTCCAAAGAAGACGCAATTGAATATGCTTTCAACAGGGGCATTTTTGTCGCGTCGTGCAAGCCTATCAAAATTGACTTGCCAAAGCCCTTTGTCAAAGAAGTCGCCAAGTCGGTTCAACGAAAATCTATAATAGTTATCTCGCTAGTCATTTTAGTGACAGTCTTCGTGTCGTTACATGCGTATTATCTATATGAACAAAAACGATTTAGCATTTCTCCCACATCAATAAAAAGAAAATCCTTCTACGATATCGATTTTAAAATTATGGTTCGCAGTGAATCTGGTGGCGATCTATATCCTTTGCCAAATTCGGTTGTTTATGTAATCCCAATCTCAAAGCAATTGCATGTTGAGAATTTATTAGACGAATACAAATCTAATATCGTGGGCAAACTTGACGCATTGGCAAAATCTACTTCAAAATTAGTTGCACTTCGCTTAAAGAAGCAAGAGTTAGAAGATCAAATCAGCCAATTAACGTCTGACCTTAATCATGTACAGCCACAGGCTACTGTAGATTCGCTCCTTGGAAATACTGAGAGCATTGCTAACTCAAAAGTTAGACAAGACTACTCTGCTCTAATAGCTATAAAAAACACAAAGCCAGAAATTGAGACGATAGAAAAGTCACTCCAAACAGACTGCGAAAATTATTTTCAACAAATGGCTACTACTTACAAAATCCAAGTCAGTAAATTGAAACAAGCACTATCGCTTCATTCTGAATTTACATTCGCGGTATCTAGCTTAGGAGAATATAAATTAAGCGGCTTGGAAACGGGCGAATATGTTGTTTGCGTCCTTCCTCAAGAACAAATGTGGTACTGGTATGTTCCAGTAAAAGTTAATGGAAATATGCCACTGTTCTTGGGACCGGATCAAAGAACCTTTATTAGTCAAGAGTCTGATGATTCGCTTTTAAACTCTAAGCGATAAGCCTGTTGTACGTTAATGTTTTTCCGTCAGCTTGGGACAATCCATTTTCAATCGTTTTTTCGATATCTTCCTTTCGATTATTCCACCGAAAAGTGAATTCGTCACAATAACGGTGTAAATGTTTCTTGCTCATGTAATGAAAAACACCTTTATGCCCACGCTTTAAGAGAGCATTGAATGACTCGGCTGTATTGGTGTGAGCGTCACCGTTAACGTATTGCTTGATTTTATGCCTAACAACATTGTGCTGGGCAAAATATTCATCGAGTCCAATATATGCTTTCCATTCATCAGAATTGACAATGGCGTCTCGATCTACATTTTGCCTGATGATCGGTTGTAATGTGCCCGCCTGAACATTGTGAACAACTTTAGTTCGGACATCGCCATTACGTTCAACCATAACAAATACCGGAGTTTTGTTAGTACCTCGACCACGTTTAGATCGAGGCATCCCCGCTTTTGGGCGGGGTTTCCCTCCAACATAGGTTTCATCAACCTCAACAACGCCACCTAGCTTTGACGCAAATTGTTCGGTTTTCATCATCAATCTAAGGCGATGGGCCATATGCCATGCAGTCTCATATGATCCCAAGCCAAGATTATTTTGAAGCTGTAATGCTGATACACCTTTTTTAGAAGAAACCATCATATAAAAGGCCAACACCCATTTACTTAATGGGATATGTGATCTTTCAAAAACGGTTCCCACGGTAACTGTGAATTGTTTGCGGCAATCTTTGCATTTGTAAACCCCCGGACGAGTGCTATCGCCTTCTAATTTTTTAGCGTTCGACACTCCGCAATGTGGGCATACAGGGCCATTCGGCCAACGAATTTGTTCTAGCATGTAGCGAGCTACATCTTCACTCATGCTTGCGTAGTATTTTAGGTGCTTCATGTAAAACTAGCCTTCACTTTCATTATCTAGTTTACACACCTAAGTATGGTTTGTCAAGCGAATAATTGGAAACTCAATAATTCTTCCCTATTATCAACGAATGCGACCGACCAAATTACTTTGATCGATCACAAAAAGTCCCATGTAGTTTAAATGACCAACGCCAGATTATCCCGTGCATGCTGTTTACATGAATTCGGGATAAAGCAACGTTGAAAATAAAAACACCATCCAACGATGGAGATGTGGCGTGGAAACCTGCCATGGGAACTTAACTAGATTATAGCTAATTGAGTTTCCTCAACTAACTACAGGGTATTTCTGGACACTTGCTTTACATCTAGTGAATTGGCAACATCTTCTTGCCACTATCTAGCGTGGTAGAGAGTGTAGGGTACAAAATTGAAATACATTTTGACCTTACCGACATTGCCGAAATGTCCCTAAATGACAAGGCATTTCGACTGGTGGACGGTTAAAATTCTGCCAGTACAGAACGACCTGCTAGCAGTGTTTCGAGTACACACAGACGTACCGTGTACGAAAATTTCAAATAAGGTTGTCGGTCTGTTGATCCTTATAGGATAGATAGATAAGGGGTGGCTTTATCGCCATCTCTTATTTTTTACGAAATTTTTGGTTTGTTAAGTGGATAGGGCCGATATTTTTTTAGAAGTTGAATGCCGCTTGCGGCTCAGCGCGAAGATGTTTGCGATGTTCGCGCTCAGCCGCTAGCGGCTCGACCACCCGCTACGCCAATTGCATCACTTGGCCTGCAGAGTCGTTTTCCACATTTGGTATCTCTCGGGAAGTATGGATGCGGTCGAGCTGTACCAGCTATAGCCGTTACGGCGCTCAGCGGGGATTTCCTCAAGCGTGGCTTTCGGAATTCCGTCGCGGCCGCAGACGAAGGGCTTGTTGGTTTTCAGATCGTAAAATCGGCCCCAAAGCGGCGGGGCGTTGGGGTCGTCGATCATGGTTCGGCCTCCCGGCCCATTGGCGATCCGCTTGCCGAGAATTTTGGATGATTCAAACCAGGCGCACGCGCCCTCGATGGAATCGCGAACGCGTTGGCTGGGGTGTGGCAAACTCATCAGCATGAGAATGATGCCGACGCTTTCACTGCCCGAGAGGCTTGGAAGTTCATAAGCCCTGGCGCCGGCGGGTTGCAGAGCGACTTCATCGTGGCACTGGCACCAAACCGACAATTTGCCATCCTGCTTATATTGACAATTGAGAATGCACTCGACGCCTCGATCAAATGCCTCCGTGCATTGTTTTCGCTGGGCATCGGTTGCGAACGCAAAATCGGGTTTCTGATTGGCAACATCGCGTAGCAACTCCATCACGCCAAGCATCGCGCCGTCGTTGTAAGTGATGTGCCGGCCATAGTTGTTTTGCAGGGGAAAGCGCTGAGGCCAGCCGCCGTTGGAGTATTGGGCCTTGAAGAGATAATCCAAACCGCGATTGAATGCATCTTTGTAGGCTTCGTTTTTGGTCACGCGATAAGCGTGAGCGAGCAGGCGCATTTCGCTGTAGGTGGCATCGTTGTCGATGGTGCTGGTTTTATGCCACACCGAATCGTCATCGCCCGAAGGGCCGCTCTTGGGATCATCGAGGAGATTGGAAGGCCGGGTGGTGGCGGGGCTGTAGTTCTTGAACCATCCGCCATTGGAATTTTGCCAGTTGAGGATGTTGTCGGCGATGTGTTTGCCTTCAGCGGAGGCAAAGAACGCGTCATCACGCCGGACATAACTGTTGATTTTCGGGCCGGGTGGAATGGTGGAACCCGCCGGCACAGTCGATTGAGCAAAGGCAGCCGCGAACGGGAACGCCATGGTCAAGGCAACGACAGACGATTGAATTGTGAATTTCATCAAATCTCTATATCCGCGCAGCAGGCCGATGTTTATGGAAATTTCGGACGGCGGGGTTGGAGAAGCCGGCGCCAAATGTTGCAGAAATGGCGTCGTTTCCTTAGTCTGCCCTGCCTATGAAATTCGCCTTTAGCACGGTTGCATGTCCGAAATGGGATTTTGAGACGATTGCCGCCCGAGCCAAGGAATATGGATACGAAGGCGTGGAAATTCGCGGGTTTCTGAATGAGGCCATTCTTCCGTCGGCCAATATTTTTTTATCCGATCCAGCCAAGATCACAGGAATATTCGCATCGCAAGGCGTAGAGATCGCCTGCCTTTCAAGCTCGATTGCAATGACAGGCAATCGCAAGTCCGATCTGATCCAGGCCGGCGACTGCAAGCGTTTCATTGATACGGCCGCGGAACTGGATTGTCCGCTGGTAAAAATATTTGATCGGGAAGTTCGGCCCGGGTCTCCGTTTAACCCGATGGGCATGGGTTTTCATAGCCGCGGCTCAGCGGGTATTGAGCTGGGCGATTGGCTGCTGCCTTTGGGTGATTACGCCGCGGAGCGCAATGTCACGATCGTCATTGAAAACGCGCTTTCATTTCGATCGGCCAAGGAAATGTGGTTGATCCTGGATCGATTAAGTCACCCGTCGATTGCGTGCTGCTGGGATGTCTGCAACGCCGCGATGATCGGCGAGCCGCCGTCGGTGAGCGTGCCATTTTTGAATAGCCGGATTCAATATGTGCAGGTGAAAGATGCGAAACTCGGGCCGCTGGGCGCGAATTTTTGCAAACTGGGTGAAGGCGATGTCCAAGTGCGCAAGCTGCTGATTCGCTTGATGGGCATTGGGTATTCTGGTTGGGTGACGATGGAGTGGGAAAAGGCTTGGCTGGTGAACCTGGCGGAGCCGGAGGAGATTTTGCCCGATTCGATCAAGAAGCTGCAAGAGTGGACCAAGCCGCCGGAAAAGGAAAAGCCCGCCGCCAAGAAACCCGCCGCGGCTGCGCATTGATAGGAGTGATTGCCAAATAAAAAGACCCGTCATTCGACGGGCCTCTTGCATTTTATCGAAATGGTCGGCTGCTTTAGGTTGCGACCGGCGCCATTCGGCGAACGCGTGTGGCCTTGGAACCCTTGGGGCCTTCCTCGGCATCGTATTCGACGCTCTCACCGTCTTGCAGCGTTTTGAAACCTTGTCCTTCAATCACAGAATGATGGACGAATATATCCTTCCCACCTTGGTCGGAGGAGATAAACCCAAACCCCTTCTGATCGTTGAACCACTTAACTTTTCCAGTGGCCATACGAGCCACTCCTTTCAGACGTGCGAGAGACTGTGCCGAACAGCCACTCCCGAAACAACAGGCACCAACAACTCCGCCGAGCCATTCCCGGACAGAATTCTCTCCCTGATGCCTAGGGGGACGAGACTTGTAGTTTGGCAAGTTACCATCAAGTTGTGGCAGGACGCAATATTTACCGGACTTGTCAAGAGGGGATTGTCCTACGCTGAAAGCACCGCTTATCCACAGCGATCTTGCAATGGACTGGTAGTCGCGAATTTATGGGCAAAATCAATCACTTTTCTACGCTTGAGTTTGTTCCGCCAATTACATCAATCGCCGCGTGCAGCATGTTCCAAGTGATGTAAGTTTATATTTTATAGCAAGTTATACGGTATTATATTACGATACCGTTCAGTCTGAAATCGTAGTCGGCGTATTTGCGTGATTTTTGGGGATGTTTAGCATTATTTGTTTGGATCGTTGGCCATACAAACGACTTGCGTCGTTATCCACGAGTTATCCACAACGAAAGGTGCCTTGATTTTCCTGGGTGCTTGGCGATGATCCGCCCAAAATCTCAAGGGGTTTCGCGGACGCGGCATTGATGAACCTTCTGGAAACGACAAAACTGGTTAAATCCTACAACGGCCGCCGGGTCGTTGATGAGGTGAGCTTTGTCCTTTCCCAGCGCGAAATCGTCGGTCTTTTGGGGCGAAATGGCGCGGGCAAGACGACGACGTTCCGCATGATTCTGGGCATGGTCAAGCCCGACAGCGGGGCAGTTGCGTTTGATGCGGCCGACATCACCCACCTGCCGATGTTCAAACGCGCTCGCCGCGGAATCGGTTATCTTTCGCAGGAACGCAGCGATTTTCGGCGTCTCAGCGTTTGGCAGAATTTGATGGCCATTCTCGAAACGCTCAATATCGCCCAATCCGAGCGACGGAAACGTGCCGATCAGCTTCTCAGCCAGTTCGGACTGATCCGCCAGCGCAATCAAAAGGCCGATACTCTAAGCGGTGGTGAACGGCGAAAACTCGAAATCGCCAGGGCGCTGGTCACTCAGCCAAAGTTGATTCTCCTGGACGAGCCATTCAGCGGCGTCGATCCGATTGCGGTCGAAGATTTGCAGAGGGAAGTCAAACGACTCAAGGAAGAATTCGGCAAAAGCGTTTTAATTACCGACCATAACGTCGCCCAGACCCTGCGGGTTTGCGACCGGGCACTGATTATCAACGATGGACGCGTGTTCAAGGAAGGTACGCCCAGAGAGATCATTAACGATCCAGGCGTTCGAAGCGCATACCTTGGCAATACATTCCGAGGCGATGAATTCGACTGAATTCCTGCCTATCATGGGCATTGGTCACTACCCATACGGAGGCTCATGCAGCTTTCATTCAATCGATCGGCTTTTCTGGTTGCCTTGGTGATTTGCGTGGCGAGCTTTGCGCAAACCACCCGGCCCGCCACTCAGCCAGCAGCCAAGGTGTCGGATACCGCCAAACCCGTGCTGGATTCCCTCCGAGATGGTTATGCCAAGACAAAAACCCTGGACCTTGCCGGCAGTGTCACACTCCATCTGGATGCCGCGGGCAAAAAGCAGTCGGAAAAGACTTCGTTCACTGCTTCCTATCAATCGCCCGGCAAGTTTAAGCACGAAATGAAGGACGACCTGTTGGTGGTGGCTGATGGTCAGCACCTGTACATCTATCTGCCCGAGCCCAAACGGTACTTTGCTCTGGATGCGCTGAAAGATCGTGGCGAACTGGGTGATCTGCCCGCGCCGCTGACTTCCAAAATGGAACAGCAAAACCCATCGCTGCTCCTGATGCTTGTCAAAGATGCCGCTCAGAGTTTGACCGGCGGAGCCGATTCGGTCGAGCGCGATCCTGATGTGACTTTGGACGGTACGAGCTATCAATCGCTCCGATTTGTATCGCAGCTTCAAGAGATTCATGCGCTCGTCGATCCGAAGACAGGGCTATTGCGCCAGTTGTCCGTTGATTTGAAACATTACCTCACCGCTCAAGGCGTGCCTCAGGTGAACGCAGCCACGGTAATGGTCGATTACACGCGCACCGTTGCAGATGCGCCGGTGAAGACGGCATTTAGTTGGGTTCCACCGGCCGATGCGCTGGAGGTCAAGCTGCCGCCACCGGACGCGCCAGCCGGTCCGGCGCAAACTGAGGAAGCAATTACGGCGCAGATCATGGCAATGGCGGGCAAGCAGGCGCCCACGTTCACTTTGAATGATTTGCAGGATAAAGCCGTGTCGCTTGGCGATCTGAAGGGCAAAGTAATCGTGCTGGATTTCTGGGCCACGTGGTGCGTGCCTTGCCTCGTGTCACTTCCGCGTATTGATGCGCTGCACAAGGAAATGGCGTCTAAAGGCGTGCAGGTTTTTGCTGTAAATGTTCAGGAACAAAAAGCCCAGGTTCAAAAGTTTGTCGAAACCAATAGCCTTTCAATGCCTGTCCTGCTCGATCCAGACGGCAAAGCCAGCGCCCAATATATGGCGGTTGAGCGCAAGCCGATAACATACGTCATTGGCAAGGATGGGGCGGTATTCAAGGCCTTCCCCGGTTATGGACCGGACACTGAAAAGCTGCTTCACGAGGCCGTGGAAGAAGCACTGAAGTAAAGCACTCCAGGCCGATAATTGGCTGGATCTTGCACATATCTAATTTCGACCAAGTCAGTCGAATATTCGGACGATACTTTCCTTGGGAAAGATTGGCAGGGGGCGCTACGTGTTTGGATGGGCAGGGTGCCCAGAGTCTCTTCATATGAACGATCAACTGGTTCAACGGATTCGTAACTGTCCGAATCTGCCATCGCTGCCTTCCATTGCCGTGCAGGTATTGGAGCTTGCGCAGCGCGCGGATATCGACATCGCGGAAATCGCGCGAATCATCTCCAAGGACCCGGCCCTTTCTTCCAAGATTCTTCGGACGGTCAATTCCAGCTTTTACGGCCGAAGCCAGCACGTCGGCACGATCAGTCACGCGCTGGTCATTCTTGGATTGCAATCGGTCAAGACGCTGGTGCTTGGCTTCTCCCTGGTGACGAGCCTGACCAAAAATAAATCCAAGGGTTTCAAACACATTCACTATTGGCGAAGATGTATTTATTCCGCGACCGCGGCTCGCCAACTGGCGGCCAAGATCTGTGTCGTGCAGCAGGAAGAAGCCTTCCTTGCGGCGCTGCTGATGGATATTGGAATGCTCGTGCTCGACCAGGTCGAGTGCGAAAAATATGGTGAATTGTACCAAAAGGCTAAATCGCATTCGGATCTATATGTTTCGGAAGCTGAAACGCTTGGCATGACTCACGCCGAGGTGGGCGGGATGCTCGCCCAGCAATGGAAATTGCCGCCGGTGTTAAGCGCTCCGATTGCCAATCATCATGAACCGGAAAAAGTCAGTGACATGGCATTGCGGAGCCTGACCGAGCTGGTCAGCATCGGTGGACGCTGCGCCGACGTGTTTGTTGATGAAAATGCCGCTCCTTCGATCGCGGCCGTACGAAATTATTTGTCGCAGCGACACAACATGACCGAGGCCGAAACCGACGCGCTGCTCACGCAAATTGGCGAACGCACCAAGGAAGTCGCCTCGCTGTTCGAGATCAACATTGGGTCTTCCGCTGAATTTGAAGCGATATTAAAGCGAGCCAACGAAGCGCTGGTGGAGATCACGCTCGAATCGCAGGCCCATGCCACGCGTCTGGCGCAGCAAAACGAGGTCCTGAAGGAACAGGCAACGAAGGACGGCTTGACCGGACTGGCCAATCGCGCGATGTTTGACCAGTATTTCACGCAGCAGTTCGCGCTCGCGGTGAAAAACAAAAAGCATTTTTCGCTGTTGATGATCGATCTGGATAAGTTCAAGTCGATCAACGACAAGCATGGTCATCCGGTCGGAGACCAGGTGCTCAAGACGTCTTCGAAGCTCCTGCAGAGCGCGGCTCGCCCGCAGGACCTGGCGGCACGATATGGCGGGGAGGAAATGGTGCTGGTGCTGCCCGATACGCCGAGAAACGTCGCGGCTGCAATCGCCGAAACCATTCGCCGCGCCATGGCGGCCAAGCCAATGCAGGCGGGGAAAGTGACCATTCCGGTCACCGCCAGCATCGGTGTGGCGACGTATGAACCGGGCGGGCCGTTGACGACGCAAGCACATCTGATGAAGGCGGCGGACCTGGCGGTCTATAGCGCCAAGCATGGTGGTCGAAATTGCGTCAAAGTATTCAGTCTCAAACCGACGACGAAGTCGGCCGCGTAAAAGCCATTTTACGGCGCAGGGTATCGCGGCTTGTCTCCTCGAAGCACCGCCATCACGTCGCGCACAACCCAACTCATGTTTTGCAGAGCAGTTTCCGTGCGCGCTGCCAGATGCGGCGTCAGGAGAACGTTTCGCAAACCCAGCAAGGGAAATCCCGCCTGCGGCGGCTCGGGCCAGAAGACATCGATGGCTGCCCCGGCGAGGCGCTTTTCGCGAATCGCATCCGCCAGCGCCTGCGCGTCCAGCACTTCTCCGCGGCTGGTGTTGATTAAAATCGCGCTCTTTTTCATGAGCGAGATTTGTTCTGGTCCCACGAGGTTTTCATTACCGGGAAGCATGGTGACGTGAAGGCTCAGAATGTCGCTTTCGCGATACAGCGTTTGCTTGTCAACAGGTTTGGCGAGAAAGGTGAGCTGGCTTTGCACATCAAGCAGGTCGTTATAGATGACGCGCATTCCAAAACCGGCGGCTGCGATGTGGCCGACGCGGCGGCCGACCCGGCCCATGCCGAGAATGCCGATCGTCAGTTCATCAAGCTGGCGGCCGCGAACCGTATTGCGGATTTTCTTGAACTCGGCGGCGGGGTAAACCTGCTCACGGAAGAAATTCCAGGGCCGAAGCAGTTGAATCGCGTAGCCGAAAACGAAATCTCCGACCGCCAGCGTATTGGCGTCGGGCGTATAGACGACCTCGACGCCTCGGGCTCGGCAGGCGCGAACGTCGATATTTTCGATTCCCACGCCACCCCGGCCGACCACTTTCAGCTTCGGCGCCTTGGCAAGAAACGCCGGCGTGACCTTGGTATAAGTGCGAACCACCATTCCCTCAGCCCGCGCGAGCTGGGCATCCAGGCGGGGGTCTTCCAACCCGATTTCGACAACCTCTGCATGCTCGCGCAACCAGGCCAAAGGCCCCGGTTCGGAACCTTCGGTCACCAGCACGACGGGTTTTGAAGAATTGCTCATGCGAGCAACAGGATAGCATTATTGGCCGTTCCCGTCGCCAGCCGGCACATGGGCAAGCCGGGCATCAGGAATCGGGGCGCTGTGGCCGTGTTCATGGTGCATGGCATGCCCCTCGTAGTGGGCGGCAAAGAACGGAATTCGATTCAGAACCTTTTCCTGGAACAATTCCATGTAGAGATAAATGACAGGCGTCACAAACAGCGTGATGAGCTGGCTGACGATTAACCCGCCGACAATGACCAGACCGAGCGGCCGACGGCTGACTGCGTCGGCGCCCCATCCGATTGCGACCGGCACGGCACCCATTAAGGCGGCCATCGTCGTCATCATGATCGGGCGGAATCGGTCCATGCTCGCATCGTGAATGGCTTGCTCGGCGGTTTCACCTTCGGCCACTCGCTGAATCGCAAAGTCCACGATCATGATGCCGTTCTTCTTCACGATGCCCATAAGCATGAAAAGCCCGATGTAGGCATAAAGCGAAAGTTCGATTCCCGGCATGCCAAGCGTGCGGAAGACCCACAGCGTCGCCAGACCGCCGACCATGGCCGTGGGCAGGGTGGACAGCACGGTGATTGGATGCAAATAGCTTTCGTAGAGGATGGCAAGGATCACATACATGACGAAGACGGCAAGGATCATCAGCACGACCAGACTGGACATGGTCTGCTGGAAGTCGAATGCTTCGCCCTGAAATTGTGCTCGCAAATATGGAGGCACGGATTCGTGTGAGGCTTGCTCGATGAAGTTGGTTGCTTCCTCAAGAGGCACACCAGGCAGCAAATTAAACGTCAGCGTGACGCTGGTGAACTGGTTGATGTGATTGACCACCTGCGGACCGATCGTCGGCTCCCAAGTGGCAATCGCGGAAAGAGGCACGACATTCTTTCCGTCGTCACTCCGAATGTATAACAGGCCCAGATCTTCGGGATGGTTTTTGGATTTGTCGTTGACCTCAAGGATAACCTGATATTGATCCTGGTTTGACTTGATCAGGTAAACATAGTTCTGGCTGTACGCATTTTTCAGAAGAGTTTCAATGCGCGAGGAAGAAACATTGTAGGTTTTGGCTTGATCGCGAAGGACATTGATCTTGAGGCTTGGTGTATGGACGTATAGATCGGGAACGATTCGGCCGTCGAAAATCGTGCCGATCTTGGGCATGAGCTTGGCCATGAGTGCATTGGTGGCGGTGTAGACCTCATCGGGGTTGATGCCTGAAATCGAATACGAATATTTTCCCGTGAGATTTCGAGTAGCGCCAGTGGAAATCTGGAGGACGGGCTGCGGATTGAGCACGGCAAATGCTCCACCGACGTTGGCCATGACATTGCCGCTCAGGTACGAAGCAACCTGATCGATCGAGGGATCTTGAATGGTGGCTGTCTGGCCCGTTCCAGGATTGCGCGTCGTCAGCGGGGGACGCTTACCCGGATCGTCAAGAAACGCGATCATCAGACCTTGATTGGATCCGAGGAACTGGCTGACGCCGGTAGCGGTAAACGTCACGCGAACGCCTTCATAGCTATGCAGTCCGGCCTCGGCGCGTTCCTGATAGGTGTGCATCAGGTCGGGCGAAGCGCCTTCCTGGGCAATCATTGCGCCGAACAAGAACGAGCTGTCGCCAACCGGCAAGAACGTTTTGGGCACGCGCGTCCAGAAGAACAAGGTGCCCGCCAGACAGATGATCCAGATCAGGATCGAGGCCATTCTGAATCGAAGGAAGAACCAGAGCACGTCGCCGTAAATGCGAAGCACATGATGTTCGATTCCGCCGATGACGCGCTCCACCCAGGTTTTCTTTACATCCTTGCCGCGCGCAGCGAGCAGTCGGGCACACATCAATGGCGTGAGCGTCAGAGAAACCACGCCGCTCGCCATGATGGAAATGATGATGGTCACTGCGAATTCAAAGAAGATTCGGCCGACCAGGCCGCTCATGAAGACCAGCGGAATAAACACGGCGCCCAGCGAAAGAGTCATCGAAAGAATCGTAAAGCTGATTTCCTGGGCGCTGTTGATGGCGGCCTGCATCGGTTTTTCATCGTATTCCTGCATGCGGCGCACCGTGTTTTCCAGGAAGACGATGGCATCGTCCACGAGAAACCCGATCGCCAGCGTCAGCGCCATCAATGAAAGGTTGTCGATGCTGAAGCCAAGCCACTTCATGGCGATAAAGGTCAGCAGCAGCGACAGCGGCAGCGCGACGGCTGGGATCAACGTGTCCGTTGCTCGGCCGAGGAACAGGAAGATGACAATGACCACCAGCACGAACGCGATGAAGAGCGTTTCCGAGACGTCAACGACGCTATTGACGATCGACTGAGATCGGTCGTAAATCTGCGTGAGCTTGGCGGATGCGGGTAGCTGCTGCTGAACAACAGGGAGCAGTTCTCGAACGGCCGTGGCGACCTGCACCGCGTTGGCGCCCGCCTGCCGATAGACCGCCAGCACGATCGTCGCGTCAGGAACTTTGTAACCCTTGGCCCAGAAGCGCATTTTCAATCGCTCGTCCTGTACGCTGTCCACCGCGGTGGCGACATCGCGAAGACGGACTGGCGCATCATTCTGCTGGCCGACTATGAGTTCCTCATAGCCGGCTGCGTTCATCAATTGAGCGTCGGGATTCAGAAGGAAACTGCGATTGGGACCGTCAATCTGCCCGGCGCCTTGCAGGCTCGTGCCCTGCCGGATGGCGGAGGCAAGATCGTCCATCGTCAATTGGCGAGCCGCCAGCGCCGAAGGATCGGCTTTCACGCGAATCGCCGACCGCGCGCCGAAAATCACAACCTGGCTGACCCCACTGATGATGCTGATGCGCTGCTGGACCTGGGTGCTGCCCAGATCATAAAGCTGACCCTGGGTCATGCTGTCGCTGGTCATCGCGATGTATTGAATCGGCTGATCGTTTGGATTGGTCTTGACGAACGTCGGCGGGGCGGGGAGATCGGCGGGCAAGCTGCCGCCGGCGCGGCTGATGGCGGCTTGCACGTCGGTTGACGCAGCATCGATGTTCTTTTCCAGCACGAACTGAAGATTCAACTGGCAGAATCCCTGGGAGCTTTTGCTGGTGACCAAATCCAGACCGGGAATCTGCATGAACTGCTTTTCCAGCGGCGTGGCAATCGTCGAAGCAACAGTTTCCGGGCTTGCGCCGGGATAACCGACATTGACCTGAATCACGGGATAATCGACCGACGGAAGATCGTTCACCGGCAGGCGGATCACAGCGAGAGCGCCAAACACCACCGCCGAAATCGTGAGGACAACGGTCGCGACGGGCCGGCGAATAAACGGTTCGGAGAGATTCACAAATACACCATCAAGTTAAAATCTTATTTGCTGCTGGCCATTTGAGTCGTGGGCGGCGCTGACGGAAGAACCATCACCTTGCTGCCCGGCTGAACGAGCATATGGCCGGAGGTAATCACCTGTTCGCCCGCAGCGAGCCCGCCTTCGACGACCAACGCATCTCCCTGCCGCTGCCCGGGAACGATCGGCCGCATCTGGGCTGTCTGATCGTTGCCCACAACGTAAACATAAGGCCCCTGCTGGCCGATCTGCTCGGCAGCGGCGGGGATCAGGACCGCATTCTTCTGGGTCGTCAGCACGAGACGCACGTTGACGAATTGTCCGGGCCAGAAATAGTGATCCGAATTGGGGACAGTTGCGCGAAGCTTCACCGTTCCCGAGCCGGCTTGAATCGAGTTATCCATGAAAGTCAGCGTGCCGGCGCGTTTTTGCGCGGGCGCCGTCGCCGGCTGGGCGATCGCCTTGGTCAGGGTCGCCATGACGCGTTCGGAATTGGCGGGCACATCGACTTCAACTTTCAGCCCGAGATTGGCTTCGTTGCCCACTTCCATGCCGTGATCCGCCATGAATTTGCGGACGGTTCCAAGGTCGTTTTCCGTGACGGTGAATTCGGCATAAATGGGGTCAAGGCGTTGGATGACGAGCATCGTTCCTTCGTTGGCTTTGACGACGTTGCCCGGATCGACCAGCCGGGCGCCGGCTCGGCCTTCGATCGGAGCGAGAATCCTTGCGTATTCCAGACTGAGTTCCGCCATTTGAATGGCGGCTTGAGAAGCATCGATCTTGGCTTGATCGACTCCGAGCACGCTCTTTTTCTGTTCGAATTCGAGCTGGCTGACGACGTTGGTGCTCATCAGTTCCTCGGTGCGTTTGAAGTCGGCCTGCGCCCAATCGAGATCCGCTCGATTCTGCGCCAGCGATGCCTTGGCCGACGCGAGGGCCGCCTCGAACGGGCGAGGATCAATCTCGAAAAGCAATTGGCCCTTCTTTACGTAAGCGCCGTCTTCCACCTGGGTGGAAATGACCTTGCCGGCGACTTGTGGCACGACGGCAACGGAATCCATGGCGACGACCTTGCCGATTTCGTCGAGATAGACCGGCACGTCGCGGGAAAACGCCGCCGCCGCTGTGACAGGCGCCGCATTGGCCGCAGCCGCGGGCGCGGTGGCGGGACCTTTGCCCATCAAACGGTCACAGCCGCCCTGGCTTAAGAGCACAAGGCATAAAAGAGCATTGCAAATTAAAAAAGCGCGAATCATGGTGCGGATTCCTTGCGTTGATCAGAATCTTCAGGATGGGTCATGGCCAGGAGCTTCTGCATGACCTGCTGGCGAAGCTCGCCCTGGGGGACGGGCATGCCAAGCATTGCCTGAAGGCATAAAGCGTCGATCGCCAACCGAACAATAGTAGCGATGGCGGGATCAATTCCGTCAGATTCCAGTTTTGCCTGCCACTGCAGGGCTCGGTTGCGAAATGGATTGAGATATTCCGGGTCAGTGCCGGCTGCCGCCAGAAGGGCACATTGAATTGGAATGCGCTGCGGCTCGGGGCCTTCGCTACGCGCCTTAAGGTACGCCCGCGTAAACGAGCCCGGCAGAGGAGGCTGACCTTCAATGGCCTTGAGCTGCTCCGATTCGCATCGATTGGCCATACGCTCGACGATTTGCGTAATCAGCGCTGATTTGGAGGGAAAGTGGTAAAGAAGTCCTCCCTTGCTTACCCCGGTTTCTTTGGCCACCGCGTCCAAAGTTAGATTGGCCACTCCATCGCGAGCAACAATCTGCTCGGCAGCGTTAAGAATCCGATCCCGGACCGGCAGTGAGTTCTCATCAGCAGCCTTAAACATGAACGCATTGTATACCGTCTGGACGGTATAGCAAAAAATTCTTGTTGAAAAAAGAAAAGGCCGGATCTCTCATCCAGCCCTTCCTTCTTTTCAAGTTTGGCTTAACAGGTTAGTGGTCTGGTACAACGTTGAGCCTGACAGGGTAAAACTGGTCGGTTGTGCCACCGATATTTTGCCAAAAAGCCGTACCAGATCCCTTCTCATCTTTATCCTGGGATAGGAGTTCAACGATTCGAATTGCATCACATAGCTGAGCCTCCCATTTAGAAAACGGACCAGTCTTCTTCAATTGTGCATACAAGTTCTTGGAGGTTGCCACTCGAACGCTGCCGTCCGCATAGCCGACGTTCCAAGAAGCATTACCCTTGGAGTCGACGTGCGCCGTTGATGCTTGACTGTAGACGATATCGGTGATAACTGCCCGGTCATTCGGCATTTCGTTAAGGGTTTGCCATCGCATAACTGTGCCGGTGGGGGGGCCACTGGTGGTTGGCCAAGTACTGGGTATAGACCATTTACCATCCCATGCAAACCCCGGATGAGGAAGGTAATTGTAATGTACGGAATTGCCGGACGGTGCTGAACCAAGATTGAGTTTGCTAAGATAAAGCTGTCCGGGCTGACCGGGGCACCATTGCGAATTCGTCACCAAATATTTGCCGTCGAGCATGGGTTTAAATGCACTGGTGTTCCATGTTGATCCGGCGATCCAACCCAGATATTGTCCAGAAGAACTTTTACCGGCACCGGGAAGAACACCTTTGTGGTCTTGACAAAAATTGGAAGTAGCCAAAACAATCTGGCGGACATTGCTGCCGCACGACACCTTTGCCGCTTCCAGCTTGGCCTTGCCAAGGGCTGGCAACAGCAGCGCTACCAGAACCGCGATGATGGCAATGACCACCAGCAACTCGACCAATGTAAAACCACGACTCGCTCGCTTCATAACTGCCTCCATCGCACCGGTCCGCAGCCGGGCCTGGACACCATTCTCGAATACACCGAAGCCAACTTCTGGCCTCTCTACACTCCATCAAACCAACAACTTCTTTACCGCATTCCAACATTATGGAAATAAGGCAAGAAAATCGCTGAATTGACCCTGATCAACGTCTTAATCCTAGCAAAAACTGCCCAAATCGCCAACAAATTCAGATTTCCCTGCTCTATTAAGACATATCAAAGCAACGAGATTTCGTTAAAACCCAGAGAAATTTTTCTGGTGATGAAGTTTTCGATGGTGTGCCATCTTGGCTTAAGTGATTATGGAATAATATGTTGTGATTCACTTCGTCATTCGATGGTTTATGATGTTCACATATTCTAGAGTAATCATCCCCTCTTTAACCACCTCTTCCAGATAAGGAAGTAAGTGGCGAATTTGTGCCTCTGTGCCGATGATTTCCGTCACCGTGGGCAGGTCGGTGGACATGTCGAGAATTCCCTGCTTATGAACAACACTGTGAGCGCCAAACCCCTCTGTGCCGCGCAGCACCACGGCGCCCGTTAAACCGAACTCCCTTGATTTTTGAACGATTCTCTCGTGCAGGGGCACGCCGGCAATTGCGTCGAAAGATCCTGCAAATACGCGCAGCAAAATTCCGTTTTCTTTGATCGTCATAACCTCACCTGATTGGAGATGTGGGATTGTTGAAAGTGGTGAAGCGAGCATTGCCGCTAAATGAAAGTCGTTTGGTTTTTCCGTTGCACGATGGCGGTACATCGTCACATACGCTCGTTCGAGGGTGCAAAACGCATTTTCCGGAAGATCGTGGCCATTCAGTTCGATGAATCGCTGAATTTTCTGGGAGGTATCGACGATTTCGAGGATGACCGGCGCATGCTGGACAATCGACCAGCTTTTGGGATGAAGAAATTGATCGCCGATCATGCCGGCAATGCCTTTCAACACTGTGCACCCCGCCGTTCCCTGAGCGCGGGCAGCTTTTACCAGTCGCTCATAAGTTGGCGTGTGCGGAGCGCGATCCGCGCTTTGCAGGTAAACTCGAAGAAGAATTTGTTCACCACTCAGGCTCATTTGCATGCCAGTGTGATTCCCGCCCACACGGCGATCATTCCAAGTACCATGCTGCCCGCAAGATTGAATCCGGCTTTCAGCAAAGCACCATCGCGAGCAAGACTTGCCGAATCGAACATGAGGGTCGAAAACGTAGTGTATGCTCCAACAAATCCAACTCCTATTGCAATTCTCAGTGTATCGGTTACCACGAACCGGTTGCCGGCAGCGGTTAAGAACCAGCCGAGGAAGAAACTTCCGGACAGGTTGATGATCATCGTGCCGACGGGAAAACCCGGACCAAAGCAATAGGCACAAAGCGTACCGATTGCGAAACGAGCGATGGCGCCGAAGAATCCCGCCACGCCAACTGCCAGATATTGCAATGCCATATTCATGCATTCTCCAGAATGCGGACTTTCCCGGACCCACTGAGTTGTCCTACAGTATGCCAAAGTGGTTGAACCCGCGAAACTTACAGCACCGCGTCCAATCAGTCGATGTAACTAACTCGGCTACCTCTTGAGGATCTGATGTTTTTCTCGGACATGATTGCCTTACTCCGCCGCGCACATGGACGCCGCGCCCATATTGTGCGCACGCTCGCCAGCGATTCGAAGCGGTCGATCTGGGCGATCGCCGATCAGGGGGTCGTCAGCCTCGGCAATTTCGGGGTGAATATCATCCTTTTCCGAGAATTTGATCAGCTCAATTTACGCGGACAGTACGGCGATTATTGGACGTTGATGGAGCCGATGCTCTTTTTCAACAGTTTGCAGGCTGCGCTGATTATTTATCCCTTGACCGTGCGAGGCGCGTTAAGCGATCGCGCAACGCATGGCCGTTTGACCAGTCTCTCCCTGATTTTCACGATGATCGCCTGGCCGGTGTTGATGCTTGGCATGCTGATCACCGCGCTGGTTGCGCGCATTCCGATGAATGTTGGCCTATGGGCGGCGGCGGCGCTTTTGCTGTGGCAGATTCAGGAAACCACCCGCCGGGCGATGCTCGCACATGTTCGTTTTCGCGGCGCCATTCTCGGAGATGTCGTCAGCTACCTCGGGCAGATCGCGGCCGTCGCGGTACTTGGATGGACCGACCATCTGACACTGGTTACGACCTTCCAGGCGATGGCTCTGACCAGCGGCGCAGCGGCGTTGATCCAGGGCACTCAAGTCGGCCTGGGCAATGTTCGATGG